>DATEMN010000117.1:0-4505 GCA_035275565.1 Pseudonocardiaceae bacterium | reverse complement strand
TTGCCCGGAGGGCGTGCTGATGCAGCGTGAGACACCGGAGCGGGCTCGTCTGGTCGGCAAGGTCGTGCTGGTTATCGGCGCCACCTCCGGGATCGGCGCCATGGTGACGCGGCGCGTTGCGGCGGAGGGTGCGGCGGTCGTCGCGGCCGGGAGGCGCACCGAACTCGGCGAACACATCGTCACGGAGGTCCGGGCCGGCGGCGGTGAAGCACTGTTCGTCACGTGCGACGCGACCGTGGAGGACGATGTGGCCGCTGCCGTGCATGCCGCTCGCGCCACGTTCGGTCATCTCCACGGCGCGGTCAACAACGCCGGCGGTGTCGTCGCCCCGGGACCGCTCGACCAGGTCTCGGGCCGGGCCTGGCACGAGGAGTTGGAGCTGAACCTGACAACCGCGTTCTACGGCCTCAAGCACCAGATCCCCGCGATCGTCGCAAGCGGCGGCGGGTCCATCGTCACCAATGCTTCGACAGCCGGGGTGGCTGCCGTGCCAGGTCTGGGTCCCTACAGCGCCGCCAAGCACGGCGTCGTCGGCCTGAGCAGATCCGCGGCGCTGGAATGCGCCGACCGAGGCGTGCGGGTCAACACCCTGGTGACCGGCAACGTCGACACGCCGCTGTACCGCCGGCTGCTCGGCGCCTCCCCACACCAACCCATCACTGAACTCGACGCACCCAACCCCATCGGCCGCGTCGCCACCCCCGACGAGATCGCCGGACTCGTCGCCTTCCTGCTCAGCGACGAAGCCTCCTTCATCACCGGCGCGGCGCTGCCCATCGATGGCGGGGCAACGGCCCAGTGAACTGTGCCCCTCGACAAGATCGCGTCGATCCAGCGTGAAACCCATGGTTCACCTAGGGCGTTTCGTTTAGATCATCGGATCGTTGGTCCGGTGTGTCGTTGACTGATGCGCAGTGGGCGCGGATCGAGCCGTTGCTCCCGGACCGGACGCCGATGCGGGGTGGGCGCTGGCGGGATCACAGGGAGGTGATCGACGCGATTGCCTTCAAGTTCCAGACGGGAACGCAGTGGGTGCACCTGCCGGAGAAGTACGGCAACTGGCGCGGCGTCTACAACCGGCTGCGGATGTGGGCCCTCGACGGCACCTGGGAGCGGGTGTTCACCGGGCTGATGGCTCAGGCCGACGCCGATGAGGACCTCGACTGGGCGGTCTCGGTGGACTCCACGATCGTGCGAGCCCACCAGCATGCGGCCGGGGCCCGCAAAAAGGGTTCCGGCCGGCGAACCCGACGACCATGCCATCAGACGGTCCCGCGGCGGACTGACCACGAAGATCCACCTGGCTGCCGATGCCCGCTGTCGACCTCTGGCGTTCGTCCTCACCGCCGGACCGGCGGGCGATGCACCGGTCTTCGCCGAGGTCATGGCGCGCGTGCGTGTTCCCCGCCGACGGGACCGGCCGCGCACCAGACCGGACGTGGTCCTGACGGACAAGGCCTATTCGTCCCGCACGATCCGCGACCACCTGCGCCGACGCGGCATCCGGGCCGTGATCCCGGTCCCGGCGGACCAACCCGGCCACCGACTGCGACGCGGCAGCCGAGGCGGCAGACCGCCAGCCTTCGACCGCGAGGCCTACAAGCAGCGCAACACCGCTGAGCGGTGCATCAACCGCCTCAAGCAGTGGCGAGGCATCGCCACCCGCTAGGTGAAGACAGCCACCATCTACCTGGCAGGACTCCACATCGCCGGCATCTTCCTCTGGTCCGCCCGATGATCCAAACGAAACCGCCTAGGTCTTCCACCGATGCCAAGGCCCGCCGGATCGCCGCGGTCCTCGTCGGCAGAGGTGAGCGCCCGACTGCGAAGAGATCTCCTACCCGTCCACGATCCAGGCCGACGCGAGAGAGACCCTCGACCTGACCGCTGGCCCGCAGCCACGGGAACGAGGAGTTCCCCCAGGAGGAACCGAACCCGCTGGCCACCCGGCGAACTGAGACCACGCACCCACGTCCCGTGGCGAGACTCGCGTCCGAGTGGGGCCAAGGTTGCTGGCCAGCAGCGCACGACCCGGTGGGGTGGTCCTCAGGGAGCGATGCCGACGCCGTCGATCCGGCTCCAGGTCTTTTCCTGGGCAGCGGTCATGGCAGGCCATTTCAGGCCGCCCGGCCGAGGGTTGACTCGTGAGGCGTAGGGGGCCGGGCGGAAGTCCGGGTCGTAGAAGCAGCCGGTGCCGTATGTGCGGTCGAACGCCGGGCAGGATGCTGCGATCGTCTGCGGGGTGGGCTTCCTGCCGGTACGCACCCACCGGTCAAGTGTTGTGATCGAGTTGGCGTATTCGGCGTTGCTCAGGTCACTGTGCTCGCTCTCCCTGGTGAAAGTCTGCACGAGGTACCGGTCCCGGTGCGCACCTTCGAGGGTGGCGCGGTAGGCCGCCTCGTGTTCCACGAACGCCGTCGGGTCGTCGATCGCGTGCATCGTCAGAATGGGGATCGACACCTTCCCGGTGAGATCGCTGTCGTAGGACAGATCGCGCACGGCGGTCGGATCGGCAGTGAATCGCTCGACGCCGGCGTTGAGGGCCTTGTCGTCGTGCGAGCCGGAGTACCACACGCCCTCGTTGCTGAACGGGTTGCGGCCGCCGAGACGGTTGGTCACGATGTCGCGGAACGTGAACGTCGCGAACCGCAGATGAGACTCCAGGGTGCGTTCCGGAATCCCGGTCACGGCCAGGATGTCGTCGAGATTGCGCTGCTGCAGCGCGGTTCGATCCTGCGGAGCCGATGCGTATCCGGTGCATTCCTGCAGCCGGGCGCGCAGCCCGGTCGTGGTCATCGTCGAGTCGGCGCGCAGGCCCTCCCACAGCGGGTACTGCGGTTCCGTCGGGCGGGGATGGTTGTGGCAGTAGTACTGGTAAACCACACGCAGGTCGACACGGTAGTCGTAGCCGCGCGACCCGCCCGCCAGGACACCGCTTGTCAGCAGAGCGCCGTCGTACGGTCCGTGCTTGGAACCGTACATTTCAACCACCTTGGCGGCGACGTCTCCGCCCCAGGACTGTCCATGCACGTACGTTCGTTTCGGCGTGCCGAACTCCTTCACGAACAGGCGCCGCACGTTCTCGGTGTCCTTGGCGGCCATCCGAGTTCCGTAGCCGCCGCGGCGATACGACGAACCGGCCCAGGCATAACCCTCCTTCACCATCACCGCCCAGCGGTCCAGGTCTCCGATGCTGCGTTTGGGGTCCGAGCTGTCGCCGAGGTCGGGTCCGCCGTGCGCATGCACGACGAGCGAGCCGTTCCACGTCTTGGGGATGGCGATGGCGTAGTACGCGGCGTTGCTGTCCTGGCCGGTGTAGCACGTGGCCGTTCCTGACAGGCTTGCCGGGCAGGCGGTGATCACCGGATGGTCCGGGTCGGCGTGAGCGGTCGGCGCGCTCGTGAGGGCGCCGACCACGACCCCGGCAATGCAGGCGGCCAGCCCCACCCGACGCTGCGTACCGGAGCGCAGCCGTCGGGGGAGGTGCGCAAGCGTTCTCAGACTGTCCAAGGCGCGACTCCTTGTCCTCACACGGCGCACCGTTGCGCTGCGCGGAGGATGCTAAGGATGAGCAGGAGGCAAAGCTACGGCCGTGATCATTGCGGTCATAGTGTTCGCACGGGTGCTGGGCTCAGCTGCCGCGCAAGGGGTTGTGGATCACTTTCAGTGGCAGTGTCACGAGGGGGCCACAATCGCGATCATGAACGGCGGGACGACGAGTTCGAGGACCACTTCGTCGACGACGTCATCGTGGAGGACATCGGCGAAGGCACCGACGGATGAGAGTTCCCCGGCGCCTCGTGCTCCGTCGAAATCCGGTAGCAGCACGCACGAAGCAGTTGAACCGGTCGGGCCCCTTGCCCACGACAGTCCTGGACGCCCTGGGCTTGGTCCATGGCCGCGGCCATCCACAGCGATTGCGGAAGCGCATGCATGTCGGCCTAATTTCTCGCCCGGATATGGGAGTTGGGCCTGCGGCAGAGCTGCGGACGCACCGGATGATGCTTCGACGCCGCCGCCGCGGACAGCTTCTGGGCCCTGCTCGAGGAGGAGATCGGCGCCCGCACCTGGCCCGAAGGGGCGCCACCGCTCGCGCCGAGGGCTTCAACTGTCGAGTTGCCGGGGTGGTGGATGCTGTCCTTGGCTGCGGTGTGGTGGGGCAGATTTCCGGCGTGGAGGGGGCGGGCTGCTTGGGCGGGCCGGCCGGTCGGCCGGTGAGCCGGCTGAGGTGTGGTACTGACGGTGCGGGACCGGACGTGGGGGCTGTCGTCGTCTGTGCGGGCGTGGCAGGCGGCACGGCCGCGGACATCACCGCACTCATGCAATGCGGCAAGGGCGATGGTCGTCGGTCTTCTACGGATGTCTTCGAGCGGACAGACGTGAGCTGCGGGTGCCGTGCGGGCATTGTGCCGGGTGTACTGCCAGGTGGCTGCGATCCGCCGTTGCATGGCAAGGTCCGGCCGGCGATCCGGGGGCTGATGGGTCAGCCCACGGGTGTCTTCGAG
>DATEMN010000116.1:0-6442 GCA_035275565.1 Pseudonocardiaceae bacterium | reverse complement strand
GGGCACGGAAACCGCGGTGACGTCGAGTCCATGGACCCCTCCGCCAGCAGCGCTGACGAGACCAGACCGCGCGGCGCGTGGGTCTGGCATGATGGCGCCGGCCGTGACGCTGCGAGCACGGTCGGACACGGCAACGCTTGGGGTGAGCGATGCATACGGCGGGCGGAAGCGGCACCTTCCTAGCAGCGGCGCAGCAAGGCATGTTCGCCATCGACACGGCAGCCGCCGCTGAGATCACAGCGTCTATCGGGCAAATTCAAGAGAGCTTGGACAAACGACTCAGGCTGATCCAAAGTCTCACGAGGCAGGCGCCCCCGCTAGGTGACCTATCGGAGGCAAGAGCTATCGCCACACTCGACACTCTGGTGGCCTGCGGGGATCAGCAGTCGCTGGACTTTGCGTTGCAGCGTTTTGCTGCAGTGCTAGACGACTTACACCAGGCAGTCGAGACCTGTATGCGGGACTACGAACAGAACGACACGCAGTCAGCACGGGTGCTGAAGGAAGCCGGTTCATCATGAGCATCCGTACCGGCAGCACCGCACTGGTCCTCACAGTGCTAGCGGGCTGTTCGGCACCTCAGGCGAGCAGCCCACCGAGCAAGCCAGGTCCCATGGAGGCGCCCTCGACCGTTGCATCCCCCACTGGCTTGGCCACGATCGAAGCCTGTGCGCTGCTCACCGCCCAAGAAGCCAGCTCGCTGGGCATGCGCCCACGGGGAGAGGCCGAGGAGGTTCGCGGACTGCGCCGCTGTGACTGGACCACCCCGGGGGGTGGCGGTGTCTCGACCAGCATCAACGAGCGGCTCGGGCTCAGCGGGGTCAACTTCGATGACGCGTCCAGCGTCACCGACGTCCGGATCGGTCGGCACCAGGCCAAACGCGCCCTGGACGGTATCGGACCCGGGTATTGCGACGTCGACTTCGCGATCGGTGACACCGCGAACGTGAGCGTGCTGGCCCTTTATCGAAACGACACCGCCCGGGCCTGTGACGTCGTGGATCGGGCCGCTGTGCTCGTTGAGTCGAAACTGCCGTAGGAGCAGAGATGACACCGAGTCAACCCGGCGAACCATTCCTGCCGATGCGGCCCGCGAGCGATATCCCCCGGACCAACGCGGGCAGTCTCACGCACGAGCAGCTCATGAAGCTGATCGCCGGCGTCAACAGCGGCCAGGTACACGAGCTGAGCGGGATGTGGAACACCCTGGGCAGCGAGGTCCACGACTTCGGTGCGATCCTCCAGCGCGCCACGGTCAACAGCGAGTTGAGCTGGGCCGGGGAAGCGGGGGAAGCGGCCCGGGCCAGGCTAGACAAGCTGGTGGGCTGGTGCACAAAGACTGGCGACAAGATGCAGCACATGGGCACCGCCGTCATGCGCGCCCAAGCCGAGGCCGCCGCGACCGCGCGGATGTCGATGCCCGCTCCGGTGCCCTACGACCCGGTGGCGTACCAGAACCAGCTCAACTCGACGAGTAACCCCATCGAATGGGCCCAGATCCTCGGCGACGCCCGCGAACAGGCCGAACTGCACAATGCCGCGTACGCCGCTGCCATCCGGGTGATCGAGACCTACAGCGCGTCGTTGCTCAGCACCAACGGAGCGATGCCCGCCTTCACACCACCGCCGGAGCCCGCCGGCCAGGACACCGAGCTTGGCCCCGACGCACCAGCGCAGGGCGTCCGTACCGACGGCGCAGCAGTGGGGATCCCCCGTGATGGGGGCAGCCCGCAGATCGCCTCAGACACCGGCGGTAGTGGTTCCGGCGACGCTAGCCAGGTCCCCGGCGGCGGCTTCGACGGCGGCGCTAGCCCCGACAGTGGTGGGCATTCGCCCGACGGCGAGCCGCGGTCGCCCACCCCGGGGCAGGTGGCGCCGCACGTTTCGAGCACCAGCCCCGGCCTCCGTGTTCCGGCCGGAGCTGGAGGTGAAACGGGTGTGTCAGGTCTGCTGCCCGCCACGGCGGGGATCGGCGTGGCAGTGCCCAGCACGGCGGTGCTCAGAGCCAGTGCCGGTGGTGCGTTCGGCCCACGCGGCTCGGGTGGGCTGAGACGCGCCGGGCTCGGCTCGGTAGGTGCGGCGGAGAGCGCCACCGGGGCCGGCCGGGGTGGTGCGGGCATGGCCGGTCGCGGTCCGGGGGCCGGCTCCGAGGTAGGCGGCGCGCTTCCCCCGATGGTCGGTGACGGTCGCGACCGAGGTGCGGAGGACACCGAGCATCGACGCCCCAGCTACCTGGTCGAGACCGAGGATATCTGGGGCGACGGCCGCCGCGTCGCGCCCCCCATCATCGGCGAGGACCCACCCGAGTACTACAGCTGAGGCCGCGCGATGAACCGGGACGTCACTCTCACCTCCGCGCAATACGACATCTGCTGGGCCGATCTCGATCTCGGTGAGCACGTCTACCCGCTACTGATCCGCAGCCACGGCCAGACCTACGAGGAGCGGGACCACTTTCGGCGACGGGTGTACCAGCAGCTCGGGGCTCGCGATCTGGCCCGGGGCGAGCGGCTGGAGCCAGAGCTGCATGATGCCCTGACCCTACTGGCCCGTGCCCCCATCTGGGTGGACATGCACTGGCTCGCCGAGCCGGGACAGATCCGGACCGACCGCGCCGTCGCGGCCCAGTCGGGTGAGCACGGCCTGGTCGCGCGCCTTGACCCGGCAGGTCTACATCTGATGCCGTGCCGGGGTACCTCGCTGCTGGCGACACTCATCGACCAGCTGCCGACGGTCCCCGCGGCAGCCGGGCAGTCGATCACCCTCCCGCGGACCGCCCTCGCACCGTCCCAGCCCGCCGGCGTCTACGACACCGGGCCCGCGGCGTCGGGCCCGGTCCGCACCCTGGAGGCGGTGCTGGCGAGACCCCGACTGCGTGGCGGGCAGATCGTCGCCAATGTCCGAGACCGGACCGGCAAGCGGCACCGCTGCCGTCCAGTGGAGTGGTTCGACACCGAGGTAGGCCGCTGGACCGCCCGCCTACAGCCCACCACCGACGGCACCGAGCACCTCACTGTCGCCCCCGCCAACAGTGCCCGTATCGCCACCCAAGTAGCCGAGACCCTCGACCTCTTAATGCGCTGATCACTTGCCGCGACACCCGGCGAGTACCGGCCGCTGTCAGCCGCCTGGCCCCACGTCCTCGGCGCCTTCAGACCCCGATTATCGTCGGGCCCCACTCCGTCTGGAACGACCCCCCTTTAACGGTCAAGCATTCAGAGCGTAGATACTCCACGGCACCAAGGGCCGCCGCGACCCCGCACTGACGTGGACACCGATGGTCGGCAGGCCGAGCGAGAGGGTGCAGCGGTGCCAACCAACGCCAACGGAGTTCAAGCAGTGCGTCCGTCGGGTGCCGGACCGTCTCGACCTGGATCGACGGTTCAACCGTCGGCGGTGTTCAGCCGGGTCACGGTCGTGGCTCCGCGCACCCGCATCGACGTCGCGCTGCCGTCGGATGTCGCGGTGGCCGACCTGCTGCCGATGGTGCTCACGATGGCCGGCGAGACCACTGCGGACGGTGGCAGCAGCCACGGCGGGTGGTGCCTGGCCACACTCGGCGGTGTGGCGATCGACCCGGATCGCCCCCTGGGTGCGTTAGGAGTGGTCGACGGCGATCTGCTGCAACTTCGGCGCCGCTGCGACAGCCCCCCGCCGCCCCTGTTCGACGACGTCGTGGAAGCCATCGCGGTCGCCGCCCCGGACAGCTACCGTCCCTGGACCGAGAACACCGCCCGCGTGCTCGGCATGGTCGCGGCGGGGCTGACGCTGCTGGCCGGTGCCGCTGCGCTGTTGCGTGCCGGACCCGGCCTGGGTGTCGCGCTCGTCGCGGGCGGTGGCGCGGTGGTCGTGCTGGTCGCGGGCGCGGTGATCGCCCGCACATACGGTGAGACCAGCGCTGGCGTACTGGTGGCAGCGGGCAGCGTGCCGCTGGGTTTTGTCAGCGGGCTCTACATCGTGCCCGGTAGCGTTCACGCGGAGAACTACCTGCTGGCCTGCGTGCTGGCACTGGTTCTGGCCATCGCCTCGATCATGGTGCTCGGCGACGGCATCACGCCGTTGGTGGCCAGTGCCACCACCGCAGCACTCGGCGCGCTGGCCTTCCTGGTCGCCAGCCTGGTCGCCGCTCCCGCCGCGGGCATCGCCGCGGGAGCGGCAGCGGTCGCGCTCGGCAGCATCTCGGCACTGCCCCGGCTGACCATCCAGCTGTCCCGGCTCCCGATACCCCAGATTCCCGGTAACGCCCAGGATCTGCGACAGGACTCCGACTTTCCCGACTACACCGTGATCGTGCGCCGGGCCGGCCTGGCGCACGAGTACCTGACCGGCATGATCATCGGATCCGGTGCGGTGGCCGCTGCCAGCGCCGTCTTGGCCGCAGCCGCCGGTGCGTTGGGTGTGGTGCTGGGCGTGGTGGTCGCCGCTGTTCTGCTATTGCGGGCGAGGTCCTACGCCAACGGTAGCCAGGCGATCGCACTACTGGTCAGCGGGATGGCCGCAGCGGCGGGGCTGCTAGGCGGGCTGCTGGTGACGGCAGGCCAGAGCGTCGGGCTGCTAGCTGTCTTCGTCGGCCTGCTGATTCTCGCGACGTTCGCGCTGGGTGCCGGGGTCGTGCTGCCCCGCCGCCGATTCTCCCCCGTGCTGCGTCGCTCGGTGGACGTGATCGAAGCGACGCTCATCGCTTCGGTGCTGCCGCTCGCCCTGGGTGTGATGGACCTCTACGACACCTTCCGGGCGTTGTGACGGGCCGTCGTCGGGCACTGCTCAGGGCCGGGGTGGCCGGAGTGGCCGCGTTGTCGTGCCTTGCGGGGCCGGGGTGGTCAGTGGCCGCCGAACCCGGAAGCCGGTCGCCAGGTGTGCCACCTCCGGTGAATCCGGCCGCCTTGCCGACCCCGGCCAGCGTGAGCACCCTTCCCTATCTCGTGAACAATAAAGTTACCCGGCAGACCGGCCCGGTCGAGCAACAGGCGGCCTGCCAGCGACCGTCAGGGGGCACTGTCGGGGCCGAGCCGGCCGGTCACAAACGGCTGCGGATCCGGCAGGCCCACCAGTTCGCGACCGGACGTGGCCAACGGGTCGCCGTGATCGACAGCGGGGTGCAGCCGCACCCTAGGCTGGCCAGCAGGTTGATCGACGGTGGGGACTACATCGACAACCGCAGCGGCCTGTTCGACTGCGACGGCCACGGCACCGTCGTGGCCGGTCTCGTCGCCGCGGCGCCCGATCCGGCTACCCGTTTCATCGGGGTGGCCCCGGCGGCCGAGATCCTGGCCATCCGTCAGGCCAGCACCTTCTACGCCGTGCCGGTGCGCCAGCTCGATACCGGTCAGGAGATTCTCAGCCCGATCACCGGGGACACCGTGAGCATGGCTCAGGCCGTGATGCGTGCGGTGCAGCTAGACGCAACAGTGATCAACATATCGGAGGCTGCATGCTTTCCGGCCGAGCGTAACCAAGTCAACGCGCCGGATCTGCAGGCCGCCGTGCACTACGCGGTGGAACACGATGTCGTCGTCGTGGTGGCCGCCGCCAACACCAGCAGTACCTGCACCCAGAACAGCCCCGGCGCAGTCACCACGATCTCCTCACCGGGCTGGTTCGACGACGACGTGCTCACCGTCGCGGCAACCGACGACGATGGCGACGCAGCGGATTTCTCCATCCGCGGACCATGGGTCGATGTGGCGGCCCCGGGCACCGGCGCAGTGTCGCTGGCAACGACTGGACCGGGTCTGATCACTCAGCTCGTCGATGCCCACGGTGCGGCGCGCCCGCTGGACGGCACCAGCTTCGCCACACCGTATGTCGCCGGGCTCGCTGCGCTGATCCGGGAACGGTTCCCGGATCTGACCGCACGCCAGGTGATGCATCGCATCGAGCAGACCGCGCAACACACCGCCGGTCCCGGCGGTCGCAGCGAGGAACTCGGCTACGGCATGGTCGATCCGATCGCCGCGCTGACCGCGGTGCTGCCCGAGGAGCACGATTCTGGCCCGGCACCATCGGATCCGGCCATCCTGTCCGGTCTCCAGCCGCCGCCACCCGACAACCCGCTACCGCGTACCGTCGCGCTGGTCGGTTCCGCCACCGCCCTGGGGCTCTTGGCCCTGACTCTCCTGATCACCCACACGCTCAAACGCCACCGCCGCATTCACGAAGTGAACCGACGCGGTCAGCTCCGGTGAGGACGCTACTCGCCGACCAGACGGGCGACGCGACGTTCCTCCCAGCGGGGTTCGGAACTTTCGCGGAGGTGACCGTCGGTACCGAAGACGAGGAAGCGGTCGAAGGAATGTGCGGCGAACCAGCGGTCGTGGGTAACGGTCACGACGGTGCCGCCGAAGGTCGCTAGGGCGTCCTGCAGCGCCTCGGCGGAGGTCAGGTCGAGGTTGTCGGTGGGCTCGTCGAGCAGCAGCAGGTTGGCTCCAGCCAGTTCCAGCAG
>DATEMN010000115.1:0-11932 GCA_035275565.1 Pseudonocardiaceae bacterium | reverse complement strand
CCGAGCTGCCGCGCACTGAGCCGGCGGTGGTGGTCGGTCCACCACCGCCCGCGGTACGGCTGCGATGCCTCGGTGGGTTCGAGTTCGAGGTCGTTGGCCGCAGCCTGAACTGGCGCGCGGTCCGGCCGCGGGCCGCGACGATGCTGCGCCTGCTTGCCATGCACACGCCGCACCCGGTGCACCGTGAGTCGCTGCTGCAGCTGTGGCCGGATCTCGCTGCTGATCGGGCGTTGCACAGCATGCAGGTCGCGGTGTCCAGCCTGCGCTCGTTGCTGGCGCCGGACGCGCCGCGTGGCTCACCCCGCACGCTGCAGCGCTGCGGCGACGCCTATGCGCTGGTCCTGCCCGTGGGCAGCGATGTCGACGTGGTCGAGTTCGCGGCCGCGTTGCAGGTGGCGCAGCAGGCCAGGCATGCCCACGACGCCGACGCCGAGCGTGCCGCTCTGGCCCACGCTGTTGCCACCTACCGCGGCGAGCTGCTGCCCGAGGATGGGCCCGCAGAGTGGGTCATCGACGTTCGTGAGCGGCTGCGGCAACAGGCGGCGACCGCGGCCGGGCGCTTGGCCGAGCTGGGGTTGGCCGGTGGGGACCCCCGGGCGGCCATCGACGCAGCACGCCGCAGCGTGGACATCGACCCGTTCCGTGACGCATCATGGCGGATCCTCATCACGGCCTGCACCAGGGCCGGTGAGTCGGCCGCCGCCGCCCGGGCCCGGCAGGACTATGCCGAGGTCCTCGACACGCTAGGGGTTCCGGCCGGTCGTACCGGTCACCTCGTGCGTGCATAACAGCTCGACAGTGGCTGGCCAAGAAATATACTGGGCCGTTCGAGTGGTTAGTGCTCATTCTTGTCACGCGTCGCGACCCATCTCGATGAATTCTTGTGACACACTCAACCACTGAATAATGGTTGAAGGTGGGCGGATGTTTGGAGGTTCCGGTGTCCACGATCGTCGTGGTCGTGCTCGGGATCCTTGCCTGGGTTGGGATAGCGATCCTGCTTTCGCTGTTCATGGCACGGATGAACAGACTGCGAGCCTCGACGGCCGAGCTGTCTCTGCCCCCGCGGATCGGGAAGCCGTTCCTCGACCCTACTGTCGAGGTGGTGGCTCGGTTCCCGGCCGAGCCGGTGCGGTTCGTCGGCCGTGCCGAGGCAATGGCTGCGGCCGGTACCGCGTTGGCCCCGGCGTCGGGGCGCACCGCGGTGGTGTTCCACGGGATGGCCGGTGCCGGCAAGACCACCTGCGCGGTGGAGCTCGCCTACCGCCGCCAGCGTACCTTCGTCGTGTCGGCGTTCTGGGCCGCGCCCACCGATCCAGACCAGTTTGGCGATGCGCTGCGCCTGCTGGCGGTGGCGTTGGAGGCGCAGCTGGAAGATCACGGGTTCGCGATGGTAGACAAGATCGCTACCCGGGAGCGTTGGGAAAATTTCCTGCCCACCTTCTTCACCGCTCTCGCCGACACAAGCATGCTGCTGGTTCTGGACAATCTCGAAACCTTGCTGACCCCGGATGGCCAGTGGCGCGACCTTCGCTGGGTGCCGCTGATCGGCGCGCTCACTAACCACCAGGGGTCGTCACGGGTGATCCTGACCAGTCGAATCGTGCCGGCTGGGCTGAACCCTGACACGGTGCTGGTCCAGCCGGTGCATGCGCTGGCCCGGGACGAGTCTTTGCGGCTGATCTGGGAGCTGCCCAACCTGCGCGCGCTGCTGCGCGCCGAGGCCGGACCTGGCGCCGTGGATCCAGCGCTGTGCCCTCAGGTGCTCACCCTGGCTCAGGGCCATCCGACCCTGCTGGAGCTCGCCGACGCGGCCGCAGCCGAGCCACCCCGGCTGGCTTTCCAACTGGCCGAGGTCGAAGCAGCGGTAGGTGGGGCGGCGCTTGTCACCGGGGGCGAGCAGTTGCCGGAGACCTTCACCGCATGGACGATCACTGTCGCCGCAACGTTGCCCGCGCCGGCGCGGATGCTGCTGCAAGTGCTGTGCCGGATCGACGAGACCGACCGGGACACGGCCGTCCTCGGCGTGAACTGGGCCGCTCTGTGGCGACGTTTGGACCAGCCCGCCGAACCGCCAGCGCTTGCCTCCTTGGTCGCTCCGCTGGTCACCGCTGCACTGATCACCGTCAGCCCGATCGATGATCCCGCCGATCCGAACGAGCCTGTGCGTTACCGGATCCACCCTGGCGTCGTCGAGGCCATCCACGCAACGACTCCCGAACCGGTCACTGCCGCGGTCGACGCACAACTCGCCGCCTGGTGGACCGTCGTCGGTGCCTGGGGAATCGAGCAGCAGCAAGCCGGCAAGGACAGCCGGTTCACGGTGCGGGCCAGCCTCGCCGCCGCCCGTTACCTGCTGCGTCAACATGACTGGAACGCAGCCAGTTGTCTACTCGAACGAGCCCTGATCCGGGACGGCTACTCCCCGGTCACCTCGCTTGCGGTCATTCCCCTGCTGCGGCGCATCGCCGAGGCCACCGGCGCTCTCAAAGACCTCGTCGTGCTCGGTGCCACGCTGCGAAAGGTGGATCCCGGCGAGGCCGAAACCCTGCTGCGCCACGCCTACGACCACGCCACCACCGACGGCGAGTGCCGGCTTGCCTCCACCACCTGCGGTGATCTGGTCACCCTGCTGCGTGACCAGGGCCGGCTCGGTGAGGCTCTCACACTGGCCGGCAAGAAGATCGAGCACAGCCGCCGGGCTGGTTTCGGGCTCTGGACCCGGCTCAGCGACCACGGCCGGCGGCTGCAGATACTCAGCATGCTCGGTCACCACGAGCAGGTTCTCCTGGAGCTGCCCGGGTTGCGGGCCCAAATGGCCGACCTGCCCGACCAGCGCGCCGACAACGACCGCGTGAATCCGTGGACCGTCCGGGAGGGAATTCTCGACATCGGTCGCCTGTCCGCAGCGGCCTTGGAGCGCTGGGACGAAGCGCTCGAGCTCAACGACGAGATCGCCGGCGTCAAGCGGCGGTGCCGTGCTGGCCCCGACGAGGTCGCCCGCATCCGGTTCAACGACTACGTTCCCCTGCTTCGCCTCGGGCGGCTGGCCGATGCCGACCAACTGTTGCGCGACTGCTACGACGTCTTCGACACCGTCGGTGACAGGACGCTGCTCGCTGCGGTCTATGGCGCCCGCGCCGACCTGGAAGACAAGCGTGACCACCCGATGGACGCCGTCGATCTTCAGCGCACATCGCTGCGCCTCCAATACGACCACCTCGACCTGCGCGAGATCTCGACGGCGCACCATAACCTGGCCGATTACCTGTCCCGTGCCGCCGGAAAGTCCGCCGAGCAACGCGCCCACCGTCTCGCCGCAGTGCTGCTCGATCACCTCACCGGCGACACCTGCGAGTTCACCACAGCGCTCGGGGTGCTGATCAGCGAACTCCGGAGCGATACCGGTGCGGTGCTGCCGGCGCTTGTGCTGCCGACGACCCTGGCCGAGGTTATCCGCCTGGTCGACGCCGATAACGGGGTCCGCTTCGGCAATCTCGTGGCCGCGCTGTGCCCTGACCCCGCCACTGCCGAACACGCCTTGGCCGACCTGGTGACCACCGCCGCGACCTCTGTCGACCAGGGCCGCCGGTAACGGAAGGAGCCACCCGCCGCAGGTGTGCGCACACCTGGGCGTCGCGGTAGATCTCGTCCCGGTAATCGGGGGTTTCCCGTCGGGCGAACAATGGCCCGTCCGGTCCCGGCGCGATCCGCTGGAAAGCGAAGCCTTGGCTCTTGGCGAGGTCCAGCAGTCGTTTCGCGACACTGGGCTCAACAACCGTCACCATCACTCCGGACGGTGTCTGCCACCTGAAACGCAGTGCTGGCGAGCAACGGTGGCAATCTAGGGCAGCACCTGGATCTGGTAGGGGAGGTGGGCGGGACGGGCGTCGCGGACAGCCCGGTCCAGCCGGGCGCGGTCGATCGAGCTCGGGTCGCTGACTCGGACGGTCACCTGTAGCCCGGGAGTCGTCGTGCCTGGTGGCGCGGCGCCCGGCTCGGCCGACCAGCGGGTGCCGCCGCTTTCGGTCAGCTCCACCTCCCCGCCGGTGAGCAACCGTAGGTACTCGACTAGGCCGCGGTGGGTTCCGCGGTTGGAGTGCAGGCGCGCGGCAGCTGCCACTATCGCCCGTTGCCGGTCGTCGGGCCAGGTCTCGTCGAGCTCGATGCCCACCCACGAGGCCAGCCAGGGCAGGAAATCGCGCGGGGTCAGCCACGAGTCGAGGTAGGCGTCGAGGCAGTCCAGGGTGATGAAGACCGGGGCGAGCACGGTGTCGAGGCCCTCGGTGAACCGTTGGGCCAGCGAGTCCTCCAGGTACACCCCGGGCAGCAACTCGCCCAGCGGGTGCGCCGACGCCAGGTCGTCGACGGTGCCGCGGCTCACGGGTTCGCCAGTTCGACGACGTGCTCGATGGAGAAGGGCAGCGTGTCCGGCTCCAGCTCCACCTTCAGCCGCGCGCCCTCAATGGGTTGCCGACTGCGCGGGGCGACGACGTAGAGCTTCACGTCCTCGACGACCTCCACCCCGGCCACCCGTTGCACCGGGGCCAGCAGCTCCCCGGCATGCACCGACCGGCCGAACGGCCAGCCCGAGCCGTCCGGCCCGCCGCGCAACGGATGGAGATGGCGGTACAGCGCGCCCAGCGCGTCCTGGGTGACCCGGTCGGGATCGGCGAGCCGCCCCAGCCGCACTGTCACGACCGCGCGGATCCAGAGATAGTCGGGTGGCTCGATCACCAGCCTGGTGCCGAGCACCCGCCGCTCATCGAGGTAGGTCGCGATCGTGGCGAGGACTTCGGGACGCGGTTGCAGTGCGACGAAGGGCACCGGCTCGGACGGCTCACCCGGCAGCGAAGGCACCACCACCAGCCGGATCACCGCGGCGTCGGCGCCCTGGCCGGGGACGCACCGTACCCGGGCGGCCCGCGGGTCGGCCTCGCGCGCCAGCGACTCGTAGTCCTCGATCGTGACCGCGCGCTGCCGCGTCCGGAGGAACTGTGGTGCCCGCCGCCGGGCGTTCTCGACGTCCTCACCGTCCACCCCGCCGGAGGCGGGCCGGCGGTTCTCCACCCGCGCGACATAGGGCACCGAGGCGCGTAACGCGGTGATCTCACCGCGGGCCACGTTGCCTCGACGCCCGCCGCCGACCCGGTAGAACGGGATCTTGATCGCGGCCGCCTTCGGCGGGATCGCGCCGTACTGCCGGATCTGGCCATCGCGTTCTCGGACCCCGGGGCCGAAGACGATCTCGCCGGCGATCGGGTCGAGCACGAAGTGCTGGTCGGTTTCGGTGCTGGCGGCGAAGTGCGGGACCTGGTGCCACTGCTGCTGGTCGTCGCCCGCTCCCACCTGCACGACCAGCGGCTCGGGTCCGGCGACGACGGGACGCTGCCCCAGCGGGAAACGTTGGCCGGACACGCCGTCGGCCACCCCGACGACTTCGTCGTGCACGGTCTCGCTGTAGGCGGCGTTGATCGTGCCGCCTATGGTGAAGGCACTCGCGCCGTGGATCCGCGGTGACGCACTGTAGAATGGCTGCCCCGGCGCGGCGGGCACCACCCGGCACCGCAACCAGCCGGCCGGTTGCTGGGCGATGACCGTGGTGGTGTGCTCCGCCGGGACGTGCAGCACCACGTCACCCGGCCGGTTGAGCCCGCCGGTGCCGTCGCGTTCCAGCTCGCAGAAGTCCCACCGGTTACCGGTCCAGGCCTCCCAGACCAGCGGCGGTTGGCGCGGGTCGACGCCCACCCCCTCGACCTGGCAGTCGAACCGCAGCGCCACCGCGCAGCGCGGCACCGCCACCGACAGCCCGATCAGCAGTGCATCGCCGTACTCCGGCGTCGTGGAGAAGGACGGGAACGGTTCGTCAGTGCTCAGCGCCCGGTTCCGGTCCACCGGCTGGCCGCCGTGCTCGCTGATGGCGGTGGCGATCCCGACGAGCTGGCACGGCAGGATCGCCAGGCTCTCGGTGGTGGTGAACGACAGCGCCGGATCGGTCTCGGTGCGCTGGGTGGCGACCTCCGTCCCGGCCGGCACCGTGACGGTGTCCTCGCGCGGGGCGGACAGCCAGAACGTGGTGGGTGCCACCGCCGGGGTCGGCGGGTACAGCGGCATCCCGAGCAGTTCGAGGAACTTCACATAGAGCCGGTCGGGTACCTGATTGAGGCGGTAAAGCAACTGGTCGACGACCATCGCGAAGGTCTCGATCAGCGTCACACCCGGGTCGGAGACGTTGTGGTCGCTCCATTCCGGGCAGTGGCGCTGCACGTAGCGCTTCGCGTCATCGACGAGGTCCTGGAACCGACGGTCGTCCAGGTTCGGTGCCGGCAGCGTCACGACCCACCGCCCGTGGTGTCGGCGCGCTCGTGCGAGGGGATCACGTAGAACGGGAAGACCAGGTTGCGCGGATCGTTGGTGCCGCGGATCGCGTAGTGCACGTCGATGTAGAGCGTGCCCTCGTCGATCGCGTCGAACCGGACCTGGACGTCAACGAGGTCGATCCGCGGCTCCCAGCGGTCCAGCGCGGAGCGCACCTCGAACGCGAGTTGTCCCGCGGTGCCCGCGTCGGCGGGCGCGAAGACGAAGTCGTGGATGGCGCAGCCGAAGTCCGGGCGCATCGGCCGTTCGCCGGGTGCGGTGGCCAGGATCAGCCGGATGCTTTCCTCGATCTCCCGTTCCCGGGTCACCAGCGAGATACTTCCGGTCCGGTCGGTGCGCAGCGGAAATGCCCAGCCGGCGCCGACGAATTCCGCTGTCACCGCACTCACCCGCCGATCAGAACAGTGGGGCAGCCCATGATGATCGGCGCACCACAAGCGGATATATCACCCATTCGAGCCGCTGGCATTCCGCCGATCAGCACGGTCGGGCAACCCGGCGGTGCGATCACGCTGGGCGGGTGGACCGCTGGCGGCGGGAACGAGCAGATGTGTGGCGTGCCGACCGTCGCCGCCGGCATCCCGCCGATCAGCACCGTCGGCACCCCGGGTGGGCCGATCACACCCGGATGCCCGGTCGGGTCGCCGACCCGCGCTGCTGGTGGCATCGCGTCCTCCTTAGTTGATCTTAACGATCGCGGCTTGGATGGTGCACATCGCCCCACCCTTGACCTCGGTGCTCGCCGAGCCGTTCACGCTCACCATGGCGCCCTGGACGCTCACCTTGCTGCTGCTGACCTTCACCTCACCGCCACCGCCGTCGACCTTCACCCCGGTCTTGCCCTCAATGCTGACGTCCTGGCCAGTCAGGCGCAGGCTGCCGGTCCCGGCGTCCACCGTGACACCCTGTTTGGCCTCGACGGTCACCGTCCCGTCGCTGTGCACCGTGATCTTTGTTTTCTTCTGGTCGAGGTCCAGGAACAGCTTCCCGTCCCCGGTGCGGATCTTGATGCCCTGTGCCCCGGACGCATTCTCGAGCATCTCCAGCGCGTGGCCGGTACGGGATACGAAGGCCCGCCGGTCGATGGTTCCGGCACTGGAGTTGACGAGCTCGACGTCACCCTTGGGCAGGGTGTCCACCCCGTTGTGCAGCCCACCGAGGACGTAGGGTCGCTGGAAGCTGCCCTGCTCGAACGCCACCAGCACCTCATCATTCACCTCGGGCACGATCACCGCGCCGCGGTCCTTGCCGGCACCGGGCTGCACGGTGCGCGCCCAATCGCTGACATACGTGTCGTTCAACCATGGGAAGGTCAGTCGGACCCGGCCTTGCTTCTCCGGGTCGCGGCAGTCCGACACCACCCCGATCACCACGCCGGAGCCGCCGGTGGCGGCGCCGAGGCGGGATCCGGTGAGGCCGAGCAGGGTGCGGTCCTGGGCACCGCTGACCATGACCCGCGTCGTGTAGCCGATCTCGGGATCGAAGACATGTCGGCTGGCGCTCACGGTGTACTTGCCCTCGAACGGCGCCCCCACACCGGAGAGCGTGACAGCGGTGCCCGCCCGCACCTTCGGGTTTCCGCGCATGACCACCTCCAGCTCGGCGAAGCCGCCGGCCACCTGCTCGGCCAGCGCCTTGGCAGCGTCCTTGACCTCGCCCTGGGTACGGTAGGGCGAGTCGGTGGCGACCAGCGGCTGCGACTCGAAGACGCTGGCAAGCTCGGCGGGCTTAGCACCGAGCTCCGCGGAGACGGTCTTCGTCGGCGCTTGACCGACGACCGCTTTCTTGGTGGTGGGATCCCAGCCGCGGACTTCCACAGTGGGAACCTGTTCCGCGGAGGTGACCACCGCGCGCATCCGCAGCACGTTGCGGCCGAGCTCCAGCACCATGGCGTCCTCGGTCGCCGAGGTCGCGGTACTCGGTGCGGCGTTGGCGGCATTCGGGCATCGGAACTCCAGCTTGCCGTCGACCATCGCGATCCCGGCGCCGACGTCGGCGGCCAGCTGTCTCAGAAACGCCCAGTCGGTGAGATTGCCCTGCGAGATCTGCTTATGCACGCCAGAGGTAGGGTCGATTTTACCGCAGGGTATCTTCGCGCCTTGAGCGACCTTGCGGACCACGTCAGATACCGTCATCTGATGGAAGCTCGCCACCCGGCGGCCGCGGGTCAAGCGGTGGGACTTGTCCAAGCCGCGCACCACGGTGAACGTGCCGGTGCCGTCGAACTCCTTCTCCAGCGCGGTGATCTCTCCTTCGAGCAGCGGTAGCGGGGTGTTGTTCTCGTTAGACACCACGGACAGCTTGACCGGCAAGCCGATCTTGATGCTGGCCTTGTCCAGCACGATGTGGTCCCGGTCCCGGAATCGCAGCTCGAACAGGTCGGGGAGCACGCGACTGTCGTCCATGACACCCTGGACGAGCAATCCCGCGACATCGGTGGGCAGCGCTTTGCCCGCGACCTCGACGATCAGCTGGTTGGTGAACTCCTTGGCCGGCATCAGGTCACTCGCCCGCCGTGAAGGTCTTCGACGGCTGGCACGAACAGCGACGAGCCGGCGCGCAGACGCATCGGGTCATCGAGACGGTTGACCGTGGCGATCACCCGCCACATGGTTGGATCGCCGTATTCGCTCCAGGCGATGGACGCCAGGCTGTCCCCGGCCAGCACGGTGTGCACCCGGTGCGCAGACAGTGCCCCCGAGGTGGGGTTCTGCTTCTTGTCCTCCTTGGAGATCTCCTCAAGGTTGATGGTCGCGGTGCCCCGGATCGGCAAACCACCGGGGGTGAACACGGTGTACTTGACAGTGACCGATTTGATGTAGCCGGTGAAGCTGGTCAGGCCACCCCAGTGAAAGATCGCCCATGGCGGGTTGGGTATTTTTTTGGTCTGACTATCGGGGGTGGGCACGCAACAGGAAAGCAACTTCTCGACGGTCTTGACCACGGAATCGTCTTGGGTATCGCTGGCATCGAGGAACATCTCCAGTGCGAGCTTACTAGGTTCCGGCCCCCCGAACTCGGGTATCCCGCTATTCTTGTTGTTCTTCTGCGCGTTTCGGCTCCATTTCGCGGCCTTGCTGATCGAAAGTTCCTTCGGGTTGAACTGGAAGTCGATACGGTCATACCGTGGACCGGGATCCAGGCTCCCCGGTGCCGTCGGTGGCTTGCGGAGCTCGAGGAACGCGCGTTCCAGCTTCGGCCGGGCGGCCCCACCAGACGTGGGTCCGGCGCTGGTTGCGGTCATCCCGACCGGTTGAGACATGCGCTGCTCCTTGGGCTGGTCGTGGTTAAGCGATGAAACCGTGATGGGCGATCTCGATGGTCTCGGTGGCCACCTTCGGCGAATCCAGGTTCAGCGACGGCCCGGTCCAGCGCACCGGGACCACGTCGAGCAGGCCCCAGCTGGCGATCACCGTGCCGTCCAGGGTCATGGCCTTGATCAGACCGGTCTTCTTGCCATCGGTGGAGCGTTTGCCGATGCCCTGCACCGCCTTTGCGAACCACTTGGCGACTTTCTCGGTATCTTTGGTCAAGGGCCGGGAGAGCTTGATATTCGGGAACTTGGTTCTGGTCGGCAGTTGCCACACGAAGCCGTTGTTGCCGCCTTCCTCGCGTTGCTCGATGACGACCTCCCAGCCCAGTCCCTCGCAGCTGTTGAAGGCGCCGAGGCCGATGTCATCGAGCGACACCTCAAAACACACACTGACTGCGGGATCCTGGTCGGCGGCGGCCATGACTGTGCTCCTTTAGTGCCAGAGATCGAGGGAACGCCCGGCGCGTTCCCGGTCGAGCTGCAGCTCGGCTTTGAGGCGTCGGACGAGCGGGTCGTACAGCCGGCGGACCAAGGTGTCCACCTCAGTCGGGGAGGTCGAACCGGTGGCTGACGCGGGCGAGGCCCCCGCAGCCGCGCCAGCCACCGGTGCGCCGGTTGCTGTCGCAGGGTCGGTTGCTGTCGCAGGGTCGGTTGCTGCCGCTGGGTCGGTTGCCGCCGCGGGCTCGTCCTCCGCTCGCTGCACCACCCGCTCGGTACTCAGCTCCGGTGGGTAGCTGCCGGTAGCGACTGGTGCGGCGGTGGTGAACTGGGCGAACTGCAGGGGCTGAGCCAGCGGTGCCTGCCGGCCGACGCTGGGCAATGACCTGCTCACCGCGAGTGCATCCGGTGGCCATGACGCGGCGGGGGTGGCACCTGCCTGGATGCTGCGCTGCACCGCCGTGGCGGCCAGCGCCCTCGGCGTGACGACCTGCGCCGCCGGTGCCGCGACGTCTCGGCTTGCGGAATCGACGGCAGCGGCGTAGCCGGTGACGGCAGGCTCGATGGGGCGGTCACCGACCAGACCCACGACCGGGTCGTCGTAGGTCACGGTCCGGTGGCCGTCGGTGTCGGAAAGCGACGGCGGGTCCGCGATCGTCGGTGCGGGCAGCTCCGTCGATTCGTGCTGCGGGGGAGTGTCGAGCGCGCGTTGCACGGAAAGAGCTGGCCCGCTTGGCGCCGCGGAACGGGATCCCGCCGCGGCATCGGTGGAGGGTGTCACCGCCGAGGGAACCACCACCGACGCCATCGGTGCAGAGCCGGACACCAGCGGCACCACCTCGATCGGTTCGACACCGGCCTCGACCCGACGTTGCACCGGCTGATTTTGTAGTGGGGACGGCTCACTTCCCGTCGTTGGCAGTGGTGTCGTTGCAGTCATCTCGGCCGAAGGCGACCACATCGGGTGCTGGCCAGGCCGCAGGGGAATGTCGACCGCGCGTTGCACGGGCTGAGGTGACGGAAACGTTGCGGTGGAACGTGATCCCGCCACGGGTTCGGCGGAGGGTGCCGGCCCGGGGGGAAACACCACATCAGCGGAGGGCATCGGCGACCCGACCACCGACGGCATCGGCGGGGAGCCGGACACCAGGGGCGCCACCTCCAGCGGTTCGGCCTCTGCCACTACCTCGATCTGCCGTTGCACCGTGGAGGGCACGGCTTCCGCCGGAGCCGCCGCAGCCGGCTCGGGCGAAGGCCGCCACACCGGACTCGGTCCAGGCTGCGGGGGCGTGTCGACCGCGCGTTGGGCGGATACCGGGGACGGAGTCGGTCCTGCAGAACGGGATATCGCAGAAGGTGTCGCCAAGGGAACCGAGGGAATCACCAGGGGAATCACGACGGGGTCGGAGGGCATCGGCGGCCCGGCCACCGATGCCATCGGCGAGGTGTCGGACACCAGCGGTGCCACCTCCATGGGTTCGACCTCGACCTCGGCCTCGATCCGACGTTGCACAGTGGACAGCACCTCTTCCGCTGGAGCCGCGGTCGGCAGAGGTGTCGTCGCGATCGGTTCGACTGAGGGTGGCTGTACTGGGCTTGAGCTGGCCGGCAGGGGAGTGTCGAGTGCGCGTTGCACGAGCTGAGGTGACGGATTTGGTCCGGTGGAAGGTGACCCTGCTGCGGGTTCGGCGGAGGGAACCGCTGCTGTGGGGATCACCACCGACGCCATGGGTGGGGTGTGGGACACCAGCGGTGCCACGTCCAGTGGTTCGACCGCGACTTCATGTGGCACCGTCGATGGTT
>DATEMN010000114.1:0-4783 GCA_035275565.1 Pseudonocardiaceae bacterium | reverse complement strand
GGTCCTGCCGACGTACGGTGTAGGGCGCGGGTAGCTGTATTTCCACCGCAACACTGGAGCGGATCCGCATGCGCAGCGTTCGTCACCGGGGATAAGGGTGAGTCGCTCGCTTCTGCCGACACCCGGGGCATGTGTGCTGTGTCGGGTGCCAGGTGGCTGAATGCTTTGAAAGGCCGGGCGTAGACCGCCAAGCCGAAACAGTCCTTTTGCAACACAGGCACGTACTGGAGTTGTTGTGCAGTAGCGCCATGTAGCGATCACGAGGATTGCGGAATCTGGAATGGTCTGTCAAATTGCCGGCAGGTAGGCGCGCCGTGGGGCCATTGGCCCAGCAATCGCATTCTCCCAATGATGGTGGCGATGACCGTGGGCGCCAAGAGCGTGCGATGCAGCGGTCGAGGGATCACGTCGGTTGCTGCGTCAGATTGGGTGAGGTGAATGATGACAGGCCGGTCCGGATGCTCTTGACTTCGGTGTAAGCCTCGATCGCCTCCCAGCCCATCTCGCGGCCAATGTCGGGGGGGACTTCATCTTCATGCCGCCCCAGGCAGCGCCGGCGTTCAGGCCTTGCATAATGCTGATCCACACCGTGCCCGTCTTGACCCGCCCATCCAGTCGGGTCGCTGTGGCGATGTCCCGCTACCGGCGATCACCTTGCCGGCCGATCCGGCGCCCATCACCAGACCGGCATGCTCCATGAATTCCTGCTGTGCCACGTTGCTCTTCTCCCGCTACCTTCTCGCCGCGTGGCCGAAACGCTAGGGCGAAGAAGGCCGGGCGGTGTCTCCACCGAGCGCACCGTTATTCGCCAATGCCTGCACCTCGCCAGGCTGACCAGCATGCGTTGCCCCAGGTACAACGCATGCCCGTGGCACAACTGGCTCGCTACGGTGGAGTCCACGGATGCATGTGCCCACCAGCGCACGACCGAGGCCGGCAGGGTCGGCATCGGTCGACGAGCTGAACGATTGCGCTCTCGATCAGTCCCTATGTCGGACTGGCCACGGCATTGAACGGTCGCTTTGATCTCCCCGCCATGTGGGAGTCCCACAGCATGTCAGACATGCAAGACATATGCAGCCGAGAGACACCTCTGATCGCTACGACCGGGGGTGTTCTGCTTGTCAGCCACTTGCGAAGTGACATTCACGGTGGATTGGTGCTGGTTGCAGGTGTCCCCTCTGGGTTTGCCCGGCAAGGGCATCGAGGCGTGCGCCGATGACTGGGAAGTCTTGTCCCTCCGGGGCAACCGACGTGGTGGCAGGTCGGTGACCACTGCGCAGTCCTCGTCCCCTATCGGTCATTCTGCCGATGTGGCGCACGGGGTTTCGCCCTACTGTCTCGGCACGCCCGATTGGCGTCCCGTAGCAAGGAGGAAGCATGACCGCATCGACCCCCCAGGAACTGCAGACCCGGTTCCTCGAACTCTTCCTGAACAATGACCTCGACGGGTTGCTATCGCTTTACGAGGACACCGCGGTGTTCGTTTTGCAGGGCGGTGAGAGTGCGGTCGGAACCGCAGGGATCCGGGAGGCTCTCAGCGGACTACTCGGAATCGCACAGAAGTTCGATCTCGTCCCGTCTTTCGCCGTCGAGGTGGACGGTGTCGCGCTCATGCACGGCAACTGGTCGCTGGAGGGCGTCGACCCCGCGGGCAATCCGCTCTCGATGGGCGGCACCACCATCGAGGTCGCCCGCCGTCAGGTGGACGGCTCCTGGCTGTACTCCGTCGACAGCCCGTTCGGCGTCATCGCGTGACTCCGCAGCACTGCCCTCAGCCGGGCGGGAGGGCTGATACGTGAGCGAGGAACTGTGGCGCTGGTCCGCGGAGCGGACCGCGCAAGGCATCAAGAACGGTGACGTCTCCGCCGTTGAGGTGGTAACAGCGGCCCTGGCGCGGTTGGATGCGACCAACGACGTCTCCAACGCCTTCGGCGAGGTCGCCGACGATGCGTTGGACAAGGCACAGCAGGCCGACGCGGCGATCGCACGCGGCGACGCTGTCGGCCCCCTGCACGGAGTGCCGGTCGCCTTCAAACTGAACACCGACGTGGAAGGGCTGCCCACGACCGACGGGGTGGCGGAATACCGGGCTCGTCCCGCCCCCGAGACGGCGCCGGTGCTCGCGAACCTGCGGGCGTCGGGCGCGATCTCCGTCGGGCGCACCAACGTCCCGTCGTTCTCCTTCCGGTGGTGCACCGAGAGCGAGCACTGGGGACGCACCCTCAACCCGTGGGACAGCGGGGTCACTCCCGGTGGGTCCAGCGGCGGATCGGCAGTCGCGGTCGCCACTGGTGTCGTGCCCATCGCCCACGGTAACGACATCGCCGGGTCGATCCGTTACCCGGCAGCCGTGTGCGGCGTCGTCGGCCTGCGTCCCACCGTCGGCCGGGTGCCGATCTGGCACGCACCGCCGGGACTGGGTATGCCGTTGTCCTACAGCGGCTTCGCAGTGGAGGGCCCGATCGCCAGGACCGTCAGCGACGTACGCCTGGCGCTTCAGGTCATGCAGAATCCGGATCCCCGGGACCCCGTCGCCGTGCCCTTCGACGCCCCGAGGTACGACGCCGGCCAGGCGCCGAAGCGCGTGGCGATCGTGATCGATCCGGGCCGCCATCCATTCGCCGGGCCGGGTCGGCCCGAGACGGACGACGCAGTGCGGGTGGCGGGCAAGTGGCTCGCCGAGGCTGGCTACGAGGTGGAGGAAGTGTCTCTCCCCCTCCTGGGCGAGGCGGCTTCCCTGTGGTGGAAGCTGGTGCTGACCGAGATGCAGGTCCTCGGTCTCACCAACGAGATTGATCGCGTGGAAGAGGCGCAGATCAGCCGTTTCTTCCAGCTGCTGACCGAGGTCGCCGCCGACGCCTTCGGCGAGGTCTCGTTCCTGGAGTTCGTGGGCAGTTGGAGCTATCGCCACCTGCTGCGCAGGCAGCTTTCCGATTTCATGGCGAAGTTCCCGATCCTGCTCGTGCCGAACTCCGGAGAGGCTCCGTTCGCTCACGGAGAGGACCTTGCCTCGGTGGACCGATGCCGTGAGATCCTCTCCCACCAGTGGGCGAATACCGCGGCACCGTTCCTCGGACTGCCGGGGGTCGGCATGGGAGCGGTCCGTGACGGTGGTGCGCCTCTGGGTGTCCAGCTCATCGGCCGTGCCTTCGACGAGGAGTCGCTGCTCCAGGCCGCCGAAGTCATCGAGCGGCGGTCGGGCATCACCACCCCGATAGAACCGGCTCGCCAGGCCTGAGGAACCGGCGGCAGCTCCCTCGGACGGGCTGCCGCCGGATTCCTGTGCAGCCGTGGCGGGGTGGCTTCCGCCACGGTAAGTGGACAGCCCGTGAACTATGCTCGGCGTATGGCGGTAGCTCCCCTCACCACGGCCCGGCTGTTGGACACGGCCCTGGCGGTGCGCCAGGTCGCGTTGAACGCCGCGCGTGGTACGGCGACCGTCGACGGGGTTCTCTCAGCTCTCGCGGACATCGTCCCCTTCGAGGTGGCCAGCTTGTCCAGGTGGGACGAGGCTGCCGGTCGGCATGTGAACGTCGCCGATGCCATGCCGCGCGCCACAGCCGGAATCATCGAGACCGAGTTGCATCGCGACCCGGTCTTTGCGCGCATCCAGCGCACGCGCGAGGCGCTTTGGCTGTCCGACATGCCATGGCAACTGCGCAGCATGTCATCGGTCGTACGCGCCGTCGTCGAACCGGCGGGCTTCAGCGAGGGCACCACCCAGTGCCTGTTCGCCACCGACGGTCGCTACGTAGGGGTCCTCAACATCGGAGCGACCGTGCCGCCCGAGAGCCTCCTCCCGGTACGCCCCGTGGTGGCCATGCTCACCGACTCCCTGGCCGCCGTGGTCGATCCCCTGCGACAGAAAGACTCCTGCAACCAGCCATCCGAACCGGTTGACGGCGTCTGGGCCATGACCGTTCCGGATTCCCCGGATGTGCCGTACCTGTCGGTCAACGGCGGACTGCTGCGGTGTCCCGGGGCCGACGGGGCTTTGCTGAGCGATCTCATCCGCGCTACGGCGCGGTCCCGGCCGCTGCCGACGACGATCCTCGTGATCCATGCGCAGCAGCTGCTCGAAGTGCGTCTGACGCGGACCGCGACCGCGACCCAAGCCCTCTGTCGGCCATGCCCCTCTCCCAGCCGACTGTCTCTCCGCGAACTGCAGGTCATGGCCGAACTGACCCGCGGCCTGACCAACCGCGAGATCGCCGGCAGCCTGTCGATCGGAGTGCGCACGGTCGCCACACACATCGAGCACATCCTGGCCAAACTGGACGTCCCCAATCGCGCCGCAGCAGCCGCCCGAGCAGCGGCTTGGGGACTTGAACCGCTCGAGGGGCACGGCAGCAAAAATGCGCGCTTTTGATCAAGTACGGCTGATGTAGAGCAAGCGCGGGCTCGTGCCTGCCGCAGTGGGCTCCTCCCGCGGAGAAGGCCACGCCTCGGCCCTGATCACCCCGCTCCACTGGGCACGGCCCTCGCCGCAGGCGCGACTCGTACGAGGGTACGCTCGGCGGTCTCACCCACTCGACCTCACGGCAAGGCCCTGCCGAGCATCTGACACGCGCCGACGGTGGCCGCCGACGCCGATGAGTCGGCCCAGGAGCGCGTCGATGTCCGTGGGGAGAGCCTCAAGCCGTCGTTGCGAAAGCTCTGCTACGGGCGCCCCGCCAGGCGAATGCCGCGCGACCCGGTGGCCGGCTACCGATAGCCGTCTGCGAGTTCGACGGTGCCGGCGGGGTGCCCCCTCGCGCGGGCGGCGGCCGTCGCGGTGATT
>DATEMN010000113.1:0-3613 GCA_035275565.1 Pseudonocardiaceae bacterium | reverse complement strand
AAGGAGGAGCGGGCCTTGCTGGCCACCGCGCTGGGTGACGTGCAGGCGATGCTCAACACCATGATCGGGTTCCTGACCTCGGCCCAGGAGGATCCGCGCAACACCTACAAGGTCGCCCAGCAGACCGTGCGCCTGCTGATGAGCACCGGTGACGTGCTGATCGGCTGGCTGCTGCTACGCCAGGCCGACGTAGCCCTGGCCGCTCTGGGCAGTGACGTGACCGCCAAGGACCAGGCTTTCTACCAGGGCAAAGTGGCAGCGGCGTCGTTCTTCGCCCGCAACGTCCTGCCCGAGCTCGCCGCCCGCCGGGCCATCGTGGAGTCCACCGACAACTCCCTCATGGACATCCCCGAAGCGGCCTTCTGACCCGCGGAATCAGGAGCAGATGACCTGCGGGGCGGGGTCGTAAACGACGGTGCGGGTGCGGCGGCTGATCTCCGCTTTGGTGTTGGCGTCGCGGATCACCTGGGTGTCCGTCACGGTGAAACCCTGCGACCCGCGGCTGTTGGTGCAAGGCTGACCGGAGACGGTCTGGGGTTTCGGGTCGGTGAGATCGGTACGCTCCCCGGTGATCGACTCGACGTCGACGTGTTTGGTGCCCCAGAACGTCACGGTGATCGAGGACGGTGTCCAGGCTGTCTCGATGAAGATGCCGGTGGGCGAGTCGTTCCGGAACTTGACGTCGATGGCGCCCTCGAACACGGTGGCCTCGCGGGCCGCGGGGTAGCGGCTGATGTAGTAGCTGTGCTCCTTGTGCTCGACGTCGACCATGCCCGCGAAGTACGAAGCGTTGTAGATCGTGGTGGCGAACTGGGAGATCCCGCCGCCGATGCCCCGTCCGGGACGGCCGTGGTCGATGATGCCGGCTTCCACGTACCCGGCGGCGGCGTTGCGCGGACCCGTGTGGCCGTTGAGGCTGAACGTCTCCCCCGGTCGCACGATCGCACCGTTGACCTGCTCGGCGACACGACGGATGTTCTGCCCGGAGTCCACGGCGAACCCGCCGGTGGTGAAGGTACTGATCGGGGTGGTGATACCCAGCGCATACGCCTGCTCGGTGCTCAGCTTCGGCTGCAACGTGACGTAGCTGACCGTCAGGATTCGTTCGCGCCCGGAGATGTGCAGCACGTCCAACAACGGACGCAGGCTGGCGGTCCAGTCGATGTCCCGACCGTCCACCGAGGGCAACACCATCGGCGCACCGCCCTGGATCATGATATGAGCGTCCTTGCCTGGTCGCTTCGTCGAGGCGAGTTGCGGATCCAGCGCGGCGATCACGGCGGGCTGGTCGATGGTGGTGGTCAGGCTACCCCGGCCGTCGGACGCGAAGCGCAGCGCCGCCGCGGTGATCACTGGCTCGAGCACGGCGTTCACGCCGTCGCCGGTGACCGTGACCGGACCGGACACCGCGGGCTCCACGACATCACGCAACACTGCCCGGACACCGTTGGACGTGGTCACCACTGGCAGCGTCGCGACCGGGACGGGCACCGTGCCGCCGCGAACCCACACCGCGAGCAGCAGGTCGCTTGCGGCGGTCACCTCCAGCCGTTGGCCAGGCTTCGGGTCGACCGGGATGGGTCGCGCGCCATCGAAACGGATGGTGCCCTCAACCGGCTCCCGGTCGGTCTGGGTCCGCAGCCCCTCCAGGGCCGCGGTCAGCGCCGTCCGGTTACCCGAGGTCACCACACCGACCTCGCGGGTGCGCCACGTCGAGGCCAGCCGGGTCCACGGGTTGAGTGGCTGCGCGCCCGCCTGTTCGAGCGTGCCAGGCCAGTCCAGCATGAGACCGGCCCGCACCGGGTCGAGGGTGGTGTCGACGTCACCGGCGCGCAGGGCGATCGGGTGGTTCAGCCGTGGCTCGAGTCGCTCCCGAAGCCGCTGCTCGGCCTCGGCGCGTTGGATGCCACCGACGTCGACGCCCGCGACGCTGACGCCACGGGGCACGTCGTCCCGGGACATCACCAGGTCGATGCCGTAGATCAGCACGAGCAGCCCGAACACCACAGCCGCCGCGATCACCCCGCGGCGCAGCCCCCGACTGACGTCGCTGGGGACCTCGCCGGGCGTGTCGTCCCACCACGGGAACGACGGTGCCCCTGCTGGCGTCCCGCCGGGTGTCTCTTCGGGGATCGGCGGGATCTCAGCGGTGTCGTCGGTCCGGGTCGGTTCCTCAAACCGCGACCATGGTGCGGACTGGGCCGGTGTGTCGGGCACCGCACCCCCTTCTCGTCTTCCAGTCGGTACCGGTCTCTGTCAGGTGGACGTCACAAGTAGAGACCGGTTCCATGCTCGGTGCGTTCACTTGCGACGGCCTGCAGGTCCCGTTCCCGCACCACCAGGTAAGCGCGCCCGCGCACCTCGAACTCGAACTGATCCTCGGGGTTGAACAGCACCCGGTCGCCCACCTGGACGGTGCGGACGTGGTTACCGATCCCGTACACCTCACCCCAGGACAATCGCTTGGCCACCTGCGCCGTCGCCGGGATGAGGATTCCACCCACACTCCGGCGCTCGCCCTCCTCGCCCACGAGGCGCACCATCACGCGGTCGTGCAGCATCTGGATCTCGAGCTTGCTGTCGGAGCTATCGGGCACGCCGCCGAGGGTAGTGCCCCCGTCGGCGCTGCTCGGCGCGACCCGTGCCCAACCAGGAGGACGGCACGGGAAAGCCCCGTGAGGCTGCCGGGTCGGGGGTCCAACAGCATCACGGGGCTATCAGTGTCATCGCTACCCGCACTGGCGCTGTTACAGAGCCCCGTCAACACCGCGCCGATTCACTCTTTCGGAGCAATCGGTCGGTCGGCCGAGCAGGAAACGCCCGAAGTGCGGGACAGTGAACGCGATCTGTCCCCGTTCCCCGGAGTACACCAGCCCCTTCTTGAGCAGGCTGTCCCGCGCCGGGGACAGCGACGAGGCCCGGCGCCCGAGCTGATCGGCTACCTGGGTGGTACCGACCGGCTCGTCGCGGCCACCGGTGAGCTCGGCCATCGATTGCAGGTATTCCCGCTCAGCCGGGGTGGCCCGCTCGAACCGGGACCCGAAGAACCCCACAGCGAGCTCACCCTCGGCGTCCGGAGCGGCCACCTGGACGTCGAGGATCCCGATCGGTGACGCCGGGGCGGCATCCCATGCGGCCTTGCCGTACGCCTGCACGAAATACGGGTAGCCACCGGAGGTCTCGAACAGGGCTTTCAGGGCCTCCTGGCTGATCTCGGCGTGCTCCCGCTCGATCGGCGCGACCACCGCGCGGTCGGCGTCGGCGCGGTCCAGCCGATCGATCCGCAGGTAGCGGAACAACCGCTCGGAGTAGGACTTCGACGCACTCAGCACCGCGGGCAGGTGCGGCAACCCGGCCCCGACCACCACCAGCGGCGCCCCGGACTGGGACAGCTCGTGACACGCGGCACACAGCGCGGACACGTCATCGGGTGCGATGTCCTGCATCTCGTCGATCAGCAGTGCCACCCCGGTGCCGACGTCCGCAGCCAGCTCGGCGACCTCGGTGAACAGCTCCACCAGGTCGATCTCGATATCCCCGGAGTCAGCCCGGCCGCTGGCGGCCGGTGCATCGATGCCCGGCTGCCAGCGGTCCCGCAGCTTGGCGTCGCTGG
>DATEMN010000112.1:0-6629 GCA_035275565.1 Pseudonocardiaceae bacterium | reverse complement strand
CGTTACGCACCGTCGCCTCGATCTTGGCGCGGTTGCGGACGATGCCGGCGTCAGTGAGCAGGCGCGCCACGTCATCATCGGTGAACGCGGCGACCGCAGCCGGGTCGAAGCCCGCGAAGGCCCGCCGGAAGGCATTGCGCTTGCGCAGGATCGTCAGCCAGGACAGACCCGACTGGAACGCCTCCAGGCTAAGCCGCTCGAACAGAGCGGCCGCACCGTGCAGCGGCACCCCCCACTCGGCGTCGTGGTAATCGGAGTAGTCAGGGGCCGAGATCGCCCACGGACAGCGCGGGTGGCCGTCCGTGCCCAGCTTTGTGCCCGGAACTCGGTCCGGGACGACCTCAGCTCGCGCGGTCACATCCACTACTGAGCCTCCAACTCGGCCACTCGGGCACGCAGCGCATCGAGCTCGGCAGCCGCCCGCTGCAGCGTCCAATCCACTTCGGACATCCGGTATCCGCGCAGCACCTGGGCGAACCGCACGGCGCGCACGTCGTCGCCGAGGATCGGTCCGTCTGGCAGCCAGGTCGGAGTAGCGTCCGGCGGCAGTGCAGCCAGTTCCTCGCCCCGGCCGAAGACCAGCGACGCGATCAGGAACACCACCGCAGCCACTACCACCGCGACGACAAGATAGATCAGCACTGTGCCCACGTACCCGATCGTGACACGTTGGTGGCTCTCCAAGGACGGCCAACCCCCTCCCCGCCGCCACAAACCGCTACCAACCCCTCCTGATGTCAGGAGGGGTTGGTAGCGGTTAATGACCTTCCGGACCGGGGTTGGCCGTCCTTGGAGAGCCACCAACGTTTAGGCTGAGCGGGCACTGAGCACATCGCGCATCGGCGGGCGGTCGGCCACCAGCACCCGGGTCTCGGTGGGTGTGAAGCGGCCCCGGAGCTGCACGAACTGGGCGATGCTCGGCGGGCCCGCGACCTCGGCCACCCCGCAGCGAGGCAGTACAGCACCGAGGATCTGCCGCGACATCACACCGAGCTCGAGCAACGGGCGGTTGCGGTGCTTGCGCACCCCAAGGTGCACCTGAGCCAGCCCGGCCAGCCCGTAGCAGGTGTGCGCGTCGAGCAGCAACCCGATCTCCACACCGTAGCCGGCGGCGAAGGGCACCGACTCCAAAAACGTGCGACTGGCCGCGTACTCGCCACCCAGCGGCTGCACCACCCCGGCCAACTCGGGACGTAGCGCGTTGAGCAGCGGTCGAGCCAGCAGCTCGGTGACCCGGCCGCCGCCGGTACCCACATCGACGCTACCTACCCGCAGCGGACGCCGGTAGAAGCCCTTAACCAGTTGGACCTGACACCCCATCCGAAAGCGGCGCTGGTGGCATAACAACAACGGCCCGAGCAGCGCGGGCACGAACCCGACATCGAAGTCGATCAGGTCGGAGTCGATGAACACCAGCAGATCGCCCGAGGTGGCAGCCAAGGAGCGCCAGAGCACCTCACCTTTGCCCGGCCACAGCTCCAGCTCGGGCAGCACGTCGCCGCGGTGCACCACCCGGGCACCGGCCGCACCAGCCACCTCGACGGTCCGGTCCTGTGAACCGGAGTCCATCACCACCAGCTCGTCGACCAACCCCCCGACCAACGGTCGTAGCGCACTGACCAGCGTGCCCACGGTCGCCTCCTCGTCCAACGCGGGCAGCACCACGCTGACGGTCCGCCCCTGCTTGGCCGCCATCAGCTCCTCGACGGTCCACGGCACGCGGTGCACGGTGGCCTGGCCGAACCACCGCCGGGTCTGCGGCAGCAGCGCCGGTCCCCTCATGCCGGTTCCCGCCGGGTCAAGCCCCGGATGGCGCGGACCGGCGGTCGGGTTCCGGCGATCGAGGCCACCATCTCCAGCACGCGGCGGGTCTGGCGCACCTGGTGGACCCGGAACACCTGGATGCCGGCCCAGGCAGCGATCGTGGTGGCCGCCAGGATGCCATCCAGCCGGTCGTCCACCCCGGCGTCGGCGAGCAGGTCCGTATCGGGCAGCGTCAGAAGCGCCGGCCACCCGGTGGCGACCACATCGTCGCAGCGGCGCAGCAGCTCAAGGAGATCGGCGCCGACGTGGTGCGTGGGGTCGATCAGGATCGCTTCCTTGGGGACACCGAGCCCGACCAGCGTCGCCGCCTGCGCACTGAGATCATCGACGACGTCACGCACCAGGTCGGTGCCAGGGATCCGTCCGGTTTGGCGCGATGCGCGCCCGCTGTACCGGCACACCAGCGCGCACCCGTGCTCAGCGGCGATCTCAGCGAGTGGGAGATCGGCACCCGTCCAGCTGAGGATGTCGGCTCCCACCTCGAGCACCGGTCGCGCCACCTCGTGCCGCCGGACATCGACGCTGATCGCAAGCTCGGGGTAGCGCTGACGGACGACAGCCACGAACGGCACCAGCCGGTCCGTGTCCTCAGCCACCCCGATGTCGATGATGTCGGCACCCTCGTGCACAGCGCGGTCCACCGCAGCCATCGCGGCCGAGTCGACGCCGCCGCGATCGGGAGCCGTGACGATGGCCAGCACCGCCGCCCGATCGGCGGACAACCCTCGAGCCCCGAACCGCACCGGGGGCATCGGTCGGCCGATACCGGCGGTCATCCGGCAGCGCCCCACGCGCTCAATGTGCGTCCTGCCATGCCTGGTAGGACGCACCGACCAGGCGAACCACCTCGGCGACGTCGTCGGTGACATGCAGCAGCGCGAGCTCAACCTCGTTGATCTTGCCCTGCGCCGCCACGGTGTCGGCGAGCCACGAGTGCAGCCCACCCCAGTAGGCTCGTCCGAGCAGGATGACGGGGAACTTGGTGACCTTTTTGTTCTGCACCAGGGTGAGCGCCTCGAACAGCTCGTCCAGGGTGCCGAAACCCCCAGGCAGGCAGACGAAAGCCTGGGCGTACTTGATGAACATCGTCTTGCGGGTGAAGAAGTAGCGGAAGTTGATTCCGAGGTCGACCCAGGGATTGAGGCCCTGCTCGAAGGGCAGCTCGATACCCAGCCCCACCGACAGCCCACCCGCCTCCGACGCCCCGCGGTTGACCGCCTCCATGGTGCCGGGACCACCACCGGTGATCACCGCGAAGCCAGCGGCCGCGAGCGCGGCGCCCAGCTCCCGACCGGTGGCGTACTCCGGATCGTCCCGATGGGTGCGAGCCGAGCCGAACACGGTGACCGCGCGGGGCAGCTCGGCGAGCGCCCCGAAGCCCTCGACGAACTCGGCCTGAATGCGCAACACCCGCCACGGATCGGTGTGCACCCAGTCACTGGGGCCGCGCGAGTCGAGCAACCGCTGATCGGTGGTAGTTGCCTCGTGACGGCGGCCCCGCCGCAGTACCACCGGCCCGCGCTGCTTCTCCTGGGGTCGCTCATCAGGTGCCCCGTTCCTGTTGGGCCCTCGCGACCCGTCTACCGACATGACGCCAGCCTAATGAGCCACCTCGTCCGCCCCCTCGGCGCGCAGGCTCTCCGGTCAGGGAGCGGCGCGGCCGGTGAGGTAGCGGCGCAGCAGCTCGGTGCAGGCGGTGATCCGATCGATCTGCACATGCTCCTCCCGGGTGTGCGCGAGGTTGGGGTCGCCGGGACCGTAATTCAACGCCGGGATCCCCAACGCGGCGAAACGGGACACATCCGTCCAGCCGTACTTCGCAACCGGCGTGACCCCGATAGCAGCCAGGAACTCTCGGGCCGCTGGAGCGTTCAGACCCGGTAATGCCCCGGGAGCGCCGTCGGTGAACTCGAGCTCGAACCCATCGAGCATCTTGCGGACGTGCGCTTGAGCGTCGGACAACGAGCGGTCCGGGGCGAAGCGGAAGTTCACCGAGATCTCGCAGGCGTCGGGCACCACGTTGCCCGCGACTCCGCCGGAGACACCCACCGCCTGCATCCCCTCCCGGTAAGTGCACCCGTCGATGTCGACGCTGCGCGACTGATAGCGCCCGAGGCGGGCCAACATCTCACCGGCGGCATGGATCGCGTTGTCCCCCAGCCACGACCGGGCGCTGTGCGCGCGCCGGCCACGAGTGCGCACCGTGGCCCGCAGGGTGCCCTGACAGCCCGCCTCGACCAGGCCGGCGGTGGGCTCGGCCACGATCGCCAGGTGGGCCACCAGCCACTCGGGATGCTCCCGCTCGATCCGTCTTAGCCCGTTGCGGGTGGCCTCGACCTCCTCGCAGTCGTAGAGCACCACGGTCAGGTCACACACCGGCTCCAGCACGGTGGCCGCGAGGTGCAGGATCATCGCGTCGCCCGACTTCATGTCCGAGGTGCCGCAGCCGTAGAGCACACCACCACTGCGCCGGCTGGGTAGGTTGTCGGCGATCGGCACGGTATCCAGGTGCCCGGCGAGCAGCACCCGCTGCGGGCGGCCCAGGTCAGTGCGGGCCAACACGGTGTCGCCGGAGCGCAACAACTGCAGGTGCGGCGCCTGCGTTGCCAGTGCTGCCTGCACGGCATCGGCCAGCGCCGCCTCCTCCCCCGACACGCTGGGTACGTCCACCAGTGCGGCGGTCAGGTCGACCGGGTCGGCGGTCAAATCCAGGTCCATGGCTGCGACGGTAGCGTGGGTCGTCGTGAACGACTCACAGATCACGTCCGCGCACGGCCTGGGGCTGGCCACCCTGACGCCGGATGGGACCGTGCTCGACACCTGGTTCCCGCATCCCGCGACGGGCCTTCCGCACGACGCTGAGGCCGGCACGGTGCGGGTATCCCCAGACGAGACGCCGGATGAGCTCGCCGCGCTTGTGGGACCGGACCCGGCACGCGGTGTCGAGCTGGTAGCGGTGCGCACCGCGGTGCCGGACCTGCAGGCTCCACCGGTCAGCACCTACGACGTCTACCTGCGTCTGCACCTGCTGTCGCATCGCCTGGTGACGCCGCGCAGCATCAACCTCGACGAGATCTTCGGGCTACTGCCCACCGTGGTGTGGACCAATTTCGGGCCGTGCCCGGTAGAGGGCTTCGAGGCCACCCGGACACGGATGCGCCAGCTCGGCCCGGTCACCGTGTACGGGGTGGACAAGTTTCCCCGGATGGTCGATTACGTGGTGCCCTCAGGGGTACGCATCGGCGATGCGGACCGGGTCCGGCTGGGCGCCCACCTGGCCGCCGGCACCACAGTGATGCACGAGGGGTTCGTCAACTTCAACGCCGGCACGCTGGGCGCGTCGATGGTGGAGGGTCGGATCTCCGCCGGAGTGGTCCTCGGCGCCGGCTCCGACCTGGGCGGTGGCGCGTCAATCATGGGGACGCTGTCGGGCGGTGGCACGGCGCAGATCTCCGTCGGCCAGCGCTGCCTGGTCGGCGCCAACGCCGGGATCGGGATCTCGCTGGGCGACGACTGCGTGGTGGAGGCCGGCCTCTACGTCACCGCGGGCACCAAGGTGACGCTGCCCGATGGCACGGTGGTCAAGGCCCGCGAGCTGTCCGGCGTCGACGAGGTGCTGTTCCGTCGGGACTCCATCACGGGCACGGTTCACGCGGTACACCGCGGTGGCCGGGCTGGTGTCGAGCTCAACGCCGCGCTGCACTCCACCGACCCGAAAATCCCCCACGGACCGTAGTTCACTAGGATCATTGTGGTGAGTGTCGTTACCCGTGCGTCGCGCCGCAATTCCCGCCGGGCTAAGGCACCCAGCAAGTTGATCAATCTGGGTAAACCGGTTCGGGCACAGCCAGCCGACCCGACTGTGCACCAGTTACGGGCCGCGCTGGACACCCGGTTGCGCACCCTGCTCGCCCGAGATCCCGGTACCCGGATCGGCGAGGATCCCGAAGAGCTGCACCAGATGCGGGTTGCGGTACGGCGGATGAGAGCCGCGCTCAAGGCCGCCCGGCCGTTGCTGGACCGGGCCTGGGCCGACGACCTTCGCGCCGAGCTGGGGTGGCTGGGCCGGGCACTGGGGCCGGTGCGCGACGCCGACGTCCTCATCGAACGCCTCCGCAACCGGGCGGCCGACTTCGATGACATCAGCCGCACCGCGGTGGAGACCCTGATCGAGGCGCTGGTGGCGGACCGGGAGACCGCGCGCGCCGAGATGCTCGACGTCCTGGACAGTGACCGGTATCTCGCGTTGCTGCGCCGGCTGGCCGGTGCGGTGTCCAAGCCATTACCCGTCGCGGTTGGCTCGGCGGCCGGCCCAGCACTGGTCGAGCTGGTCCGCACTGAGTATTGCCGGTTGTCCAAAGCGGTGCAGCGGGCCGGTGACGACCCGACCGACGAGGTCCTGCACGCGCTGCGGATCCAGGGCAAGCGGCTGCGCTACACCGGTGAGCTGGCCGCCACCGCGGGCCGTAAACCGGTGCGCAAGCTGGTGGAGTCGACGGTGGCGCTGCAAGACGTGTTGGGCGAGCACCAGGATGCCTGCGTGGCCCAGCACCGGGTCAGGCAGCTACTGGACGACCTTGGCAATGTCGTCGACTTCGACGTGGTCTTCGCCGCCGGTCGGCTAGTGGAGCGCGAAGAGGTCAACCGGGTAGCGACCCGGCAGTCGTGGCCGGCCGCCTGGCAACAGGTCCAGCACCAAGCCCAAGCGCTGTAGCCTCGGCCCTTCCCCGTCGCCATTCGGAGCCGAATGGAACTCGACGGGGACTTGGAACCGCCATTCGGCTCCGAATGGCGACGGGGAAGAG
>DATEMN010000111.1:0-6916 GCA_035275565.1 Pseudonocardiaceae bacterium | reverse complement strand
CCGCACCACTGAGATCGCCCTCACCCATGACACGACCACAAGATCAGCGCCAAGGGCCCGCGTCCAACACCCAGACCTGCTCGGCGTGTCGCTGAACGAGGCCAGACACCCTCTGACTACGGGATCACCGAATGCTTACGCAGGGATGAGCCATTCGCCGGATCGGTTGCCATGACACGATCGAACTCGGCGACTCGACCCGCAGGGACACAACGAGTCCGGTGAGGGTCCCCAACGGTCTGGAACCTCTACGAACGGTACCGGCCAGCCAGCCAGAGACAACGGCCGAATCAAAACAAGTCCCTCTTCTTCCGACGGCGCACCAGGCAGACCGACCGTGGGTAGGACAACCCCAAGGCGTCGATCAAGCATCGAGTCAGACCCACCCGATGCACCCACGCACATCCTCACTGTCCAGCATCGCGCACCAGCTAACCGCAGGCATCCACCTTCCGCCGCCGAGCGCTGAGATCCTACATCGCGGCCGAGGGCGTGCCCCCCACGTGCCCGTAGTCAGGGTCACGAGGGGTCAACAGCGGTCGCTCACCTCCCTTACTCGCCCATATCCCCTGGTCCTCATTAGTGCTGGTCAGCCCCTTGATCGCTGCCCGACCTTCCAAGCTGGGGCTGACTCGCGATCCCTGAGCCGCCTGCGGGGTGTTGGGTAGAGCTGATAAGCCCTTGAGAACCGGTCACATTGAACTGGAACCAAGAGCTGAAAAGAGCTGTCCTAATCTGCCACCGGACTGACAGAACTATAAAGTTCCTCTACTGCCACCGATGATCACCTTCTGAACAAGAAATTGTATTAGCTGAATATCAAGCTCTAAGGCTTCTACCTCTCGGCCGAAGGGAAGCAAGGCTTCAATATCGGTCAAGCCGCCCCCTTCTTTGGTGTGTACGATGCGACATCGAATTGAGTATATACGGTCGGAAATCTGATCAACCAGTCAAGGGTTGCCGCTTCCCTTAATCTTGATAGGATTGACATCTCGAAGTTGACTCTTTCCGGTAAAATGATTCTCAATCTCTTTGTCGAGCCTTAGAAATCCAAGTAGATCAGACTCCTCGACACATGCTTCTAAAATTATTCGCAACTGCTCGCGCTCCACCGAAGATCTCTCTCCTGTTTGCGCCAGAGTAATCACTTTTCGTAAAGACCGATCGTCGTCCGGGTCAAACCGTGGATCCTTGAGTTAGGTTCTAGTCCGTCGCATTATTTCCGCATTAGAGAAAGAGGGGTAGAAGTACTCGATCGCCTGATAATAAGCGAGGTACTGCAAGAGTGGTAATCCCCGAGCTGACCGACCATAACAATACAGTGTCACCGCGTTCTCGGCATATGCATTACGGATTGTTCTGATTGGTGACGGCTCGCCAGCCACTAGGCGTCGGCGCCGTCGCATTGCAAGGGAAGAACGCTGTTCCCGTCGACGGAGCGAAAACGCGAGATCATAGCATACATCCAACTCGAAGAAAAAAGACGCCGAGTACCGCTCAAGAAGCTTTAATGCGTTATCGTGTCCTTTATTCGACAAACCGTGGATCTTGACGCTCGGGGGTAGTGTAGCTCCAAACCGCGAACCCCTCACCCGCCTGGTGATCGTCCACGTCGCGGTGCTGGAGTCAATGGCGCTTCGGGTCGCTGTGCGATGGCCTTTGGCCACCATTGACTCCGGCACCGCGACGAGATTGGCGGCCAGGACGAGGGGGAGGCAGGGGAGTAGGCGGAGCGTCCTGCTGGGGACCATTTGGGGACCACACGTCCTGCACTGAGCCGAACACCCCGCACGTCAACCGCTCGCGCGCACGGCGCCTACACCCGATTTGACCAGTAGAGATGCCTACTCCTACGTCCTGGGGGTCAAGGGGTCGCAGGTTCGAATCCTGTCGTCCCGACGGTATTACCGCAGGTCAGAGGCCAGATTATCAGGAAGATGATCTGGCCTCGTGATCGCTCGTTAGCCTGGCGTTAGCGGACGGAGCCCCAGAGTGTGGCATCCACGACGGTCCGATCCGGCACACTGACGATCAGAGGTGGGGCTGCGTGTCGTCTTCGCCCTGGGTGTCTGCCAGGTGCGTGACGCCCAGCAGTCCAGCGGTGGGGACGTGGCAGGAGCGTCCGACGCGCAACACCCGGCAGGGGAACTGGCTGGTTGAGCTAGTTCGCATGCTTGGGTGAGGTCGATGCCAAGCGCAGCGGCGGCGGTTCGGGACGAAGAGGCCGTGGGTTCGAATCCCGCCACCTCGACACCATTCACCAGGTCAGAGGCCAGTCCCGTGGTATCCAGGGCTGGTCACTGGCCTGGTGCGTGACTAACTGCGTGACTACCGTTCCGAACCCGCAGTGTTGATATCCCGGTCCATGCTGTCGCTCCTTGTTGGAGCACTGGCCTGATCTGCTTGGTCCCTGAGGCGGACCCGACGCAATAGCGTGACCTATCAAGGAGGGGCGGCATGGTCGACAGTGATGCCCCGCTCGGCCAAGAGCTCTTTCACGTCACGGTAAGAGAGTCCGAAGCGCAGATACCAGCGCACAGCCAAGGTGATCACCTCCGGCGGAAACCGGAACCCGGCGAACGCCGAGGGCGTGACCGACGGGGCGACACAGCGAGCAGCGCTCATCAACCAAGCATGACAACCGCTGCTCCCGTCCACCGACGCAACAGTGCCCCCGCAGGATACCTAGAAGCGGGTGCCAATGCGGCGCCACCGGCGTCCGCTGGTGCCCGGTTCGGTGGGGTGGGTGGGAATCCGGCTACGGTAGATGATGGATGGTCGCCATAAATACCACAATGGGTAGCTCCAGGCGTGTACGAGTCGGGTGAATGGCCACACGGCGAGGATCATCCAGGCGGCGGTGGCATGGATCTGGTAGATCAGCGGCGCGTGTGCGATGACGGGGACATCGGGATCACCGACGAGCAGGCCGCGGAACCACAGCGCCACGCTCATCCGGTAGTCGTAGCCGCCGCCGAGTAGATTGATCCACACGGTGGGGATGATGCCCATTACGATCACGATCGCCAGGAGCACGAGCGCGACCCAGTCAAGCGGGCTAGTGGTGACCCGCACCCGCGGGATGCGGATACGCCGGTAGGCCAGGATGGCTGCACCGATGATCAGGCCGAGTGTCGCGATCGTGCCGCCGATAGCGGAGAACCAGCGGTAGTCGAAATCTGGGATGCCCAGCCAATTGGTTAACGACTCCGGGATGAGGATGCCGACGATGTGCCCGCTGATTGCGGCGAAGGCGGCGTAGTGGAACAGCGGGCTGCCCCATTTCAGCAGCTTGCGCTCCTGCAGTTCGGTGGAGCGGCTGGTCCAGCCGAACTGGTCGTAGCGCCAACGCCATACGTGACCGACGACGAAGACAGTCAGGGCAAGGTAGGGCAGGATCACCCACCACCACTGATCCCAGGGGCTCATCGGCATTCTCCGATGACATATTCCGGCGGGGCAAATGGTTCCAGGCCGACCTGTTCGGTGGGTGGCCCCTCGGCGGCCAGGCGTTTCAGCTCGGTGAGGTGCCTGGGGGGCAACGCGGGTAGCTGCCCGCAGACCGCGTCGATGAGATAGCCATAGGGGCTGGTCGCCTCGTGCAGCGCCCGTCGCAGCAGTTCCAGGCCAGCCTGGCACTGGATGAGGATGCGGATACCGGGTTCGGGTGCGAGGGCGGCGAATTCCAGGATCAGCGGTAGGAAATCCGGCAGTTCGTGCTCGGGTGGGTCGTATCCAGCGCTGCGATAGGTGTGTTTGAGCGTGAGCAGTGCCATGCCGCGGGCGCGGGTGTCGCCGTGGCGGTAGTAGGTCAGGTACAGGCTGCGGCGGCGGGTGTGGTCGAAGATGTTCACGTAGTGCTGGGTGGCCTCGGTGGCCGGCACCGTTCTCAGCCAGTCCACGACATCCGCCAAGCTTGTGCGCGCTTGCGGGGTACTGATCGCTGGTAGTGCGGCTGCCACGTCGTCCAGGTGAGCGAGTACGTGTTCGTCCGGGTACCGCAATAGAATCGAGGTGATTTTGTACAGCAGGGCTGAGTCAGCCGGGCTGGGTTCACGGCGTGCATGGCGGCTCATCGATGCCTTTCCTCGCCGAACAGGTTGGGTGCGGGAGATGCGCCGTTCCATCCCAACAGGTTGAAACGTATCTGGCCGTCGTTGTCGCGGAACTGGCTGCCACCGCCTGTGGTAGGAGGGCTGGACGTGGCGCCGACGAGAGTGTCGTGGATGTGCCTGGTGTCCTCGGCGGTACCGCCGAGGTGGCCGACAGCGCAATGCTGTGCCTGCAACCGGCCGGTGTCCTCAGCGTGCACCCGCGGAATGACGTAGCGCTCGTCGTACTTGGCGATCGCCAGGATCCGGTAGAGATCCTCAATGTCTTCGGCGGTCATGCCCACCGAAGACAACAGTTCCGCGTTGACCGGGTCACCCAACTGCTGGCCACGCATGTGGGTGCGCAGCACGGTGAGCTTGCGCAGCACGCGCTCGACCACACCGACGTCCCCGGCGGTGAACAGGTTGGCGAGGTAGGCCAGGGGAATGCGCAGGGATTCGATCGCGGCGAACACGTGGTCCGGGTCATCGTCGTGATAGCCGATGGCGTGCACGGCGTCGGTCACTGGGGATAGCGGCGGGACATACCAGACCATCGGCATGGTGCGGTATTCCGGGTGCAGCGGCAGCGCGACCCGGTGTCGCTTGATCAGCGCGTAGACGGGGGATCGCTGGGCGGCCTGGATCCAGTCGTGCGCGATCCCGGCGCGTTCGGCCTCCACCTGAACCTTGGGGTCGTCAGGGTCGAGGAACACCGACAGTTGCGCTTCGTACAGGTCCTTGTCGTCGGGGGTGGACGCCGCTTCGAGGACAGCGTCGGCGTCGTAGAGCATGACGCCGAGGTGGCGCAGCCGACCAACGCAGGTCTCCGAGCAGATGGTGGGCTGGCCGCTCTCAATGCGAGGGTAACAAAACGTGCACTTCTCGGCTTTTCCCGTGCGGTGGTTGAAGTACACCTTCTTGTACGGGCAGCCGGACACGCAGAACCGCCAGCCTCGGCAACGGTCCTGGTCGACCAGGACGATGCCGTCTTCGGCGCGCTTGTACATCGCGCCGGACGGGCAGGAGGCCACGCAACTGGGGTTGAGGCAGTGCTCGCAGATGCGAGGCAGGTAGAACATGAACGCCTGCTCGAACTCCATCCGCACCTGCTCGGCCAGACCTTGTAGGTTCGGGTCGGCCGTTGCGTGCTCGGGCGCGCCGGCCAAGTCGTCATCCCAGTTCGGCCCATGGGTGATGGTCATATCCCGGCCTGTCAACTGTGACTTCGGACGGGAGGTGGGAAAGGAATCAGACAACGGCGCGGTGGTGAGGTGCTCGTAGTCGTAGGTCCAGGGCTCGTAGAAGTCGTCCAGCGAGGGCAGGTCGGGGTTGTAGAAGATGGTGAGCAGTCTCCGTAGCCGGCTGCCGGCCTTAAGTTTCAGTTTGCCTCGCCGGTTCAGTGTCCAGCCGCCTTTCCAGCGCTGCTGGTCCTCGTAGCGGCGCGGGTAGCCGACACCGGGTTTGGTCTCGACGTTGTTGAACCACATGTAGTCGCTACCTGGCCGATTGGTCCAGGTCTGTTTGCACGTCACCGAGCAGGTGTGGCAACCGATGCATTTGTCGAGGTTCATCACCATTGCTACTTGTGCCATCACCCGCATCAGAACCGTACCTCCTGACTACGCCGCCGAATCACTGTGATCTCATCGCGCTGGTGGCCGGTCGGGCCGAGGTAGTTAAAGCCATAGGAGAATTGCGCATACCCGCCGATGAGGTGGGTTGGCTTGATCAGCAACCGGGTCAGCGAGTTGTCCGCGCCTCCTTGGCGGCCGGAGGTCTCGGTGCGCGGTACGTTCACTTGCCGCTCCATGGTGTGATACATGAACACAGTGCCTTCCGGTAGCCGGTGGGTAACCACTGCGCGGCAGGTGACCACGCCGTTGCGGTTGTACGCCTCAATCCAGTCGTTGTCCGCCACGTCGATCTTCGCTGCGTCGAGGTGGCTCATCCAGATCACCGGTCCGCCGCGGAACAGCGTGAGCATGCGCAGGTTTTCCTGGTATACGGAGTGGATGGACCACTTCGAGTGCGGGGTCAAATAGCGCACCACCACTTCCGGTCGACCGTCGGCGCGGGTCGGATCACCGAACTGGGCGAGCATGTTCAACGGTGGTCGGTAGGTCGGTAACTGCTCGCCGAATTCCGCCATCCAGTCGTGGTCAAGGAAGAAGTGCTGTCGCCCTGTCAGCGTGTGCCAGGGCTTGAGCCGCTCCACGTTGATGGTGAACGCCGAATACCGGCGACCGCCGGTCTCCGAGCCCGACCATTCCGGAGAGGTGATGACGGCGCGGGGTTGGATCTGGGTGTCGGTGAAGGTGATCCGGTCACCAGCACGCTCGTGGGCGAGGTCAGCCAGCCTGACCCCGGTCTGGCCCTCCAGCACCCGGAACGCCTCCAGGGCGAGCCGCCCATTGGTGGTGCCCGACAAGGCGAGAATCGCTTCACAGAACTGGTCGTCGCGGGCGATGGACGGTCGGCCGGCGGCGACGCCGGCACGTACGGTCCCGTTGCTGCGGCGCAGCGAGTCAATCTCCGCCTCCGGCACCCATGTTATGCCCTTGGTGCTGGTCCCCAAGGTGTCCAGCAGCGGGCCGACCGCAGCCATCTTTTCGGCCACCGCGGCATAGTCACGTTCCACAACGATCAGCTTCGGCATGGTCCGGCCAGGGATAGGTTCGCATTCACCGGCCTTCCAGTCGGCCACCCGACCGTGGGGTTGGGCCAGCTCGTCGGGGGTGTCGTGAGCCAGTGGCGCGGCGATCACGTCGCGCCGCACGCCCAGATGCATAGCGGCCAGCCGAGAGAACTCCGTTGCGATGGTG
>DATEMN010000110.1:0-7626 GCA_035275565.1 Pseudonocardiaceae bacterium | reverse complement strand
ACTCGGCGGACACGTCTGACTTGGCGGAGTGCCGAGCCTAGACGACAAATCAACGAGCATGCGCTGGCCGTCAGGGTTTAATTGAATGATCGGCACAGCTTTATTGAAGGGAACGTGACCGGACTTACCCACTTCACCCTGATAACAGATCAATCCGCTCGCCCCAGGAGCCGGATTTGTCGAGTTAATCTTGTAGAAACCGTTCGGCAACGCGGCGACGGATGGCTCGAAATTATTATCGGGCGACGCCACTCCCCGAGCTGCTTTCACAACCGTTACAACAGCGTCGTACGACATTATCGCCTGGCCATCGTTGAGCGTATCACCAAAGAGCTCCCGGAAGCACTGCGGACAACTTCCGAATTTTTTCGATACCGATTCCGACGCAAAATTCGGATCCTTCTCCCAAGCCAACGGTGTGGCAAGCGTCGAATAAAAAACTTTGATATTCTCTCGATCTTGCCACAGCAAATTACGGTTCGAACCGTTCGGCGCATTAAGCAAAGTTGCGTCATCCCCCGTGACTATGGTGACCGGGACGTCCTGTGCGCACCAGCGTCCCGCAAGGGAGCGAATGAGAAGTTCTAGCTCGCGACTTCGGCCAGCAAATAGGACAGCTTGTGGCCGGATAGCGCAGATCATATTGACTTGCGCGTCAAGCGCGTTTCCCGCCGCAGGCTTGGAGCTGTCGAATTCTCCCTGCGCAGAAAGAAGTCGATGTGTACCGTCGACGGGAAATAGCTCACGGTACGCTTCACCCAGATCTGCAGAATAACTTTCTCGGGCCGCCTTGTCTTGAACCAGATAAGCGGTGTACGGCTTTTCCCGAGTCGCCGATTTCCACTCTGGAGTTTTTTCGATATACTTGAGAGCAGCGGCCGACTCGTCGGAATTCGTCGGAGCTACCCGCCATAAATTACGAGCAGTTATTCCACTCGATGTAAGAACCGAGGCCACCATCGTAATTTCGGAAGAATCCAGCGTCGCGATGGCTTCTTGAGTGGTTGTGAGACTGAAGCCAAGCCCAGCAACCGCGACCAAATGCTCTCTGCCGGCTTGATGTCGCAACTGGTCGACAGCACTCTTCCATGCCGTTCCTAGTGGACCAGAATCTGCGAGCAAAAGCTTGATGAGTGGCCGACTGGAGCCGAACGTGGGGCGGCCATCTGGATGATTAGACCAGTACTGCGCCAAATACGCTCCTTGCAGTTGGTATAGTACGGCCACGTCAGTGACGGGGTCGTTTTCTTCTCGGCGTATCGGCATCATATAAGCGATACTCACAAACGCCTGGCCGCTGTTATCGACGCTCTTGTTCTCTGCAAGTATCAGTCGCTCCACATGGCCCAGATAGTCTGCGAACACCTCACTGCCGTCCGTGACGCGCGTGGTCCGCCACGGTTGCAGTACGACGAACACGAGAATAATTACAGCAACCACGGAAACGATACCCAGCCAGCTGCGCCGCCGTTTCCACCAAGGTCGCGGAGGATTGTAGCCTGCCACCCTCGGCTGTTCGCCGACTGATATGTCAGTCACGATGCTCCCACACGGTATGGTTTCGGGGGTCAAGACTGCGGTAATGCACAGCCTCATTGCGATAGCGGAGGATTCCCGCGGTGGCCACATCCGCCAGCCCGGCGTACCCGTCAGCAATTGTGTCCTTAAGATCGTACGTTGGATCACCGAGCGGGTCAGCCCAGATCGATCCGGCCACCACCATCGAGAAAATGACGTTAGCTAGGGCGTCCCCGCTCCGTTCTCGCATCATTGTCTCGTACTGCTCCTCCGCCGTTTGCCATGGTGTCAATAACTTTGGCGCCGAAGTTATCACTTTAAATTCTTGGATCCAGTAACCTGCGTCCACCTTGTGGAAAATCGACGACAAATAGTCGACAGCCGGGCGGGCATCGTCCAATGCGAGACTGTGGTACGCAGCCTCCATTGGGCGTTCATGCTCATCACAATACCGGCGGAGTTCCCTATGTGCATTTTTCCAACCCGCGCTAGCGGCGAGCTCATACAACAATATCCGGCGCAGCCAGGGGTGCAATTCAAGCTCGTGTCGCCGTCGACCGGGCACCAGCCAGAGCCTGCGCACTAGTCTATCGTACAGATCAGGGTGACCGTCATGGCCGAGCGCCAGCATGGCTGTCTCGATAGTCTGGGCAGCAGACCACTTGACGAGGGTTGGGCGCACAGTCTCTAATTCTTCCAACAGGTATGCCGAGGCATTCCCGAGAAGCAGGTCATGGAGCTTGGTATCGTTGGATGATCGGACCACATCCGCGACTGGAAGAACCCGTGCTACCTGCCGAGTGCCCCATGGGTGCCCGCAAGTGAGCCGATGTATGAAACCCTTATGGCGATAGTCAACTAAGTCGTCCAGTTCAGGCAAAGTGAGATCGCGAAGCCACACCGGATACCACCAACAAGCGGGGTTGTTCCCGGATTTGCGCTTCTCCTTCCACTTGACATAGTCAACTCCCCCGGCATCAGGTATTCGAGGCAACACAGGCGTCGCCAGCTCCCAGGGTAGCGACCACAGGGAATGCAGATTCGCAAGCTTGGGTACCTGCCGGCTTGCTGTAATCACCAATAGTGGGTCCATGGGTCCCCTCAGCTCAGTCAGGAGATTCAGGAAGTCAGCGACAGATTGTCCCTCGCAATTATCCAACAGAACCGTGCAGTTAAATTTGTGGTGACGTCCAGAGAATTCGTCGAGCAAATCGTCGAGCAACGCCCTGCACAGTACGTGCTGCGCCCTGGGATCATGTGCATGAAACCGCCTGTTAAGCGTGACCAGGGCGGCGAGTCCGTCCCCGCCACCCTGCCACCGATTGCCGAAGTATTTGAGTTCAGGCCCGTAAGCGCTCCGCACAGCTGCTTCGGACAGCGCCACCATCCCTACCGCTTGGCTGGCCAGACCACCCAGCCCGGGTCGAACACGTATCACACTTATCAGGTTGACGAGGATCTGGTCCAGTGTCTTCGCGAGCTGGAGCAACCTCGCGGCTCGCCGGAGAATCGAGAGCAACTGGCGCTTAGCCTCCTGATCATCCGGCGACAGGGGGCCATGCTCGGCAGCAAGCCGAGCCAGGTCTGTTCTAGGAAATTTGAGTTGCCCGAAACCGCGCCATTTCTTGTTCAGACCATCGGCGACATCGCATAGTAGTCGCCAGACCGTCGGCTGCTGACGTTCCACACAGTCAATCAGAACGTACGGCATCCCTTCGGACGACGCGAGGCGCTCCCTTACGTACGTGAGTAACGAGGTCTTGCCACTGCCGCGCCGCCCAAGGAGGAGGATCATCGGGACCTCGGCCCCATGTCTGAGGCAGTCCGGTACCAGCGAATCAGCGATGGCGGAGCGGCCGATTATCCTCGCCGGTCCATGTGACATGTCAGCCATGCGCCTTCCGCTCGGTGCTACCCGTTGGGGCGTGATCGTCACGCGTAAGGCATGAGAGCGTAGTCGCATGACCGTGATCTGCCGGCAAGCGTCCAACTTAAGGTTCGAGTGTCACCGCCACACTGACCGATCACAAGATCTACCCGAACAGCTTTGGTCTGCTGAGCTACCGCGGGTCGCGCTGAGGGGCTGGATCCGATGCCCGGCTATCGTCCAGCTGAGCGAGAGCGGGCGCGAGTAGTCGCCGGGGGCCTGGGCCGTGCTTGCTGAGCTGGTCGTAGGGGTTGGCCAACCGGCAGCGATCAATGGACAGGCAGCCGCATCCCACACAGTCGGTGAAGTCGTCCCGGAGCTGCTGGAGATGGCGTATCCGCGCGTCGAGTTCGGCCCGCCAGCTTTGGGCTATTCGCTGCCAGTCGTGCCGGGTGGGGGTGCGGCCATCCGGCAGCAGCACGAGCACGGCGGCGACGTCGGCCAGCGGGATCCCGACTCGCTGGGCGATGCGGATCAGCGCCACCCGCCGCAGGACGTCGCGCTTGTAGCGGCGTTGGTTACCCGAGGTCCGCCGGCTGCTGATCAGACCTTGGCGCTCGTAGAAGTGCAGCGCCGAGACCGCCACACCGCTGCGTGCAGCGAGCTGCCCAACGGTGAGCTCGGCCTGATCCCACGTTGGCGCTTCCATGACACTCCCTACCTGCAGCTTGGCCTCAACCATAATTGAGGATATAGCGTCACGATCATGAACCCCATTACAGCCGCGACGACGAGACCATCGTGGAGGTCCGCGAGTCACTGTCCGTGAGATCCGGGGAAGGACCTTCACATCAGGAAGAGGTGCCAGAGAGCGCAACTTCGGGCCGAAGTTGCGCTCTCTGGCACGCCCGCAACGGATCCATCCACCTCCTCTGTGGGACAGGAGGGGCTGACGAGACGAAAGCGAAGACTCTGATGACGGTCGATGAGCATCATGATTTCCTCATGAGACGGTCAGCGGTGTGGCATCGGATGGTCGAACCTCTTGCCCGGCGGGCTCAACCCACACCAACATGAACGACGTCAGCGGGCGACGCCCGCCAGTTCATCGACCCGCGAGGCTCGCGCAGCGCCCGTTGCCGGGTGAGCTCGGCCTGCACGTCGTGCACCCCAGCCAGTGAGACCCGCTTGAGCGCGACCGCCTGGTCCAGCAACAGGTCAATGGCCCGCCAGACACGCCACCGTACCCTTGCCGATCCGCGATCAACCGCTTGGTGCGCATACGCCAGATCGCCACAATCCCCTCGCCGGGATCCCTCTCAAACATGTCCACAGATCAACTGGCGGTGACGAGGGCGGCACGGAGCGGACGGAGCCGCGGCAGATAGCCTCTCAGGCGAGAAATGCCGTAGAAGATCTCGACCATGTTCGGCAACGACCAGCAGGTTGGGGTGAAGTGCAGGGCCGCCAGCCCGTCGGGGAAAACGTGAACGTTTGCGACCCGCTAGGGCGCCAGGCCCCAGTTCTTCCCCACGTTCTCGGCACACCTGACAGCGGATCGAAGGGGGCTGAATGAGCGTCGAGACTGTCGTCTTCGGCCGATACCGGCTGCACGAGCAGATCGGGGCTGGCGGGGCGGGCGTGGTCTGGCGGGCCACTGACGAACTGCTGCACCAGACCGTCGCCCTCAAACGCGTCACCGCCACTGGGCCGGACGACGAGCAGGCCCAGCTCACCCTGGACCGCGTCCTGCGCGAGGCCCGCCTGGCGGCCCAGCTCCGCGGCCACCCCCACGTCGTCGCCGTCTACGACGTTCTGGTCGACGACGGCGATATCTGGCTCGTGATGGAATACCTTCCTGCCCGCAGCCTGCGCGAGATCCTGGACGACCAAGGCCCACTCGACCGCAGCGAAGTCGCCCGGATCGGCGCTCACATCGCCGACGCGCTGGCCGCCGCACACGACCGCGGCATCGAACATCGCGACGTCAAACCCGGCAACGTGCTCATCAGCCACGACGGCACTGTCAAGCTCACCGACTTCGGCATCTCGCATCTCACCGGCGACCCGCAGCTCACCCAGACCAGGATCAGCGGCACCCCTGCCTTCCTCGCCCCCGAGGTCGCCAGCTCAGGAGAATCCTTTCGAGCCTCTGATGTCTTCTCCCTCGGTGCCACTCTCTATGCCGCTGTCGAGGGTCAACCCCCCTTCGGGACCGACGACAACGTCTTGCGGCTGATCAACGTCATCCGGACCGGCATCATCCGACCCCCCCTTCAGGCCGGGCCACTCGAACCCCTGCTGCTGCGGCTCCTACAGGTCAGCCCCGCCACCCGACCCGACGCCGCCACCACCCGTGACCTGCTCACCCAGTTCGCTTCCCAACTCTCCGAACCCGGCCGCCAGAAGCGCACCCAACCCAGGCCGAGACGGTGGCCGTCTCGCCGACACATCGCGATCACCGTCGGTACGATTCTCACGCTCGTCGCAATCAGTGTGATAGTCCGGGCGGTCCTGCTCACCCATTCCACCCGCGAGGCCCTGGTTGACGGTGGCTTTGAGACACCGCAGCTTGCCCCGTACGCCATTATCATGCTTAACGTGGGCCAGCCCATTGGGGCCTGGACAGTGACGCAAGGAAATGTTGATCTTCTTGGCGCTGGAACCTGGTCGGCAGCCGAGGGGACTCAGTCAGTAGACCTCAACGGGCTTGTCGACGGTGCCATAGCACAGACCTTCAGCACGCTCCCCGACCAGACCTACATGGTTGAGTTCGCCCTGGCAGGAAACCCCCACGGACCGCCGACAGTAAAGACCGGCCACGCTTCGGTGAACGGACAACCCGTCATGGATTTTTCCTCAGACATCACGGGGACAAACATCTCCAACATGGGTTACCGCAAAATGAGGTTCTCTTTCACGTCGTCGGGCACACAGACGACCATTGAGTTCGCGAGTACCAGTGGCACTGCGAATGGTCCGGTGATCGATGAGGTGAGCGTCACCCCGGTCAGCCCCCCATGAGTTCGGGACACGGCCCGATCCGACTGGCCTAACACATGTGCAGACTATTTTGGAAACGACTGGGCAGGCTTGGGACTCAGTCCAGCAGCCGAAGGTCCGGGGGCACCAGCGTGGTGGACAGCAACAGCTCGAGTATCAGGTTGTGATTGAGCGCGTTACCGACCGGTTCGCCCACTTCATTCCGAGTCAACCCGGCAACCCCGTGCCCCGACAGCCGGGCTCGCACCGCGGCGGCGACGTGCTCCGCGCGCTTGGGAGTCCAGCCCTCCCCCGGCTGCAGCGTCGCCAAGTCAACGGCGACATTGCTCCACGACAGCGGCTGCGGATATGCCTCATGACGCAGGTAGCGCTGACCGAGGGCCACCAGCACCAGACGTTCGCGATCCGAGAGCTCCCAGATCGTCCCGATGTGGTGCGTGGTGTCATCGAACCGCACGCCCGAAGAGCCGGTCGGTACCGGCCCGGTGACCCGGACCTCCAGCAGGTGTTCCCGGTCGCGCCCCGAGCGGATGAACAGCGGCGTATACGCGACCGGTAATGGTTCCTGATGACCGGTGAGCAGCAGTTGAGAACCGGGCAGGCGGATCGGCAGGTGTCCGGTGTTGTGCACCGTCCATCGCCGACCGTCGTGGCACAACCGCCCATGCCGGCGGCTGACTCCGCGGTCGCCCGCGCCCACGCACACATGCACCTCCGGCTCGTTGCGGCCAAAGATCACGGTGAGTCGGGCGGTCGGCGCCACGCTAATACCGCCACGGTCCCCCAGCACGAACAACGTCCCCGCCGGCACCGGCGGCAACCCTCGGACCAGGCTCCCAGTCCCGGCTGGCAACAACTGAACTCCACTGGCGGGCAATCGTCCAGGCTTGCTCATCTAGTGATCCTCTCGGAGTTCTCCGCCGGCCGTCCGGGCGAGCCCGGCACTCACGGCGGCCCGAACACGGCCAACAGGCTCCCGGCGAGCCAGAGCACCACCACTACGGCCGCGACCACCCACCACCACTTCCACTGCCCAGCGGAGGAATGAGCGACCGTCGGCGACAAGCCAGTCCCGGGCGAAGGCGCCACCCACGGCAGCGGAGCTGGGCACGGCGGCGGACCAGCAGCAGCTGACCCCAGCGGACCAGCCAGGGCGCCGACGAGCTGCCTGAGCTGGTCGGCCACCGCCGCTGCGCCCGGCCGCTGGGCCGGGTCGGGATGCAGCATCCGCATCAGCA
>DATEMN010000109.1:0-3762 GCA_035275565.1 Pseudonocardiaceae bacterium | reverse complement strand
ATAGAGGATGGTGGCGCGGCCCAAAATTCGGGGGCGCAGGACAAAAAACGCCCGACCGAAGCCCTCGATAGGGTCAATGTCGGAGGACTGATCCTGCGACTCAAAGAACACGGCAACGTAGACCCCGGGGTTCCAATGCGGGGACGGGGTGAACCCGTAGTTTGGCCAGCTCCAATCCACGGCGGGCGAGGCGTGGCCGGCAATGCCGTCCGGGTTCGGGGGGGCCGGCGCTTGTCGCCCTGGGAACCAATCCGTCGAACCGGCGAACTCGTTTACCGCGCCGATCCGGTAGAAATCTACGCGGAAAGAAGTAGAGTCGGTGGAGACATGGATCTCGAGCTGCTCGCCGCCGACGATGCTCTCGCAGCCGAAATAGCCCTCGATCATCGAGCCTCTCCGTTCCCACATCGAGCGCATTTCCCCGTTTTTTTAATGGTCCGCCGACGCAGCGTATCACGTCCGAACAGGAGGTCGCACCAGATGGCAGGTGAAGCACGTGTCCGGGAATTAATGATGGGCATTGAGGGGCTTGCGTTGCTGCGCAACGCCATTGATGGTGACGAGGAATTCCTCACTGCGCGGGTGGCGGAAATGCGCAAGATCATCGATTCGGCAGGCGGTGTCGGCGAGGGCGCGACGCTGGCCGAGCTCGATGTTGCGGCTGGTTACGCGGCCTGGGCCTCGACGTATGATTCGAAGCCGAATTTCATCCTGGCCGTCGAGGAGCCAGTGGCGGAGAGTCTGCTGGCACGGATCCCTCCCGGCTTGGCGCTTGACGCCGCGTGCGGGACGGGGCGGCACACCGCCACGCTCGTCAGGTATGGGCACGAGGTGATCGGCGTGGACCAGTCGCCGGAGATGCTGGCACAGGCCGCCGCGAAGGTGCCGGGAGCCCAGTTCCGGGTCGGCGACGTGACTAAACTGCCGATCCCGGACGCCTCCCTCGATCTGGTGCTCTGCGCATTAGCACTGAGCCATCTCCACAACGTCGGGGAGGCTATTGCGGAGTTCCGGCGCGTGCTGCGACCGGGCGGGCGGCTGATCGTGACCGACATCCACCCGATTATGGTCCTGCTGACTGCTCAGCTGATCTTCGCTTACAAGCCAGGGGAGCTAGCGTTTGTCCGGATCCGCCCACACCAGGTCAGCGATCACCTTACGGCGTTCGCGACGCACGGCTTCTCATTCATCTCGTGCCACGAACCCCTCTACGCAGGCCCGCTTCCACCCGGCGGCTACGAGGAGAAAATCCCCGATGCGGCCCGCGCGGCGTGGAATGGGATTCCGTCGGCGATCATCTACGAGATGCAGGCGTCGACGTGAGATCAGTCCCGGCCGCCGCCCTCTCAGTGAGCTGCCTGATGGTCACCAAGGACCGACCCGCGTTCGCGGCCCGCGCCATTAGGTGCTTTGCCGACCAGCGCTACCCAGTCCGTGATCTCGTCATCGTCTGCCAAGGTACTTCCGACTACCGGCGCCCCCTGGCCGGTCTAGCCCACCAGCACGGAATCTCAAACATAGCAATTCTCGACGCCGCTCAAGACATGTCGCTCGGCGCACTGCGAAACCGTGCACTCGACGCCGCCGGTGACCTGGTCTGTATCTGGGACGACGACTGCAGCCATCCGGACCGGCTCACTACCCAGACAGCGCAGCTGATCAAGGAGAACAGCCCCAGCTGCTTCCTAGGCGAGCACCTGCAAACTGTTCGACCGCACGTTCTACTGGATCCATTGGGAGCTAGGCACCGAAAGCGCGCTACCCACCGCTCACCGGCACTATGCTGATGGCCCACGATCGGCGGTTCCGTTCTCCGGAGTCAGGCCGCTATGCGCGCTCGCCGAGGATTGGGCACTGATGACCGGCCTGCACCGTCAGGTACGTGTCAGCTACCTGCGCGACCAAGGTCAGCTCTATCTCTACAGCTATCACAGCGGCAACACTTTTTCCGCGGAACACCATGCAGAGCTCCGAATCCGTTCGCTCGTCGCCGCGACGATCGCCGAGAAAGAACTTCTCATACGAGCCTCAATGGCACACTTTGCGATTTATGGTCCAATCCAGGTGTGCGGTCACGACGGGCCCGAATTCTCTATCGAGAAAGGCGTGGCATGACACTTGAAATCGTTGATTACGATCAACGTCCCGAGTTGTGGCAGCGCTTTCACGAGGTCTTTGCCGGGCTCCTGCCGGAGTACAATCTGCACGGCGACGTGTTAGACACCGGATACTGGGAGCGGCTGTACGAGATCTTCGGTCGCTACCAGCTCGTCCTGCTCGGCCCCGACAACGAGACATGGGCCACTGCCCGGGGAGTCCCGACCAGCTGGGACGGCACACAGGTGGGGCTCGGGCCTGGTCTCGATGCCGCCATCGAGAAAGGTTTCGCCCTTCACGATGCGGGACGTGAACCGAACACCCTCTGCGCACTGGGGATCGAGGTGGCCCCAAGTCATCAAGGTGTCGGCCTTGGAACGGCCATGCTGCAAGCCCTGCGGGCGACTGCCCGGGAGGCAGGGTTCGGTCAGGTGATCGTCCCAGCCCGGCCTACCTGGAAAGACCGCTATCCGCTAGTCGCAATCGAGCGGTACGCGAGTTGGACAACCGATGGCAGGCTGCCCTTCGATCCGTGGCTGCGTACCCATGTCCGTGCGGGCGGCGAACTCTCCGTCCCGACCTCGCGGTCGTCTCTGATCACCGGCACCGTGGCGAACTGGGAGTCATGGACCAGGATGCGCTTCCCCGACAGTGACGACTACGTGATCCCAGGCGGGCTGACCACCGTACGAATCGACCGGGACGCCGATCTCGGCACCTACTGGGAGCCAAGCGTCTGGATCGTCCACGAATCGGGAGTCCTCTGATGAGCATCGGACCTACCCCGCTGCGGCTAGGAGTCGTCGGTTGCGGCGCGGTCGCCGAGCTATGCCACCTGCCCGCGCTGGCGGGCGGCACACCGTTCCGGGTCACCGCGCTGGTCGATCGGATCCCCGAGCACGCCGAGCGGGCCGCCGAGCAACACCGGCGGCTTCGGAAGACCAAGGGGCTCGACGAGCAGGCGACACCGTTGTGCGCGACGGACATCACAGACGTGCTCGACGCCATTGATGTGGCGATCGTGGCTACCGCACCAAACTCACACGCCATGCTCGCAATCCAGCTGGCCCTAGCCGGAAAGCACGTGCTGCTGGAGAAGCCGATCGCTGCCACCATCGACGAATGCATCGCGATCCGCCACGCTTTGGCGTCTACCGGAGTCACGGTGCTGCCCGCCCACGTCCGGCGGTTCTATCCGATGGTGGCCTGGGTCGCCCAACGGCTGGTGTCAGGTGAGCTCGGCACCGTGCGGCAGGTCCAGTGGCGCGAAGGTCTCAAGTACGGCTGGCCAGCGGTCACGACGTTCACCTTCGAGGCCGGCGCAGGTGGCGGAATACTGGCCGATCTCGGCCCGCATGTGCTTGACCTACTGAGGTACTGGTTCGGACCGCTGGAATTACAGCGATGTCAGGACAACAGCGCGGGCGGTGTGGACAGCGAGGCCCGACTGGCGTTGCGGGCCGGATCCACCGGTATCGGGGTGGAGCTGAGCAGGCTGCGCGACCTGGAAAACACCGTCATCATCGAGGGGACTCAAGCGACGCTCCGGGTCGAAATCCAGCGTGTGGCGGGTTACCAGTGGTGGACCGGAGACGGCATGTTGTTGGAACGGGGCGACGTGCCTGCAGCCTTCTCAGGGACACTCACCCGCGAGGGACTGTTCCA
>DATEMN010000108.1:0-17427 GCA_035275565.1 Pseudonocardiaceae bacterium | reverse complement strand
CAGCTGGGCCTCGACCTCCTCGCTGCGCGCGGTGGCCAGCGCGGCCGCGGCCTCATCGCGTTCGGCGGTGTCCGGTTCGTCGGAGTGCATCGGCTCGTCCTGGGCCAGCCGCAACCGCTCCTCCAGTTCGGCCAGGCCGGTCAGGGCGCTCGTCCGGCGCTGCTCCGCTGTGCTGCGCTGCCGGTGCAACCGGTCGGCCTCGGCGGACGCGGAGCGGGCGGCCTGACTGAGCCTCGCAAGCTGCTGGGCTACGGCAGCCAGTTGCGCGTCCGACTCACGCCGAGCGGCCAGCGCATTGTTGATGTCCTCGACGAGAACGGCTTCCGCCGCGCGGGCCTCCTCAACCTCAGCGGCCAGCCGAGCCACCCGGATCTCTGACTCCGCCAGCTGGGTCTCGCCCTCATCGACGGCGGCCTGCACCTCGATGGCGCTCTGGCTACGACCGGATCCGCCATGCGCCCAGTCGGCGCCGAGCACGTCGCCGTCGACGGTCACGGCGCGGGCGCTGGGTGCTACGGCGACCAGTGCCAGGGCGGCAGCCAGGTCATCAACCACAGCGACGCGTTCCAGCAGCCGGTGCAGCGCGGGGCGCAGCACCTCCGGCGCCTGCACGAGGTCCACTGCCCAGCGCACTCCACCAGGCAGGTCCGGCCAGGTCGAGCGGTCCGTGGTAGCCGGTGCACCGCCGACGAGCAGGCCAACCCGACCGGCGTCGTGCTCGCGCAGCAGGGCGAGCGCGGCCGCAGCAACGTCCATATCGGACACTGCCAGCGCATCCGCCGCCGAGCCCACCGCGGCAGCCACCGCGGCCTCGGCGCCGGGGTGCACGGTCAGCAGCGCTGACACCGAGCCCTCTAGGCCGGGCAACCTGGCGGCCAGCAGCGTCCCCGAGCCGTCCTTGCGCGCCAAGCCGAGCGACAGCGCTTCCACCCGGGCCCGCCACGAAGCCCGCTGCTGCTCGGCCTCCCGGTGTGCGGCGGTGAGCGCGGCGGCCCGCCGCGCGGCGACGGCATGGGCGGCCAGCGCCGCCTGGTGCCGCTCATCAAGCCCCGCCTCACCCGCCTGCAGGGTGTCGCTCTCGGGCTGGAACTCATCGACCTCCCGCTGTGCTGCCTCCGCCCGCTCACGGGCCTCGGCCAGCGCAGTGGACAACCGCTCGATCTCGTCCTCGGCCGCGCCCGACTTGGAACGCAGCGCCTCGACCTGACCAGCGAGCCGAGCCAGTCCCTCCCGCCGATCGGCGACGGCCCGCACCGCCGCCAGGTGCGCCCGATCGGCCTCGGCGACGGCCTGTTCGAACTCGGCGCGCCGCTCCAGGGCACCGGACAGCATCGCCCTGGCCTGCTCCACCACCTCGTGCAGCTCCGCCTCGGTGGCCTGCGCGGCCGCGGCCTCGCGTTCCAATTCGTCGGGATCCCGACCGGGGCGATACTGCTCGGTGGGGGCGGACAGATACCGGGCTCGCTGTTCCGCCAACGCAACCGTGCCGCGCAGCCGCTCGGCCAACGCCGAGAGCCGGTACCAAGTGTCCTGCGCCGCCGCGAGCCGTGGCGTGGTGGCGTCGAGCTGCTGCTCCAGGCCGGACTGCCGGGCGCGGGCCTCGGCCAGCGCGCCCTCGACCTCGGCGCGGCGAGCCCTGGCGGCCGCCTCGTCAGCCTCCTCCCGGGCCAGGTCCGCGCGCAGAGTCACCAGGTCGTCGGCGTGCAGCCGCAACCGGGCGTCGCGCAGCTCGGCCTGCACGGCCTGCGCCCGCCGCGCGATCTCGGCCTGCTTGCCCAGCGGCTTGAGCTGGCGGCGCAGCTCAGCGGTGAGATCGGACAGCCGGGTGAGGTTGGCCTGCATCGCGTCCAGCTTGCGCAGCGCCTTCTCCTTGCGCTTGCGGTGCTTGAGGACACCCGCGGCTTCCTCGATGAACGCGCGGCGCTCCTCGGGCTTGGACTGCAGGATGGAGTCGAGCTTGCCCTGCCCGACGATGACATGCATCTCGCGCCCGATGCCGGAGTCGCTCAGCAACTCCTGGACGTCCAGCAGCCGGCAGCTGCTGCCGTTGATCTCGTACTCGCTGGCGCCGTCCCGGAACATCCGCCTGGTGACCGATACCTCGGTGTAGTCGATGGGCAGCGCACCGTCGGTGTTGTCGATGGTCAGGGTGACCTCGGCCCGGCCCAGCGGGGGGCGGCCGGCGGTGCCGGCGAAGATGACGTCCTCCATCTTGCCGCCGCGCAACGCCTTGGCGCCCTGCTCGCCCATCACCCAGGACAGCGCGTCCACCACATTGGACTTGCCCGAGCCGTTAGGACCCACGACGCAGGTAATGCCGGGCTCGAAGCGCAGCGTCGTAGCCGAGGCGAAGGACTTGAAGCCCTTCAGCGTCAGGCTCTTCAAGTACACGGTGCGCCAGATCCTCCCTAGTCACTGCTGTCCGGGCAGGGTACCCATGCCACCACGTCTACCGGACATTCAGCGCTCGATGAAGCCGATGACGCCACCTCGAGCGGCGCCGAACCGCTCGGTGACCTGCTGCACGTACCCGGGCGTTGACCCGGAACGCAGCGCCGCGAGCAACTTCTCGCACGCCTCTGGTGTGCCCTCGGCGACCACCTCGACCCGCCCATCGGCCAGGTTGGCCGCATGGCCGGCCAGGCCCAGCTCCAGCGCCCGACAACGGGTCCACCACCGAAACCCCACCCCCTGCACCTGACCATGCACCCACGCCGTCATCCGCACCCGCGTCACTCACCCATGATCCCGCGTCCCACCTGGCCGGCGCAGTCTGGATGCCGTCCTGGTCGACGAGGTTGGCGGCGGTTTGAGGCACCCGGGCACGGGGTTGGTAGTCCTTGAAGGACTACCTACGTTCGAAGCGGTAGCCCATTCCGGGTTCCGTTATTAGGTGGCGAGGGTGGGAGGGGTCGGGCTCGAGTTTGCGGCGCAGCTGGGCTAGGTAGACGCGCAGGTAGTGGGTCTCCTTCAGATACGACGGGCCCCATACCTCGGTGAGTAGCTGGCGCTGGGTGACCAGCCGGCCAGAGCAGCGCACCAGCAGCTCGAGGATGCCCCATTCGGTGGGGGTCAGGTGCACCTCGACGCCGTCGCGGTGCACCTTCTTGGCGGCCCGGTCGACGGTGAACGCGTCGGTGGCGATCACCGGTTCGTCAGCTCCGGCCGCGGCACTCGTCCTGCGTACAGCGGCCCGCAACCGGGCCAGTAGCTCGTCCATCCCGAACGGCTTAGTGACGTAATCGTCTGCCCCGGCATCCAATGCCTGCACCTTGTCCGTAGAGCCGATACGCGCGGACAGCACGATGATCGGCACGCTGGTCCAGCCGCGCAGTCCGGCGATGACTTCGATGCCGTCCAGGTCGGGCAGCCCAAGATCGAGCACTACAACGTCGGGATGGCCGTCGGCTGCTGCGCGCAGTGCAGCGGTCCCATTGGCGGCGGTGAGCACCTGGTAGCCGCGGGCGGCGAGGTTGATCTGCAGTGCCCGCACGATCTGGGGCTCATCATCGATCACCAGCACCCGGGTCACGCCGACGTCTCCGAAGCAACCGGGGCAGCAGCCAGCGAGACCACCACGGTCAGTCCGCCACCAGGGGTGTCCTCCGCGGCCAGGGTGCCGCCCATCGCCTCCATAAAGCCCTTCGCCACGGAGAGCCCCAGGCCGATGCCGTTGACAGCCTGCCGGTCCCCCCGGTCGGGGTGCAGCCGCTGGAAGGGCGCGAACACGGTCTCGACGGCTCCCCGCGGCAGCCCCGGCCCGTGGTCACAGATCCGCAGCTCGACCCGACCCGCATGGGCGCTACCGCGCACCTCCACCGCTGCGCCGCGGGCGTGCCGCAGAGCGTTGTCGACCACGTTGGCCACCACCCGCTCCAGCAACCCGGGGTCCCCGAGTACCGGGGGCAGGTCCTCGGCAATATCGACGGCTACCGCGTCGGACCGGTCAACCGTCGCCAACGCGCATGCGACCACTTCGTCGTACCCGACCGGCAGCAGGTTGGGGTGCACCTCCCCGGTGGCCAGCCGGGAGGAGTCGAGCAAGTTCTCCACCAGGCCGGTGAGCCGGTCGGCGGAGTCCTCAATGGTGGCGAGCAGCTCGGCGGTGTCCGCCGCGGACAGCCGCAGGTGCGGGTCACGCAGGCTGCCGACCGCTGCCTTGATCGACGTCAGCGGGGTGCGCAGATCGTGCCCGACCGCGGAGAGCAGCGCAGTCCGCAGCTCGGTGGTCTCGGCGCGGCGCTGGGCGACCAGAGCCTGGTCGGCGGCCCGCTGCTGGCGCAGCGCGAGTACCGCCTGGCTCGCCGCAGCCTCCAGCACGGCCCGGTCCGGCGCGGTCAGTGGCCGGCCCCGGATCGCCAGCCGCATCTGGTCGTCCACGGTGACCACGGTGTCGGCCTCGGCGGGCGCCGAGCACGGGTCGGTACCCGTCCAGGCCACCTGCTGCCAACCGTCGCGGTGATCATCACCGGGCCGATGGTCACCGTGCCGTGCTAGCAGCGTCACCGAGGTGAGCCCGAAGTTCTCCCGCATCTGGGTCAGCAACCTGTTCACTGGATCCACCCCGATGAACACGATACGGGCGTAGGAGGCCAGCAGCGCGGCCTCAGTACGCGCCCGGGCGGCCTGCACCGCACGCCGGGCCGCCCGGTCGACAACGAGCGCCACCAGCACTCCTACCAGCACCATGGCGAGCACGGTCGCCACGTTCTTCGGCTCGGCGATAGTGAAGCTGTAGATCGGTGGGGTGAGAAAGTAGTTGAGCAGCAGCCCGGATGCCGCTGCGGCCAGCAGCGCTGACCCGAGCCCGCCGATCAGTGCAACTCCGACGGTAGCCAGGAAGAAGAGCACCACGTCGACGGATAGGTCGAACAGCGCACGCCCAGCGATGCCCACACCAGTGGCCGCCAACGGCAGCAGCAGCGCCATCGCCCAGCCGGTGATCTTGCGGACGTGCGGGATTGCGCTGTGCAGCGAGGGTAATCGCAGCCCACCACCCGCCTCGTCGTGGGTGACCAGGTGCACGTCGATCGGCCCGGAGTCCTGCACCACGGCCGCGCCGATGCCCTCGTCGAACAGCCGAGCCAGCCGGGACCGACGGGAGGTGCCCAGCACCAACTGGGTGGCGTTGACTCCGCGGGCAAAGTCGAGCAACGTGCTCGGAACGTCATCGCCAACCACGGTGTGAAACGTCGCCCCAACGTCTTGAGCGAGCTGCCGGACGCTCGCCAGTGCCGCCGGCGGCGCACCGGCCAGACCGTCCCCGCGCAGGATGTGCGATACCAGCACCTCACCACTGCCCGTGCGGGCAGCCATCCGGGCCGCCCGCCGGATCAGCGTTTCGGACTCCGGTCCGCCGGTGACGGCGACGACCACCCGCTCGCGGGCTTCCCAGGTATCGGTGATGCGCTGCTCGGCGCGGTAACGCTGCAGCGCGACGTCGACCTGGTCAGCCACCCACAGCAAGGCGAGCTCGCGCAGTGCGGTGAGGTTGCCCGGCCGGAAATAGTTGGACAGCGCAGCGTCGATCCGGTTGGCGGGGTAGACGTTGCCGTGCGCCATCCGCCGACGCAATGCCTCCGGGGTGATGTCGACCAGCTCGACCTGCTCGGCGCGACGCACCACCTCGTCGGGCACGGTCTCCCGCTGCGCGATACCGGTGATCCGCTCGACCACGTCGTTGAGCGACTCCAGATGCTGCACGTTCACCGTGGACAGCACGGTGATACCCGCCTCGAGCAACTCCTCGATGTCCTGCCAGCGCTTGGCGTTGCGCGAACCGGGCACGTTGGTGTGCGCCAGCTCGTCCACCAGGGCAACGGCCGGCCGCCGGGCGAGCACCGCATCGATGTCCATCTCAGACAGCTCCATGCCACGGTGCACGATGGTGCGCCTGGGCACTACTTCCATGCCCTCCAGCAGGGTGGCGACCTTCTCCCGGCCGTGGGTCTCCACCAAGCCGACGACGACGTCAGTGCCGCGGCTCGCGCGCCGGTGGCCCTCACCGAGCATGGCGAAGGTCTTCCCGACACCGGGTGCAGCACCGAGATAGATCCGCAGCTCACCGCGGCGGGTGGAACCGAGCTCGTCCACGGCTCCAGTGTCCCCCGGACGCGAGTCAGCCTGCTCGGGCACGCTGGACGGCCAGGTTCAGTGCCAGCACGTTCACCGCGGGGTCGCCGAGGAAACCCAAAGCGCGCCCGGTGGTGTGCTCGGTGACCAGCGCCCGCACCTCGTCTTGGGAAAGTTCGGTTATCCGGGCGACTCGAGGAACCTGCAGCTGCGCGTAGGCCGGACTGATGTCGGGGTCCACCCCGGACGCTGGAGCGGTCACGGCGTCCGGGGGGACGTCTGCGGGCGCGACACCCTCTCGCGCGGCGATCAGTGCGCGCCGCTGCGTCACGGCATCGAGCAGGTCGGGTGAGTCACCAGCCAGGTTCGACCCGCCGGAGATCGACGGATCGCCCGAGCCCAGCACTCCCTGTGAAGAGGCCGATGGACGGGTGTGAAAATACATATCCGGGGTATCAGAGGCCACTGGATCGATTCCGATCAGCTTCGAGCCCACCACCTGACCGTCGATGACGACAAGCGACCCCTCGGCCTTGGTGTGCAGGCCAGAAAGCCGAGACACCCCGTAGATCGCGAACGGGTACGCCAAGCCGAGCAGGACGGTCATCACCAGCAACATCCGCAGGCCTGCGGCGGACTGGCGGAGCAATGTGGTCAGCATCAGATCCCCGGGATGAGACGGACGAGCAGGTCGATCAGGAAGATCCCGACGAACGGGGTGATGATGCCCCCGACGCCGTAGATCAGCAGGTTGCGGCGCAGTAGCGACACTGCCGACGACGGCCGGTAGCGCACCCCGCGCAACGCCAGCGGGATCAGCCCGACGATGATCAGCGCATTGAACACCACGGCGGACAGGATCGCCGAGCTCGGCGATGACAACTGCATCACGTTGAGCCGATCCAGCTGCGGGTAAATGCCGGCGAACATCGCAGGAATGATCGCGAAATACTTCGCCAGGTCATTGGCGATGGAGAAGGTGGTCAGCGCGCCGCGGGTGATGAGCAGCTGCTTGCCGATCTCCACCACGTCGATGAGCTTGGTCGGGTTGGAGTCCAGGTCGACCATGTTGCCAGCCTCTTTGGCCGCAGCCGTCCCGGTGTTCATCGTCATCCCGACGTCGGCTTGGGCGAGCGCCGGTGCGTCGTTGGTACCGTCGCCGGTCATCGCGACCAGCCGGCCACCCTCCTGCTCGTGCCGGATCAACGCCATCTTGTCCTCAGGAGTGGCCTCGGCGAGAAAGTCGTCCACCCCCGCCTCGGTTGCGATGGCACGCGCGGTCAGCGGGTTGTCGCCGGTGATCATGATGGTCTTGATACCCATCGCCCGCAGCTGCGCGAACCTTTCGGTCATGCCGGGCTTCACCACGTCGGACAGCCGGATCACACCGAGCACCCGGGCCCAGCCGTCCACCAGCTCCGCGCAGACCAGCGGGGTGGCACCGTCCTCGGCGATCGCTGTGGTGATCCGCTCCATCTCGGGGGGCACCGCGCCCCCGTGTGAGCGCACCCAGGCCGTCACGGCACCGCTCGCGCCCTTGCGAACCTGCCTGTCCGGGCCGACGTCGATGCCGGACATCCGGGTCTGCGCGCTGAACGGGACGAACTCCGCGGCCCGCTCGACCTCATCGGGCTCCATGGGCAGGTGGTGCTCGACCGCGCACAGCTCGAGGATGCTGCGACCCTCCGGGGTGCCGTCAACGAGGCTGGACAACCGCACCGCGGCTGCCAGCTGGATCAGCAACGCACCCCCGACCGGGATCAGCTCGGTGGCTCGCCGGTTACCGAAGGTGACGGTGCCGGTTTTGTCCAGCAGCAATGTGCTTACGTCCCCGGCGGCCTCCACCGCGCGGCCGGAGGTAGCCAGCACGTTGCGCTGCACCAAGCGATCCATCCCGGCGATACCGATGGCCGACAGCAGCGCTCCGATGGTCGTCGGGATCAGGCAGACCAGCAGCGCCACCAGCACGATGACGTCCTGCAGCTGCCCGGAATAACCAGCCATCGGCTGCAAGGCAATCACGGTAAGCAGGAAGATGATCGTCAACGTGCACAGCAGGATGGTCAGGGCGATCTCGTTGGGCGTCTTGCGCCGTTGCGCACCCTCGACCAGCGCGATCATCCGATCGACAAAGGACTCCCCCGGCTTGGAGGTGATCCGCACGACGATCCGGTCGGACAGCACTGTGGTGCCCCCCGTGACCGAGGAGAAGTCCCCACCGGACTCCCGGATCACCGGCGCGGACTCGCCGGTGATTGCCGACTCATCGACGGTCGCAACGCCCGCAACGATGTCCCCATCTCCCGGTATCACCTCACCGGCCTCCACTACGACAAGGTCACCCACCCGCAGCTCAGCCCCCACCACCTGTTCCACGGGTTGTCCACAGAGGCGCCGGGCCACGGTCTCCTTCCTGGCGCGGCGCAGCGTGTCGGCTTGTGCCCGGCCGCGGCCCTCGGCGACCGACTCGGCGAGGTTGGCGACCAGCACGGTGAACCACAGCCAGGCCGCCACCGCAATCGCGAACACTCCAGGGCGCACCGCGGCCAGCGCGGTGACCAGCACCGATCCGGCCCACACCACGAACATCACCGGGTTGCGCAGCTGATGTCGCGGGTCGAGCTTGCGCACGGCGCCGGGCAGTGCGGACACCAACTGCTTGGGACTGAAGGCACCGGCGGCCACAGCGGCCCGCGCCGCGCGCTTCTCCGCGCCGGTCGGGCGTTCCCTGACGAGGGTCATGTCAACGCCTCCGCTAAGGGGCCGAGTGCCAGCGCCGGGACGAAGGTCAGCGCGGCGATGAGGACGACGGTGGCGGTGACCAGCGTGACGAACAGCGCGCCGGTGGTCGGCAGGGTGCCCGCAGTGACCGGGACCGGTTTCTGCTGGGCCAGTGACCCGGCCAGGCAGAGCACCGCCAGGATCGGGATGAACCGGCCGAAGGTCATCGCCACTGCGAGGGTGGACTGGAAGAACCCGGAGGTCACCGTGATTCCGGCGAAGGCGCTGCCGTTGTTGTTGCCCGCCGAGGCGTAGGCGTAGAACACCTCGGACAGGCCGTGCGCGCCGGAGTTGTTCAGCGCGCCCAGGGTGGTGGGCAACGCCAGCGCCGCACCCGCTCCGAGCAGCACCACAGCAGGCATTGCCAGGATCGAGATCGCCGCCGCGGTGACCTCCCGACGCCCGAGCTTCTTGCCCAGGTACTCCGGCGTGCGCCCGACCATCAGCCCGGCCAGGAACACTGCGATCACAGCGACCACCAGCAGGCCGTACAGCCCGGTGCCCACTCCACCCGGCGCGACCTCGCCGAAGAGCATGTTGAGCAGGGTCATCCCGCCGCCCAGGCCGGTGTAGCTGTCGTGCAGCGAGTTCACCGCCCCGGTCGAGGTTCCGGTGGTGGAGATGGCGAACAGCACGCTGGACGGGATGCCGAAACGGACCTCCTTACCCTCCATCGCGGCCCCGGCGGCTAGCGTGGCGACACCGTTGGGGTGCGTCTCGGCCCACCAGGTGACGGACAGCATCGCGGCCCAGATCAGCCCCATCACGGCGATGAGCACGTAGCCCTGCCGGACGTTGCCGGCCATCCGGCCGAACGTGCGGGTCAGGCAAACCGGGATGACTAGCAGGAGAAAGATCTCGAACAGGTTGGTCCACGAGCTTGGGTTCTCGAACGGGTGCGCAGAGTTGGCGTTGAAGATCCCACCGCCGTTGGTGCCCAGCGCCTTGATCACTTCCTGGCTGGCGGCCGGCGCCAGTGCGATGGTGCTCGAGCTGCCGTCCAGCCCGGTGACGTCAACCCCGGCGCGCAGGCTCATCACTACCCAGCCGATGATCAGCACGATCGCCCCGAGCACCGACAACGGCAGCAGGATCCGGACCGCGCCACGAGTGAGGTCGACCCAGAAGTTGCCCAACCGGTCAGTCCGGCTGCGCACGAATCCGCGGATCAGCGCGACAGCCACCGCCATCCCGACCGCTGCGGACACGAAGTTCTGCACGGTGAGCCCGGCCATCTGCACCAGGTGGCCCATCACCGACTCGGGCACGTAGGACTGCCAGTTCGTGTTGGTGACGAACGACACCGCGGTATTGAACGCGATCCCAGGCTCCACGGCGCCCCGCCCGAGGCTGAGCGGCAGCCAGCCCTGCAGCCGCTGCAATAGGTAGAGAAACACGATCGAGATGGCCGAAAAGCCCAACACGCCCGCGGCGTAGGTGGTCCAGCGCTGGTCGGCATCAGGATCGACCCGGACCAGCCGGTAGATCACCCGCTCAACACGCAGGTGGGTCTTTGCGGTGTAGACCCTGGCCATATAGTCGCCGAGCGGTTTGTAGACTGCGGCGAGAACGGCCAAGAGTAGGACGACCTGCAGCAAGCCCGCAGCAGTGGTGGACATGTCAGAACTTCTCCGGTCGGACCAGTGCGTAGCTCAGGTACCCGATCAGCAGCAACGCGAGCACTAGGGCAACGGCGTTCTCCACGGCAGTCACAGCCGCTCCAGACCGCGCAGCGTGAGCGCCAGCGCCAGAAAGACCCCGATGAACACCAGCGTGTAGGCCAGGTCAGCCATCCGCGGACCACCCTTCTCCGGCTGGCTCGCTGGGGCAGCGGCCACCCTGTGGATAGTGCGCCTGGGTGTCACCCGTTGGTGGCGGCCTTCCGATCTTCTGATGGTTCTGGGCCGGTTGTTGACGCTTTCTTGATACGACCGGTAACGCGGCTCGGAGATCTCGTCACCCATCGTGCCCCAAGCGATCGCTGTACGCGGGCGAATCGCTCTTGTACACCCCTGGGCAAGGAGATTCTGTGCCGCGCGATGGCCCGGCTAGCCGAGGAGGATCAGAGATTAACAGCCAGCTACCCGACCGGGTGATCACTCCGGCCCACTCGCGAAAGATCCAGGTTAGTCTGCTAACACCGAGATCTGAAGGAAGCCATGTTCACCGACCGTACGACGCTTACCCAGTTCCTGATCGAGGAGCGGCGCCGCTATCCGGGTGCGAGCGGGGAACTGAACTCGCTCATCCTCGACGTCGCGCTCGCGTGCAAGGCGATCGCCAGGCGAGTGGCCTATGGTGCGCTCGGCGGTGTGCTCGGGGCCGCGGCGACGACCAATGTCCAGGGGGAGACGCAGCAGAAGCTCGACCTGGTCGCGAACGACCTGTTCCTGCGCGCCAACGAATGGGGCGGCCTCGTCTCCGGGATGGTGTCCGAGGAGCTGGAGGCACCGCATCCCATCCCGGAGCGCTACCCGCGGGGCAAGTACCTCCTGGCGTTCGACCCGCTCGACGGTTCGTCGAACATAGACGTGAACGTCTCGGTCGGCAGCATCTTCTCGATCTTGCGTGCTCCGAATCCGGGCGCGAACGCGGTCGCGGAAGACTTCCTGCAGCCCGGGTCGAGGCAGGTCTGCGCCGGATACGCGATCTACGGCCCTTCGACGATGATCGTCTTGACCGTCGGCACGGGTGTGCACGGCTTCACGCTCGAGCCGCAACTCGGCGAGTTCATCCTGACCCATCGGGAGATCCAGGTTCCGGCCGCTGCGAGCGAGTTCGCGATCAACGCTTCGAACAGCCGATTCTGGGAGCCGGCGGTGACGCGCTACGTCGATGAGTGCCTCGCCGGCAGTACGGGCCCTCGCCGCAAGGACTTCAACATGCGATGGGTCGCGTCGCTCGTCGCGGAGACGCACCGCATCCTTACCCGCGGCGGTGTATTCCTCTATCCGCGCGACACGAAGGACCCAGCGAAGCAGGGTCGGCTGCGCTTGCTTTATGAGGCCAATCCGGTGGCCTTCATCGTCGAGCAGGCGGGCGGCCTCGCGAGCACCGGGCGCGAGCGGGTTCTCGACGTCACACCGGAGGACCTGCACCAGCGCATCGCATTTATCTTCGGCGCGCGCGAAGAGGTCGAGCGCATCGAACACTACTACCGCGACCACAACGTGGTCGAGTACGACACGCCGCTCTTCAGCACGCGCGGCCTTTTCCGCACCAACGATTGAGCGAAAGGGGAGGAGGGAGGCCATGTCAGCCAAGCATCCGATCATCGTCATCACCGGCTCTTCGGGCGCCGGGACAACGTCGGTGATGCGCACCTTCGAGCAGATCTTCCGGCGCGAGCAGGTGAACGCAGCGCTCATCGAAGGCGACAGCTTCCACCGCTACGACCGCACTGAAATGAAGGCCAAGGTGGCCGAGGCGGTGGAGCGTGGTGACCACAGCCTCAGCCACTTCGGCCCGGAGGCGAATCTGTTCGAGGAACTCGAGGAGCTGTTTCGGCAGTACGGCGAGAACGGCCACGGCCGCGTGCGCAAATACCTGCACGACGAGGAGGAGGCGGCGCCCTACGGACAGCCTCCCGGTACATTCACACCCTGGGACGAGCTGCCCGCCGACACGGATCTGCTGTACTACGAAGGACTGCACGGAGCAGTTGCGACCGGCAAGGTAGACGTCGCCCAGCACGTTGACCTGTTGATCGGTGTCGTTCCGGTGATCAACCTGGAGTGGATCCAGAAGCTGCACCGCGACAAAGCTACTCGGGGCTACTCCACCGAGGCGGTGACCGAAACGATTCTGGGCCGCATGCCCGACTACGTGAACTACATCTGCCCGCAGTTCTCGCGCACGCATGTCAATTTCCAACGCGTGCCCATGGTCGACACCTCCAACCCGTTCATTGCTCGGACCGTCCCGACGGCGGATGAGTCGATGCTCATCATCCGCTTCGCCGATCCGCACGGCATCGATTTCTCGTATCTCGTCTCGATGCTGCACGACTCGTTCATGTCGCGCGCGAATACCATCGTCTGCCCCGGCGGCAAGATGGATCTCGCGATGCAGCTCATCTTCACACCGATGATTTGGCGACTGATCGAGCGGCGCAAGCAGGCACTCGGGCCCTAGGGCGACCGGCACGATGATCACCTTTTCAGCGCGGTGCGGGCGGGGTGGATAGCACCGGACCGAGCGGCCAGGAAGGGACGCACAGACCCGCTCGGGGCACCGGTATGCGGGGCTGTCGCGATGCACTGGCACGGGCGCTCCTCTACTCGCCCCACTCACCGCTGGACACGTCAAGCATGTGCTCGGGCCGCGGCACCAGGATCCGACCTTGCCACACTCCTGACGCCCGCAGCGCCGCCGACGACGTCCCCACCACGGTCCGCAGGTGCGGGAATACTATATTTATGTCCGCTGATACGGAATAATATTGATAAAAACTCCGCAGTTGCGGTACTGACTCGATCAGATTGGGAAGGTGTGAGCTGTGCGGGCAACGTTCCACGCCGAGCTGGACAACCTGATCGGCGACCTCGCCAGCATGGGTCGGCTGGCCACCCAGATCATGATCAATGCGTCGGCGGCGTTGCTCCAAGCCGATCTAACACTCGCCGAGCTGGTGATCGCTCGTGGTGACGAAATGGACGCCCGGCACCACGATGTGGAGCAGCGCTGCATCACGCTGCTCGCCTCGCAAGCCCTGGTCGCCACGGATCCGCGGACGGTGGTCGCGACGATGCATGCAGTGAGTGACCTACAGCGGATGGGCGACCTGGCCCAGCGCACCGCCAAGATCGTCCGGCGCACACACCCGAACCTGGCCGTCCCGGACGACCTTCTTCCGGTGATCGCCAGAATGAGCCTGCTCGCCAGCGGACTTGCCCATCACGCCGCCATGGCGATCGAGAAGCTGGATCCACTGTCCGGTGACCGGCTGGTCCGGGCCGACGACGAGATGGATGCCCTGTTGCACCAACTGTTGCGCACCTTGTTCGCCGAGAGCTGGTCGCACGGGGTGGAACTGGCGGTCCACGCGGCACTCGTCGGCCGCTACTACGAGCGCTTCGCCGACCACGCGGTGGCGATCGCGGGCCAGGTCTGCTACCTGGCCCGCGAGCCGATGCGAAGCCACTTCCCTCCCCTGAGGACTCCCCCGACCCGACGCACCGACAGCAACATCCGTATCCCTGCCCTATAGCTCAGTCCGGCCGGTTTTGTCGGTGGTGGATTGTGAGCCCGTTATTTCTCCATAGCGGGAGAGGGGTCGAGGCGGACGCAGCAGAACGGCGGTGTCGGGTCGAGGTGGGCGGTCAGTCCGGTGGTGCCCACACCATCGAGGAGACCGTCGAGCAGGGACAGGTTCATCCCGCACACCAGGTCGGTGTATTCCTGCGCCAGGGCGTGGAACGGGCAGTTGACGAGGGTGACGCGGTCGCCGTCGAGGCGCGGTTCGAAACCGTGGGTTTCGAGCACCCGCAGCGTGGCCTCCCGGGCATCGCCGTTGCCGGTGGCAGCTGCTTCGCCGAGTCGCCTGCCCAGTTGGTAGGCGCGCTGGTCGAGGATTGCCCGTGGCGAGTCGCCGGAGCGTTCGGACTGCTCCAGTGCGCCGGAGAGCAACTGCCCGGCGAGCTCGTAACGGCGCTGGGGCAGCGAGACGGCCACGTGCTGATCCGACCGCCGGTACAGCTTCGCCGGCCGGCCGGCGCCAGGGCCGGTGCGCCCGGTGCGCCGCTGGTAGACCACGTCTAGCAGCTTCTCATCCACCAGCCGGTCAAGGTGGAAGGCTGCGGTCGTGCGCCGCAGCTCAAGAGCTGCGGCGGCATCGTCGCGGCTGACCGGCTCAGGTTGGTGCACCACGTAGTCGTACAGCTGCCGGCGGGTCGGTTCGTCGAGCGCGGCGACCGCCGAGATCTGAGCCTCCCAAGAGTCCATTCTATAACCAATTTCTATTGACGAAATACCAGCGAAGTTCTAACGTTAACATAACATGTTGTTAGAGTGCGGGAGGCTGAGGTGAGCGAGCGGGTGGTGGTAGTCGGCGTCGACGGTTCCCCGGCCAGCTTCACCACCCACACCACGACGGACCGCGTCATCGCGCTGCTCGGCGCCTACTCCGATGCGTTGAACCACTCGCGTCGATGGTGCGACACCTGGCCAACCCCACCCACCCAAGCGACGTCGATGCTTTCGTGCAGCTGCTCGAACGGCTGCCGCAGCTCGCCGACGCGATGGATCACCAAGTGATCCCCCTGCTAAGTCACCTCAAAGACGTGGTTCCCGACATGAACCAACTGCTTGACCAGGCCTACCAGTTCAGACACATGGCCAGCCGGCTGCCCAGAGTTTTCCCTCGACCCAACCACCAGCCACTTGATTGTGGATTCGCACCACTGTCCCAAGCCGTCTACCCCAGAATCCGACGAAAGAAGAGCCCGATGAGCATTCTTGAGCCGACTGCATTGCTGCCCGAGGGGCCAGCACCCGTGCGCCACCCCAGCCTCCGGGTCGTGCCGCCCCGGCAGGGTGTGGATTTGGCCGCGGCGCAGCGGGCGGTGGCCGATCTGCTGGTCGCCCTGGGTAAGGACCCGAATTCGGAACACTTGTCAGATACACCGCGACGAGTCGCGCACTCCTTCGCCGAGCTGCTCACCCCGCAGGAGTTCGATCTGACGACGTTCCCGAACGACGAGGGCTACGACGAGCTTGTGCTGGCCAAAAGCATTCCCGTGCAATCCCTGTGCGAGCACCACCTGCTGCCCTTCCACGGCACCGCCCACATCGGTTATCTGCCCGGGGAGCGGATTCTCGGGTTGTCGAAGCTGGCCCGGGTCGTCGAGATGTTTTCTCGGGATCTGCAGGTGCAGGAACGCCTGACCCAGCAGATCGCCGATGGGCTCCAGGAGCACCTGGCGCCCAAGGGAGTCGGCGTGGTGATCGAAGCAGAGCACTTGTGCATGTCACTGCGCGGCGTCCGGGCCACCGGGTCCCGCACCGTGACCTCAGCCCTGCATGGGCTGCTGCGTGAGGATGCCCGTTCACGGCAGGAATTCTTCGCACTAGCCGGAGTAACGCGTTAAGCAGCGAGGTCATGATGAAGCCTTGAGAACATCGTGCGATAGGCGAGGCCGCCACCGGCGGCCCGCAAAGCGGGTCAGGCCTACCACCACGGCTTCATCCGAGAACTGACCCAAGATCCCAAAGCAGCCACACTCACAATCGTCGGCGCGAGACAGGTCCCCGCGTTGCAGCGCTATTTTCAGCCCAGCGATCGGATCTCGATCTTCCCGTCACGAACCCGGGTCTGGTAGGCAGGCTGCGGAATCGAAGCCGGACCGCGCACGATGTGGCCGTCGGTGAGCCGGAAGGTACTGGCGTGCCACGGGCAGATGACGCAGCCGTCGGCAAGCTCACCTTCATCGAGCGGGCCGCCGGCATGGCTGCAGGTGTTCGCCAGCGCATAGACCTGCCCGCCATCGCGGGTGAGCAACACCGAAGCCTCACCGGCGGAGACCTTGCGTAGCTCGCCCTCAGCCAGTTCGGCCTCGGCGAGCACCGTGGTCCACTCCTGCGGGCGGTGCTCGAGGAAGGTGTGGTTTACATTCACCGCTTTGGCGAACGACAGGTGACCACCGAGGTACGCACCGACCACCATAACCCCGAATCCTGCTAGACCGAGGATCTTGCCGGCTGATCGCCCACCGCTGCGCCGGACGATCAGCGAGGCCAGGTACAGGGTCAAAGCGGCCACGTTCGCGGTCGCATGTACGGTCCCGATACGCCGCTCCTCACCAATGGTGTCCGACCAGTCGTTGAGACCGGTGGCCGCGGTGGGGAATGCGCTGAGGATGCCGGCACCGACGAGCAGGTCGGCGGCCCGCTCGGCGTCGGCACCACCGAAGAGGTCCAACACCGCAGACATGCTCCAGGCGCCGATCGGCAGGTCGGTAAGCATGGGATGGGCAGGATGGCCCAGCCTCGTACCGCTGAGCAGGTTGCGGACCGCGCGAGGCTGCACGGCCTTGCCGACCAATCCGGCCACCGGCTTGGCGACCTTGTCCAGCGCGGTGAAGCCTTCAATGCGGCGCACCAGCGCGTGTGCAAACATCATGACTAGGAATCCTTTCCGGCTAAAGTTCCCACCTGGGCCGTTGCCTGACACTACCAAAAGGAGGTCTGGTACGCGCGCGGTGTCACTTCACGATCAATGTGCCTATCATAGACGGATGGATGGTGCAGACATATGTGCTCGGAGTGTTAGGGCGGCGAATTTCCCCGCACTGGCGTCCGGGGATTGTGCCGGTATCGAATGATTTGTTGACGGCAGTGATCGTATGCAGCGCCCGGTCCTGATTCACGACGCTGATCTTTGTTCCCGGGGCGACCCCCAGAGAAGCCAACCCGAACGCGAAATTCATGATCACAATGGTGCCTGGCAGGATCGTGGAGACCACCGCAGTGCGGTGCCCGACGTCAGTGCTACCCCCCACGGCGGTGCTACCCGCGGCGCTGCCATAGCTGACCACGAGCCCCAGCACCGCGATCACCGCTGCGAGCAGGATCGCC
>DATEMN010000107.1:0-2295 GCA_035275565.1 Pseudonocardiaceae bacterium | reverse complement strand
CACTACAATCACCACCGCGGCCACACCGCACTCGGAGGCCAGGCACCCGCCAGCCGCGTGCCTAACCTCTCAGGTCAGTACATCTAGTTCACCCCGACGCCGAAGACCGGGATCCACTGCCCGAGCACCCAGATTCCCCACTGCCGGTTGCCGTCGTTCCACACCGGATTGGCCCGATAGCCGTAGTAGTCGATGTACTGCGGCAGCGGCCCACCGTTCCAGTGGTACGGCGGCGGCGGTCCCCAACCCCACGGCGGTGCTCCGTTGCGGTCGTCCCACCAGTCGTGCTTGTTGTTGGCCCACCACGGGCCCTTGTCCCACTTGGGTCCTCCGCCGCGGCCGTTGCCGTTGTTGCCGTTGTCACACCACGGGCGGCACCAGTCGTCTCCCCCGTGTCCTGGCTTCAGCGGTACCGGCGCCGCTGGTGCGGCGGACGTCACGGGCGCTGCCCCAACGGCCGAACCCATGGCCAGTCCGCTCGCGATCACGGCGGTCGCCGTCAACTCGGCGATCCTGCGCAGCTTCATTGTCGTCACTCCTACCCGTGACCATCGACGGCGAATACCACGAGATGACTTCCCGTGCAATCCGATGCCGACGCGGTCACGCTCGTTTCGCACACCCTGATGTGACCCCAAATGTGACCCTACTTTGATCATCGTCGCCGCCGCGCAGAGCGTTACCGGCACGGTGTCCCCACCCGTCGGTGTCGGCGTCGATGACCGACGATGGGCGGACGGACCCGGAGTTTGCTACTCGGGGTGTGCTGGCGATCGCCGGGATATCGCGATTCTGCATTGCACTACAACAATATTCGGCCGCGGATACTGGTTCGACGAGGTGTACATGCTGGCCATCGGCCGGTAACACCTGAACCGGGGTTCGGCCGACCAGCCGCCCCCCAGCGCCAGCGTTCGCCGCCCTGATTGCACATGAGATCGGATGCGACCGCCGCGCACAGCTTTTCGTCGCCGCTGCCCAGGTCACCGCTTTGTGGACGTCGTTCGCGAGCCACTGGTTGACCCCCTACGGCCTGGCGCCCATGCAATGGATGTTGCTGGTGTGGTTGCTGATTCGATGGCAGCGCCTCGCTGGTGATCGTTTGCTGCTGGCAGCCGGTGCCATCTTCAGCGGAGCACGAAGTCACCCGCGTCGACGTCGCGCGTCCAGGTCCAGTAGTCCACCAGCCGCCACGGGCTGAGTGTGTACACCTCGCCGAAGCTGTTCTTGTAGAACGAGTGAGTGATGGACGGCTGCGCCCACACCATCCTGCTCATTTCGTCCTGGCTGCGCCGAACCCAGTCGTCGCAGCGATCCTGCCGGGGTTCCATCGACCTGTGGCCACTGCCGATCAGGTGCTCCAAACACGCGGTGATGTATCGCATCTGGCACTCGGAGTGGAATATCAGGCTGCCGCCACTGGCCAGGTTGGTGCCCGGGCCGTACATGCAGAACAGGTTCGGGTACCCGGGCACCGTGATGCCCAGATAGGCGACGGGACGTTCACCCCACCGCGTACAGAGGTCCTCCCCGTCCCGCCCGACGATCGACATCGGCCACATCACCTTGTTGGCATGGAAGCCCGTGGCGTAGACGATGACGTCGGCGGGGTGGCGGCTCCCGTCCTCGGTGACCACGGCATCGGACTCGATGCGGGCGATCGGCGTCCGTACCAGGTCGACGTCGTCACGCGTCAGGGTGCGCAGCCAGCTGCCGTTGTCCTGCAGGGTGCGCTTGCCGGTGGCCGGATAGTCCGGCACCACCTTGGCGGCCAGGTCGGCGTCATCCCCGAGCTGGCTGGTGATCCACTCGGTGAAGACCAGCCGGGTGATCTCGCTGATCTCACTGACCGCACGCTGCTGATCGGGATAGTCCGGATCGACCCGCGCGGCGTCCAGCCCCTTGTCACAACCGGGCCAGAACAGCAAGAACCGGTACCAGCGCCCGTAGAAGGGCAGATGCCGCAGTGCCCACTGCACGCCCGGGCCCACCTCGACGTGGTAGTTCGGGTTGGGAAACATCCACTGCGCGGTGCGCTGGAACACCGTGAGGTGCTCGGTCTCCTCGGCAATGGCCGGTGCGATCTGAAATCCGCTGGCCCCGGCGCCGATCATCGCGACGCGCTTACCGCGCAGGTCCACCGAGTGATCCCACTCCGCGGAGTGGAAGGCCGGACCGGTGAAGTCGGTCTGGCCGGCGATATCGGGAGTCTTGGGCCGGTTCAGCTGGCCCACCGCGCTGATGAGCGCCCGCGCGGACAGGGTGGACGGGTTGCCATCGCCGTCGCGCACCGAC
>DATEMN010000106.1:0-4900 GCA_035275565.1 Pseudonocardiaceae bacterium | reverse complement strand
GCGAACACGCCGCTGCGGCTGGTCACCGTGGGCGAGGTGGACCGGGCTGCGGCGGGCACCGGACGCTCTTACCCGAACAGGTGCTGGACCGCTCTGGCCACCTCATCAGTCCGGTGACCGGGATCGTCAAGCAGATCCAGCACGACTCGCGCGGACCGGCGTTCTTCAGCTCCTTCCGCTCCGGTGCCAACGTTTGTCGATGGAGTCCGGCGGCCGGCCCCAGGTCCCAATCCGGTTGTGGTCGTGGGCGCACTGCGGCAGATGTTGTGCGTGGCGACGACCGTCAGGGGCCGTCCGCTTACGTACCTATTTACGTACCTATGATCGACGTCGTTGATAGCGTGTTGCGGCTAGACTGGCTTACGGAGATCGGTGTCGGAGAGTTCCTCTTTAGCTACTGGACGCAGTGGTTCAAAGCCGTCGAGTCGGGGGCGACATCATTAGCGAGAGCAGTGCCATCCCGCGGGGGCCACTGCTCGTGCCTGCACTGGCCAGGGTTATCGTCGCGGTGGTCTCCTTCGGGCTGTACGGGGTCATGTTCGGTTATGTCCTGAGTTCGGGCGTGGGCGTTTGGCAGACCGTCCAGGGTGGCTGCTGTCTGCTGGTTCTGTGGTTCCTGCAGGTGTTTTACTTCGGTAGGCCGAGCACCTCGTTGCACTCCTTGGCCTCTTATGCGGTGCTGGCGGTCCAGGCGTGCCTCGCGCTGCTCCCGCTGCCGCAGTTCGGGCAGTCCTGGATCGGTGTGCCCAGCCTGCTCGCGGGCAGCGCACTGCTGGTGCTACCCCCGGCCACGGCCTGGATCGTGTTCGGCGTGATCGTGGCGGGCTCCGCGTGGGTACAGGCGCTGCTGACCGGCTCGGTGCTCGACGTCGCCTTCGTCGCCGTCTGCGGGGCGGTCGTCGCGCTGGCGGTGTACGTGCTGACCAGACTGATCACCGAGCTGCCCGAGGCACGCGTCGAGCCGGGCAGAGCAGCGGTCGCCGGTGAGCGGTCGCGGTTCGCCAGGGAGCTCGACGAGCTGCTCGGCGTGGGCCTCGCCACGATCGAGTCGAAGTGCGCGGCCGTGTGCAAGCTGTTGGTCGAGCAGCCCGCCCGGGCTCGCCAGGAGCTCGGAGACATCCTCACCATCGCTCGCCACGCGCTCGCCGACGTCCGGCTGATCTCTAGGGGCTACCGGCAACGATCCTTTGAGGAGGAGTTCCGAACGACCGAGTCGGCGCTGCGTGCCGCTGGCGTGGATGTGCGCATAGAGCTCGACCACGGCGAGCTATCCCGGCACGTCCGCACCCTGCTGGTCGCCGTCCTGCGTACGGGCGTGGTCAACGTGCTCCGGCTGAGCAGCCTCAAAACCTGCGAGATCACCATCCGGCAGGCGAGCGACACGGTCTCGCTCGACATCGTCACCGACAGCCAGGTCGACCGCCCCGGCATGCCAGAGCCTGCTGAGGACAACGGGCTCGACACGCTGGCCGCCCGGGTCGCCGCGCTGGGCGGCAGCCTCGTCGCCGGCCGGCCCGGGGACAGGCGCTACGGCCTGCACCTGAGCATCCCGGTGGGTCGGGAGCGGGCGCAGGACGGCGGGTCCACACCGGCCGGCGAGCACGACGAGCCCGTCCCGCGGTTGACCAACCGGTTCACCACTGCGCTTATGCAGGTGGTCTGCTGCGGCTTCGTCGTCGCCGCAGTGCTGCACCTGCTGCGGCTGACCCACGACCCGACCGAGATCAGCACGAGCGTCGGTTACCTGATGGCGCTTTTGCTGCTGCAGCTTTGCTACGTCAGCAGGCCGGCCACCCCGCTGCACTCGACGGTGAGCTACGTCGTGCTGGTACTGCAGGCAGTGCTGGTGTACTTGCCACTGATACAGTTCGGACCCCACTGGGTGAGCATTCCTGGCTTCCTGGCCGGGACAATGTTGCTCGTACTGCGTCCGGTGGCTGCGTGGGCTGGATTCGTGGTGGTCGTGGCGAGCGTCGGCTGGGCGCAGACCGGTCTCACCGGCAACCCACTCGAGACCACCATCGCCACCGTGATCACCGGCCTTATCACCTACGGTCTGACCTGGATGGTCAGATCGATGACCGAACTGCGCGCCACCCGGCAGCGGTTGACGCAGGTGGCGGTGGACCAGGAACGGCGGCGGTTCGCCCGGGACCTGCACGACCTGCTAGGACTGAGCCTGTCCGCGATCATCCTCAAGACCGAGCTGGCGGCAAAGCTGCTGACCGCGGAACCGAGGCGGGCAGACCAGGAGCTTACCGAGATAGCGGACACCGCCCGGCTCGCGCTCATCGACGTACAGCTGGTCGCGAGCGGCTACCGCGACCTGTCCCTCGACGAGGAGGCCCGGTCCGCCGAGTCCGTGCTCACTGCCGCAGACATCGACGTCCGGATGGAACTACATTACGGTGAGCTGCCCGTTGAGGTCCGCACCGTGCTGGCCACCGTACTCCGCGAGGGCGTCACCAACGTACTGCGCCACAGCAAGGGCGCGAACTGCCGGATCACCGTACGCCAGGACGACGACACAGTACTGCTGGAGATCACCAACGACGGGATGACCAGGTCGGCCGAAATGCCCAGCACCGGCAGCGGGATCAGCAACCTCTCCGACCGAGTCACCACGCTCGGCGGCGAACTCACCACCGACCTGAATCCGGACGGGACCTTCCGGCTCCAGGCGAGGGTACCCGTATGATCGGGGGCATGGCGCGCTACAGCCAACCCGCCTCCGACGCGATCCGGATCGCGTCGACCCGGTTACGGGCGTTGAGCTTGTAAACAACGGCCGTCAGGTGGTTGCGGATGGTGCCGGCCGACAGGTAAAGCCGAGCGGCGATGTCCACCGCATTGGCCCCGCCCGCGGCCAGCTGGAGAATCTCGATCTCCCGATCAGTGAGTGGGCAGTCCGCGCCGTCCCACGCCGCCAGCGCCAGGTCACTGTCCACCACCCGACGACCGGCGGCAATCCCGCGCACAGCGTTGGCGAGCTTGTCGGCCGGCGCGTCCTTGAGGATCAACCCGCCCACCCGCGCGATCAGTGCCTTACGCACCGTCCCGGGCTGGCCCAAGCTGGTCACGAGCAACGTACGGCACTCCGGGATCTGCTCGTGCAGCTCGGCAGCTGCGGTGATCCCGTCCTTGCCCGGCAGACCAATGTCAATGACTGCGACGTCGGGGCGATGCGTCCGGGTAGCGGGCAAGATATCGTCACCGGAAGCCACCTCGGCGACCACCTCGATGTCCGGCTCGAGGTTGAGCAAAGCGATCAGCGCACCACGCACCATGTGCATGTCCTCAGCAATCAAAACCCTGATCATCGGGCGCGATCTCACCTGCTCCGCGTGGCCAATGCTTGGCCCCACCCGTCGGTTCGGCATCTCGACGTCCCCTCCCGGCCGCCGGCCAAACCAGCAACCACTAGGAGGAGGACGAGAACGCCAGGTAAAGACATCCTGCGCAGTCCCGATCGTGTGAACTTGCCCGCCAGCCACCGTCAACAACGCTACGGACAGTTATTACGCAGAGTCCAGCAACTCACTCGACACCTTCGCCGAGCGAAGGCCATGAATTAAGCTGACGCCGCTCCAGAAGGATCCGTCACCTAGCGGATGCGGACGACCAGATTTGTTCTTACATTCGCAGCTACGCATACCCGAGCTAAGCGACGAGCCTAGGGGCTGATATGGTCGCAAACGAATCAAAGATCGACTGGCAGCAGAGTCAGGACGCACTCCGCGACGAGGTTGGGCGGGTGCAGGCACTGCTGCGGTCCGTCCGTGATCCGAGTGCGCACGCAGTGGGCCAGTGGAATCTCGGTGAGGTCGCCATGCATCTATCGCAGGCATGGATGGCGGTGACCGGCCTATCAAGACGGGACCTTTCGCCCATCCACGCGGTGGTGCCCAGCACTGCCGGCGTCGCTGGCGGCTCGCTGGTCCGGGACATGTGGGACCTGGCCGACGTGACCACCCTCGCGGTGAAATCCGACCCCGAACGCGACCCGAGCGTCCTGGCCGACCGTATCGAGGCCCGAGCGGAGGAGTACTTCAGCGAATGTGCAGGCGCAGACCCCGACGAGCCACGCTCATGGCTAGTCGAGGGCACCACCGTCCGCCTGTCCACCTTGACCTGCCACCTGCTGAGCGAGACCGTCATGCACGGTTACGACATCGCCCATGCAGCGGGACGCACATGGTGGATCGAACCGTCCCATGCGGCCATCGTGCTGGGGCGGTTCATCGTTCCAATCCTGCAAGCGGCCGGTCCTCGAACCTTTGTGAACGGTACGAAGACGGCTGGCCTGCAAGTCACCTACGACGTCCGCATCCGTGGCGGGGACAGCTTCCACTTCATCTTCAACGACGGCGCACTTGAGATCGTAGAGCCGTCCTCCCGCAGAGTTGACTGCCATATTTTGGCTGACCCCGTAGCGTTCCTCATGGTGGTCTTCAACCGGCAGAGTCAGTGGACCGCGATCGCCCAGGGCAAGCTACTATCCTGGGGCCGCAAACCGTGGCTGGGACCTTGGCTCAGGAGCCTGATCCGCAACCCCTGACGGTGGCATCGGTCATCTGCCCGATGTGGAAGGCCCATCCACACCGAGGCCAGTCTGGTAACATTCAGTCACTCTCTGACGAGAAAATAGGAGGGTTGATCACACTTTCGCGCAGCGGGGGGAAACCTGCGATGTGGCTCACAGTCACCAGGCGGTCACTGGCCGGTCACGCTTTCCGTACGCTGCTAGCTTTTGCGTTACTCACCTCACCACTGTTCCCCACCGACGTCGCCACCGCCGCGACCGAGGACTACGGCGAATACTCGCTGATGACTGAGCGTCATTCCGGACAGCTCTACTCCGACGGGAGGCCCGCCGGGCAGTGGTCATGGACCCCGCAGG
>DATEMN010000105.1:0-4381 GCA_035275565.1 Pseudonocardiaceae bacterium | reverse complement strand
CGGTATCGGTGGTTCAGCTTCCAGGTAGGCCAACTCGTAGATCAGTTCCGCTGAGGTCAGCACCAGCCGAGCATCCGTTTCGGTGGCGATCGTCGCGACGTCAACGAAATCGGAACCGTCCGGCAGCATGATCAGTACCTGCGCCTGGGGGTGCACACCGCGCACTGTGACCACTGCCGCCTCTGCGTTATCGGAGAACTGGGGTGGGCAGTATCGGTGTGACGACTCAAGAACGACGTGCGTGCCACTGGAACGGGGTCTGAAGGCACTGTTGGGTGGCGCGATTCTGCTCACCCGACAGCATGCGCCTATCGGCGTGGCCGTATCCCGACGTCTGCGCAGGTCGCGTCCCAGCACAGTTCGCAGGTGCGCCAGAGCCATTCCAGGTCGCCGGCCACCGCGCGTGGGTGCTCCGCACCGCACAGGGTGTGCATCGGTGCCCCCAGCGGCACATCACGATCCTTCCGCTCGATCGCGTGACGTTGTCCGGCAAGCGGATACCACGTGAATCGCCGCTCAGCCGGATACATGCTGCTCACTGCTCCTGGGGACGTGTCGTTCCGCCACAGTATGCCCTGCCGATATGCAGCGCAGTTCTGGGGCGGGGGTCTCTGCGGTGGGGGAGGAAGCGTGCGAGGCGAGTACCGGGGTGAGATAGCATGCTAAGCCTTGCACCCTTCGTATACACGCGTTGTACTCGCAGTGGATGCGCCGGACGCAGGGTGGCAGCTATGCTGTTGGCTCGCTGCGGCTCCTGCGTGATCGTTGAAAGCTGAAATGTCAGCATGGACGTGACGGCTGAAGGACAACTGGAGCACCACTGGAGCGGGATCTGGAGGCTGGTGGTGGAGTTTGCAATTCTAGGCCCCTTGGAGATTCACGACCAACACCGTCGGATCGAGGTGTCCAGCGCCAAGGAACGGCTCCTGCTGGCCATGTTCGTGGTGCACGCCAACGAGGTGATCTCGGTCGACCGGCTGATCGAAGTGCTTTGGGGAACCGAACCACCGGCCACCGCCGCGAACACGTTACAGACCTACGTATCCCATCTGCGCCGGGCGCTTGAGCCCGACCGCGCGGCACGGGCTCAGGACGGGTTGCTTCGTACTCGCGGGCAAGGCTACTCGTTGGTCGTCGCACCTGAGTCGGTGGACGCCGTGCGGTTCGAGCGGTTCGCCCGCGAGGGCCGTGACGCGCTGCCCACCGACCCGGAACGAGCGGCCGAAACACTGAGCCGCGCGTTGGCGTTGTGGCGCGGCGAACCGCTGGTTGAGTTCCGGTTTGAGCTGTTCGCCCAAGGCGAGATCACTCGGCTCACCGAATTACGTTCTGCCGTCATGGAGGACTGCGCCGAAGCCGGGCTTGCCCTCGGGCGACACGCCACGTTGTGTGGCGAGCTGAGCCGGGCGGTAGTGGAGCAGCCACTGCGCGAGCGGCGATGGTCTCAGCTCATCCGGGCGCTGTACCGCTGCGGGCGGCAGGCTGACGCACTGGGAGCCTATGCGCGGCTACGCCAGCAGCTCGGAGAGCAGCTCGGTATCGATCCGAGCCCCGAGCTGGTCCGGCTGCACGAGGCCGTCCTTGCCCAGAGCCCCGACCTGGACTGGCGTCCGCTGCAGACTCAGGTCCAACTCAGGCCCGGCCTCGCGGCACTAGCCAAGGTTCCCGATCCCGCGCAACCGCTGCCGGATGCCCATGCCGCGCTGGCGGCGCATGACTGGCAGCGTGCCTTCGAGATGCTGTCCGCCGCGGATCGGGAAGGACGGCTGACCGCAGAGGACCTCGACGGCCTGGCCGAAGCGGCGTGCTGGTTGGGATGCTACCGGGAATCACTGGCCGCGCGGCACCGCGCGCATCAGGCATTTCTCCGGACCGGTAACCAGCGCCGGGCCGCTCTGACCGCGAGCATGCTCGCGATGCACCATGGCGGTCTCCGGCAGTTCGCGATCTCCAGCGGTTGGTTCCATCGCGCACAGCGGCTGCTCGAGGACGAGCCTGACTGCGCCGAGCATGGCTACCTGTCATGGGTGGCCACCCTCGTCGCGGTGGGCATGGGTGACCTCGAGGCGGGCCTGGCCGCCGCCCGATCGACCTACGAGGTGGGCGTACGACACGGTGCCGCCGAGCTACAGGCTATCGGGATGGCGTTTCAGGGCTCGATGCTCATCCACCGCGGGCAGGTCGCGGAAGGACTGGCCCTGCTGGACGAGGGAATGGTGATGGCCGTCGGCGGGAACCTTCCGACCATCGCCGCCGTGCAGATCTTCTGCCGGACCATCCGCACCTGCTACGAGCTGGGGGACTACCGCCGCGCAGACGAGTGGACTGAGGCCATTGAGGACTGTTTCGTACGCACCGGGCTGACCAGCTTCCCCGGAGACTGCGAGACCCATCGCATCGGAATCCTGATCAGCCGCGGGGCTTGGGCGCTCGCCGAACAGGAGGCCCGCCGGGCCTGCGTCGGCACGCAATGTTTCGATCTTGCCCACGTCGGTCTCGCATTCGCCAGCATCGGTGAGGTCCGGTTGCGGATCGGTGACCTCGCCGGTGCCGAGGATGCCTTCACCAAGGCCGAGGAGCTGGGGGCTAGCTCGCTGCCCGGCAAGGCCCGGTTGTTGCTGCGACGCGGCTGCCCCAACGGGGCCGCCGCATTGATCAATGCGGCGCTGGCCGGTGACCGCTCGGACCGCTTGAGTCGAAGCCGGCTGTTACCCGACCAGGTGACCATTGCGTTGGCCGCCAACGATCTCGACACCGCCCGCGGTGCCGTGGTCGAGTTGACCGAGCTGGCGCAGATCTACGGCAGCACGGCGCTACGCGCGGCGGCCAAGGCGGCCCGCGGTGCGTTGGCGCTGGCCACCGGCGAGGACGACCCGCTGTGGCCGCTACAGCACAGCGTCGAGTTGTGGCAGCAGGCCGGGTCGCCCTACGAGGGGGCGCGAGCCCGGGTGTTGCTGGCCACCGCGCTGGAACGGGCTGGCCGGCCCGAGCCGGCTCGGGTGGAGCTCGCTGCCGCGGGGGTCTGTTTCGACAGCCTCGGCGCCCGCTTGGACGCCGAGGCTGCCACCACGGAGTTGCTCACCACCAACGGGGATCGGGTCCGGTCCCCGTGAGCTAGCCCGTCGCAGCGGCGGGTGGCAGCTGGCCCCGAGCAGCAGCGTCCAGCGCGGCGGCGGCGGGGAATGGCAGCCGCAGGGTGCCGCTGCGATCCAGCTTGGCCAGCTCCGCTCGGGCCTTGGCGTAGGCCGCGATGCGTTCGGCGTCGTGGTCGGAGTCCCGGGCCATGGTGAGCAGCTTGATCGCTCGCTGCACGGTGGCACGCTCCGGTGCTGGGATGCCGGCCAACCGGATGCGTTCCGCTGCGTCGCGCGCCGCGTGCCAGGCGTGCCACGCCTGCTCCACTGCGGTGGCGAAGCGGACACGGTGCACGGCCGGTGGTTCGGTGTCGGTGTCCAGTGCCTGGGCCTCGGCGAAAGCGTCCACGAACCGGCCAGTGGACGCCACCGTGACGTCGGCCAGCGCGGGTAGCCGCAGCACTGCGAGCGGATCGCATTCGAACCGGCTGTACTCACTGCGCAGCTCGGCGAACCGGGCCCGGGTAGCACGCCAGTCCGGGACTGGCGGGGGTCCAGCTACGGGTGCGGTCGGACGGGGCGGTGCCACTTTCGGGTGCTGCCCCCGGCCCACCCGGCGGCGACGGCGATGCAGGTGCCGAGCCACGGTAAAGGCACCCACCCCGGCCAGCACGAACGGTCCGAAGGCCAGCAGCATGGTGAGCAATGTCACGGTGATGACGGTGATGACCCCGACACTGGCCAAGAGCATCGCGCACAGCAGCCCCAGCAGCAGACCCGAGGGCCGCCTTATCCTGCCTGGGCGGTGCAGATAGTGGTCCGTCTGTCTGCCCATGACCACGTCCTTTCGGTGCTCCATCTTTGATACCACCCCTTGATACCTCCCGGCGCCGCCGCGTGGGGGAGTTTCGGTACCCGGCCTACGTCAATATCCCCGATGGCCCGTCATCACCTGCGATGATGCCCTTAAGGACCCGGTAGGCGACCCTGGCTGGCCGCGGTGGCGGGAAGGGGGCTGGCACGTGTTCAGCAAGGTGCTGGTCGCCAACCGGGGGGAGATCGCGATCCGGGCGTTTCGCGCCGCTTACGAGCTGGGTTGCCAGACGGTCGCGGTATTCCCCTATGAGGACCGCAACTCCGAGCACCGGCTCAAGGCGTACGAGGCTTACCAGATCGGTGAGAAAGGCCATCCGGTCCGCGCTTACCTCTCCGTGCAGGAGATCATCCGCGCCGCGCGGCGCGCCGGGGCCGACGCCATCTACCCCGGTTACGGCTTCCTGTCGGAGAACCCGAAACTAGCCATGGCC
>DATEMN010000104.1:0-2066 GCA_035275565.1 Pseudonocardiaceae bacterium | reverse complement strand
CACGAGGACCGCGCACCAGGCGGATCTGGCGGCCATCCCCCGGCAGCGCCCGCCGGCCCGCATCGTGGTCGGCGGCCCCGGCTGGCGTGACCGCGAACTGCCCGCGGCCGTGACGCGCGCCGCCACCCTCGCCGAAGCGGTACAACGTTTGGGTCCGCCCCCGCACCGGGCACCCGTGAGCTCGTACCCCAGCTACAGTGTCAGCCCCAGCACGGTGCCAGGAGACCGGCCATGACCGATTGAAACCGCCCCCGGACGGTTTCGCCGAAAACGTGGCAGACAAACTGGGCATCCTGGACCGCCGAGTCAAGCAAGACCTCAAGCGCTTCAAGGAATTCATCGAACTACGTGGCCAGGAAACCGGTGCTTGGCGTGGAGACATCCACCGGCCCCAGCCCTAAGGCGATGCTGGGGCAAAAGGTCTCCTTGATCGCCCGCGGACTGGTCCACCGGAGCAGGTTGAGCAGTGAGCCTGCCTTGTCGTTGGTGCCCGAACCCCGGGAGCCGCCGAAGGGCTGGCGGCCCACGACCGCCCCGGTGGGCTTGTCGTTGACAGAGAAGTTGCCCGCCGCGAAGCGCAGCGACTGGTGGGCCTGCTGTATCGCCGTCCGGTCGGTGGCGAACACCGCGCCGGTCAGCGCGTACGGACTGGTGGAGTCGACCACCTCCAGGATCGTGGCGTAGTCGGCGTCGGGGTAAACGTGCACCGCGAGGATCGGCCCGAAGTACTCTGTCGCGAACACCTCGTGCTTGGGATTGTCACCGAGAAGCACCGTGGGCTGCACGAACCACCCCTGAGAGTCGTCGCAGCCGCCGCCGGTGAGAACTTCGATCGACGGGTCGGTGGCGACTCGGGCCAGCAGGTCGCGGTGCTTGGCGAAGGCCCGAGCGTCGATCACCGCCCCGCCGAAGTTCGACAGGTCGGCAACGTCGCCGTAGCTGATCGTCCGGGTGGTGTCCGCGAGCTGTTCGGCCAGGCCACCGTCCCACAGCGACCGGGCGATGTAGGCACGGGAGACCGCAGAGCATTTCTGGCCCTGGTACTCGAACGCCCCGCGCACCAGCGCCGTCGTCAGCACCACAGGGTCGGCGGAGGGGTGCGCCACCACGAAGTCTTTGCCGCCGGTCTCCCCCACGATGCGCGGATAACTGCGGTAGCCGTCCAGGTGATCGGCGATGGTGCGCCAGAGCTTCTTGAAGGTTGTGGTGGATCCGGTGAAGTGCAGCCCGGCGAAGTCGGGATCGGCCAAGGCCACCTCGCTGACCGGCGTCCCGTGGCCGGTAACCAGGTTGATCACTCCAGGCGGCAGCCCGGCGGCCTCTAACAACCGCATCGTGTAGTGCGCGGCGAGCTGCTGGGTGAGGGTGGGTTTCCACACCACCGTGTTGCCCATCAGCGCGGGCGCGGTGGGCAGGTTCCCCGCGATCGCGGTGAAGTTGAACGGGGTGATCGCGACGACGAAACCCTCCAACGGGCGATAATCCATCCGGTTCCACTCGCCGGGGGCTGAGTTCGGCTGCTCAGCCAGGATCCGGCGGGCGAAGTGCACGTTGAAGCGCCAGAAGTCGATCAGCTCGCAGGCCGCGTCGATCTCAGCCTGCTGCACCGACTTCGACTGCCCGAGCATGGTGGCGGCGTTGAGCGTGTCCCGCCACGGACCGGCCGCGAGCTCCGCAGCCCGCAGCAAGACCGCGGCCCGCTCATCGAAAGGCAGCTCACGCCACGCCGGCGCGGCCTTTGTAGCAGCACGCACAGCGGCGGCGACATCGGCTGTGGTGGCCTGCGCGCTGGTGCCCAGCACGTGGGCGTGCCGGTGCGGGGCGACTACATCGAACGGCTGCCCGCCAGCCATCCGCGGCACGCCACCGATGGTCATGGTCAGCTCGGTCCGCTGCGCGGCCAGCTCGGCCAGCCTGCGGGTCAGCGACTTACGTTCTGGCGTGCCAGCCGCGTAACCACGGACCGGTTCGTTGCCCGGAGCCGGCGTGGACGTGATCGCGTCCATAGATACGCGAGCGTACCCGTGAGTGGCGATGCGAGTCAGGACTCGCATCGCCACTCACGG
>DATEMN010000103.1:0-3851 GCA_035275565.1 Pseudonocardiaceae bacterium | reverse complement strand
CGAGACTCCGGCTATGAGTCAGCGTGTCATCCCCAAGATGCCGCAAACGTCCGCTAGGCTGCCCGCGCCGGGCTAGCCTAGTCCCGGAGATTTTCCTGATCGATCACCATTCTAGCTCAGCAACAACAAGGAAAGGGAAATTGGTGCGCCTTCACACTAAGCTTGCAGCTGTCACCGGCGGTCTTCTTCTGACTGCTACCTTATTTGGTGGCAGTGCTTATGCCGCCACGGGGACTATCAAGAACGTCTCCACTGGGTTCTGTCTGGACAGCAATACCTCTGGAAACGTCTACACTCTGGGCTGCAATGGAGGCAACTTCCAGAACTGGACCTTCAATCCGGGCACAGGAACCGTCAAGAACGTCTCCACTGGGCTCTGTCTGGACAGCAACACCTCTGGAAACGTCTACACTCTGGGCTGCAATGGAGGCAACTTCCAGAACTGGATCCTTAATTCGGGCAGGGGGACTATCAAGAACGTCTCAACCGGACTCTGCCTTGATAGCAACACCGCCAAAAAAGTCTACACCCTGGGGTGCAACGGGGGTAACTTCCAGAACTGGATCAAGTAAAAGGTGGAGTACTTTTCGGGAGGACTCGATCCGAGTCCGACCCGGTGAGACTCCATCCCATGGTCGTTTCGCGATCGTGTAGGTAGGTCGAGATCCGCCGGTGAGCCGTTGCACCGGCGGTGGCAAAAGTCGCTGCCAGGTTGCCGAACTCGACGGCAGAACTGTCCCCGAGCCCCCGGCGACTCTGCTGTTGAGTTCGGCAACCCCAGTAGCGACTCATCCACAGTTGGTCCGTGAGCAGGCCACAAACAGTCCAGGAGCGAAAGGCAGTCAATGGGCTGGTTGAGAGCTGCGTGAGCGATCTTGTGCGGTAGTCTTCCCGCTCCACGGATGACAGGGGGACGGGGCGATGTCCGAGCAGATCAACCCGGACGTCTGGGACGAGCCGGAAATGCGCATTGCCCTCGCGGCGCGTGACATCGGCACGGTGTACCGGCGTCTGCGCGGGTACGGGGTAAGCCAGCGGCAGATCGCTGAGCTCACCGGCCAGTCCCAGTCCGAAGTGTGCGAGATCATCCAGGGCCGCAAGGTGATGGCCTATGACGTGCTCGTTCGTATCGCGGACGGCCTCGGCATGCCGCGCGGCTACCTGGGCCTTGCTTACACCGCGAACGGCGGGGACAGCGCCTATCCTGAGGACGACCCGTCGGGAGTCGTTACGGAGGTGACCGACGACGTGATCAGAAGAGACGTCCTCGCCAAGGGCTCGGTGGCCCTGGTCGGCGTGCCGGTGCTCGGCACGCTGCTGACCTCCGCTGCCGGGCCGGGTGAGCTGGGCCTTCCTTCCCAGGTCGGCCTGGCCGAGGTAGCCGAGATCAAGAACACCACGGATCAGCTTCGCGTCGCGGCCAGGGCGAAAGGCGGGCAGGCCCGCGCCGTCCACGCGGCGGCCGCACAGTACGGGCGCCTTCTTCAGGTGCCCGCGAGCGAGGTGGCCGGGACGCGGTTGCGTGCTGAGCTGGCTGCGCTGAACAACCTGGCCGGTTGGTGCTGTTTTGACAGCGGTATCGACCTCCATGCGCGGTGGCACTACCGGACCGCGATCGATCTCGCGCGCCAAGCAGGTGACGAGTACGAGTTGTCCCGGGCACTGCGGTTCTCGGGAGTGATCGACTCGGCTCGCGATCGCCCCAACGACGCCTTGAAAGTCTACCAGATTGCCCAATCCCTGCTCGGCCCGAAGAGTGATCCGGAATTGGTTTCCTGGCTCCACGCGGTGTCAGCAGATGCGTTGGCTTTGATGGGACACGCGACAGCCGTCGAGGAGTTAGCCAAGGCGCGAGGTGACTGGCAGTCGCCGGACAAGTACCTCCGCGCTGATATGGACTACCAGACCGCTCTTGTGTATATGGAGTTGAGGCGTCCGGATAAAGTCGAGCAGTTGGTCGCCTCACTCAACGGCGCTGGTCGGCACCGGCCGGTCGGGGTGTTCGCGTCAGTGCTTCGGGCTACCATCTATGTGTATGCCGGAGAGCCGCGCGGGCCGCAGATGGCGAAGTCAGCGATCGACGCCGTGGCGCCGCTGCATTCGGTACGCGCTCGTGAGCGGCTGCAACCACTCATCGTGGCGCTGGAGGCCCGCCCAGGCAGTGATAACCGCGATCTCGCCCAGCGAGCACGTAAGGTCGTGGCGGAGGGCCACCGATACCACTGAGGCGAACCTCAGACGGCGGCACCGGACCCGAGTCGCGTCCGACCCGGCACCCCGGATCCACCACGTTTCGGCCGCTTCCTGAGGAGTCAGCGTGATCTGCGCTGTCCTTCCTGGCCTGGAATGTCTGGGTAAGGTTCCGTCGACTGCGGGCCTCCCGGTCGATGCTGATCCGCAGTCGGGCGCAGTGCTGCATGGGTTAGCGGCGTCGGCGTACTTGACGTTGGGGTACGCCGAGCATGCGCGTGCCGCGCTGAAGCAGTCTCGCACGCTGTTCGCGGAGGTGGCGCAGCCGGAAGCGGCGTTGCCGTTCTTCGCGTTCTACGGGCCGGGGCATGGACTGCTGGCCGCGACAGAGGCCAAGCTCGCCGACTACACACTCGCCCGCAGTGACGTCCAGCGCGCGCTCGGGACTCGCCCCCATTACGACGTGCGCTGCCGGGCGCTGGACAGCATCGTGCTCGCCACGATTCTGATCAACTCCGGTGAGCTGCGGGACGGAATCAGCGAGACGCGTCGCGCACTTGCTGGACGCTGCGACAGCACCTGCCAGGATCTCGCCAGGCGAGTACGTGCCTTGCGGGTGCCGACAGTGAACACGGCCACCCAACGCCACCTCGGTTCCGCTTCCGCGGTGCGACGTTTCCAGCTCCCAGCAGCCGCATGGAGTCCGCAGGCTTTGGGTATTCAAAAGTCGAGGTGGACCTGGTTACACTCCGTGTTAGGACGAGAGGGAGGACCGTGGTAGAAGCGAGCCGACCGCTGCGCGCCACCCGTCAGCGTGTGGCATCCCAGCCGGTCCTGGCGGCTGGGCGCGCTCGTCCGTCAGCACCGTTCAACGCGCCGTCGCCGGCTACGGAGGCAACGCTTTTTCGGCAGTCCGCTCCACGGGACAACGTCTTGTGCTTATCCGGATCATGCGCTATAAACGGCACTGTACCTTGAGGAGTGATCATGTACATCGTTGAACGGCGCGGAATTTCTCTTGGCGCGCTCGTGTATCTGATTATTGGCCTGGTGGTAGCGCTCAGCACCGGATACGGGATCACCAGTTTAGGTCAACTCCTCAACTTCATTCTGGCCCTGTTTCTTTGGCCTCTCGTACTGCTTGGTGTCAACTTCCATATCTTCGCCTAGTCCACGAACGGAATGAGGGTGCAGCATTTTTGAGCAGTTTGCAGATTGAGCCGCTCCCCACGCAATGACAATTGATTACGTCGCATTCATGAGGGCGGCATCGTGTGCTCAGGGCAGTCGAAGCTGGGGGCGGTAGATATCTAGCCAGGTACTCAAGTCGAGTGTTCGTTCGATGCTGTTGCGGACGTCGGGGGGCATGGTGGTGGGGTTGCGCTGTGTGGCGTTGTCTACCCAGCGGCGATTGATCAGAGCGAACACCGGGTCGTCTGTTGTGAGCAGTTCTTTGGCTTGCTGTTGTAGGGCGGCGGTGTAGAGCGGGTCTTGGGTGGACGGGTACGGGCTTTTCACCCGCTGCGATACTGACTGGGGTAGCAGGTCGGTGGCGGCGGCGCGGAGCAGGCTTTTCTCCCGGCCGTCGAAGGTCTTGAGCGACCATGGGGTGTTGTAGACGTACTCCACGAGTCGGTGATCGCAAAACGGCACCCGGACCT
>DATEMN010000102.1:0-19564 GCA_035275565.1 Pseudonocardiaceae bacterium | reverse complement strand
GTGCCCTCCCCAGGCGGCAGCGCTCCGGCGGCTGCGAGGTGCGCGTAGGGGGCGAGTCCCCGCCATTCGGAGCCGAATGGCGGTTGCGAGCGCCCCGCTGAGTGCTATTCGGAGCCGAATCGCGGTCGGCACGGACCCGGGGGTTGATACAAGAAGACCCACACGTGTGTGTGTTTCTGTACTTTGCGTCACGTTCAGAACGCGGTAGCGTCCATCTGGACCGCGTACGGTGGGTGACGTTCCCTCCTGACCCGACCCGCCCGGGCACCTGACCCGAGCTCAAGGACGGGAGGATCACGCCCGCGCCGGCCGGCTGGGTGTGAGTGTTGGGTTTCTCGGCCCATCCGCCGGCCACTGGAACCCGTGAGCGATCCACGCGCAGATGGGGGGAGTGGTAATGATTCAGCTTGAGGACGTCACCAAGGTGTACCGGATGGGTTCGGTCGAGGTCCGGGCACTCTACGGGGTCGACTTGACCATAGACGACGGCGATCTGGTCGCGATCATGGGTCCGTCCGGGTCCGGCAAGACCACCCTTATGAACATCCTGGGCTGTCTGGATACCCCCACCAGCGGGCGTTACCTACTCGACGGCACCGATGTCAGCACGCTCAGCGACAACCGGCTGGCCAAGATCCGCAGCCGCAAGATCGGGTTCGTGTTCCAGTCGTTTAACTTAGTCCCGCGCACGAGCGCGGTCCGTAACGTCGAGCTTCCTCTGGTCTACGCCGGAGTGCGGGATCGGCGGGCCCGAGCCCGATCGGCGCTAGAGCAGGTCGGGCTGGCCGAGCGCCAGAAGCATATGCCCAACGAGCTGTCCGGCGGTCAGCAGCAGCGGGTGGCGATCGCGCGGGCACTGATCAACGATCCCACGATGCTGCTTGCCGACGAGCCCACTGGCAACCTCGACACGGCCTCCAGCATCGAGATCTTGAAGTTGCTCGGTGCGCTGAACGATGCCGGCCGCACAGTTGTGATCATCACTCACGAAGAGGACATCGCCCGGTTCGCCAAGCGGGTCGTCCGGCTGCGTGACGGGCGCATCGTGAGCGACCAGGTGCAGCGCAACCGCTCGGAGGTCAGCGCGTGAATCTGCGGGAGGCGTTACGTATCGCGATGCGTGGGTTGCGCGCCAACCGGTTGCGCTCCGCACTGACCATGCTGGGCATCATCATCGGCGTCGCGGCGGTGATCCTGCTGGTCGCCCTCGGCAACGGGTTGAAGACCTCGGTCAACGCGCAACTCGAACCGCTGGCCAATCTCATCACCGTCGTGCCGACGGTCGGCAACGTCCCCGGCGGAGCCGCTCCGAAGGATCTGATCGACGCCGACGTCGCAGCGCTGCAGGACCCGGCCCTGGCGTCGCAGATCGCCGCCGTCATCCCCGCCACCACCGGCCGAGCACTGATCGAGGAGGACTTCAGGTACCGCGCGACCGTCGTCGGCTCCACCGAACAATGGCTCGAGGTGAACAACCAGGATATGACAGCTGGGTCGTTCTTCGACGAGGCCCAGGTCCGTTCCGCGGCCAGAGTGGTGGTGTTGGGGCCGGCCGTGGCGACCTACCTCTTCGGCGATGACCCGGCGGCCGCGCTGAACCGCACCGTCCGGATCAACCGCCAGACCTTCAGGGTCATCGGAGTGATGCAATCCGTCGGTGATCCGGGCGACAGCGTCGCGGTCATGCCGCTGGACACCGCGCGCCGCTACATCTTCGGCGGTGGTGACAAGATCAACCAGATCATTGTGCAAGCCACCGCGGCTGCGGCTTTGCCTGCCGCTCAGGATGAGGTGATCCGCATCCTCAGCGACCGGCACCGGATCAAAGACTCCGCGAAAAGAGACTTCGAGGTTCAATCCCTGCGCAGCCGGCTTGACTCCTTCAATCAGGTTCTGCGCATCCTCACCCTGTTCACCGCGGCCGTTGCCGCGATCTCACTGCTCGTCGGAGCCATCGGAGTCTTGAACATCATGCTGGTCTCGGTCACCGAACGAACCCGGGAGATCGGCATCCGTAAAGCGATCGGTGCCACCCGCCGTGCGGTCCTCGAGCAGTTCCTCATCGAATCCACCGTGCTGGCTGGCCTGGGTGGGATCATCGGTGTTCTCTTTGGGGTCGGTCTGTCAGAGCTCGGCGCCACCATCGCGCCCTCCCTCGGCCCCACCTTCGAATCGTTCGCTCCCGCCGTGACCATCAGCTCCATCGTCGTCTCGTTCGCGATCAGCCTCGGGATCGGACTCATCGCCGGCGGCTACCCGGCCAACCGCGCCGCCCGGCTACGACCCATCGAAGCTCTCAGGTACCAGTGACTCGCACAACTTGTTGCCGTACTGGCACGCAACACCCCGTAACCCCTTGTCCCTTCAGCCGTTGCACAGCGCAGACGCCGAAGACATGGGGGGGACCTCGCTGTGACCACTATCCTGACCAGCTCCACGAAGCGTTCACCAGCACGGACTTTGGGTGTCCGGGCCTTGGTAGCGCTCGGGCTGGTAGCCGTGCTGAGTACGGCGGCTGGATGCGGCAGTGAGCCGACGCCGCCGCAGACCGGGCGGGTGGAGCGGGGCACGGTAGTCACGAAGGTCGCAGCGTCGGGTTCGTTGACTGCCATCAGAGAGAAGAACCTGGGGTTCCCGAAGGGTGGGGAGCTCAAGGAGGTGCTGGTCAAGGTCGGAGATCGGGTCAGCGCGGGTCAGATCCTGGCGCGGACCGATGACTTCTTGCTTCGGCAGACCTTGGACCAGCTGCAGGGGCAGCTGAATTCTCAGCAGGCGTTGTTCGGTCGGCTGGTGAATGCAACGACGGTTGACGGCACGAAAAGCACCCTGGACCAAGCGCAGCAGATCCTGTCTTCGACGCAGCGGCTGCTCGACACCCAGCTGTCCGCGGATTCGTCGGCGGTCGACCAGGCGCGCCGGCAGTTGGACTTCAACAGCTTCCTGTTGAACAAGGCCCAGGAACAGCTACGGGCGGATCAGGTCTCCTGCGCCTCCACCGGGGGTATCCCCTATACCCCACCCCCACCCAGCACTGGCACCGGAGGTAACGATCCAGCCACTCCCGAGGGGCCTGACTCATCGGTCGGGGTGGGGCCGGCTCAGGCTGGCCTGGAGAACCCCGTGCAGGTAGGCCCCGCCAGCGCAGGAGTTCCTGGGGCAGGTCCGGGTGGTGCTGGCAGTGGCAATGGAAATCCGGCGTGTAACCGGATCCCGCAGGATCAGCAGGCGGCCGTCAACGCCCGCCGCCAGGTGATGTCGGACAAGACCGCCCTGGAGACGGCCCAGCAGAAACTGAATGTCGACCGCGCATCCGGGCAGGTCTCGATCGATAATGCCCGCCAGAGTGTGGTCACTGCGCAGAACAATCTCGACGCTGCGAGCTCGGAACGACCTTTCAATATCGAGCAGCAGGTCGCGCTGGTAGCCAGCGCTCAGGCGCAGGTCGCTGCTGCCCAGCGAGATGTCGATGAGACGGTGCTACGCGCGCCGGTCGCGGGTACCGTGTCGGTGATCAATGGTGTGCCCGGGGAGTTCGTACAGCCCAGCGCGAACACCAGCCCCTTGGCGCCGGGCACTGATGCCGCCATCCCCGGGCTCGAAGGTTCTGCGGCGAACAGCAGTCTGTCCCTGGGCAATGCCGCTACCGGTGCCCAGCGCCCTGGCGGCAGTCAGTTCCTGGTTCTCAGTGAAATCAATACCTTCCAGGTTGTTGTGCCGTTCGAGGAATCCGACGCGGCGAAGGTTACTCCCAATCAGAAGGTCGATGTCAGCTTCGACGCCGTGCCGGATCTTACCCGCGCTGGAACAGTGGTCGCCGTGTCCCCTTCTGGTAGCAGCATCTCCAGTGTGATCAATTATTATGTCACCGTGGTCCTGAACGAGACCGACCCACGCCTCAAAGACGGCCAAACCGCTCAAGCACGAGTGATCACCAATCAGGTCGAGGACGTCCTCACCGTTCCCAACTCAGCCATTCGTAAGCGCGGAGACCAAAGCTCCGTCATCATCATTGACGGCGACGGTGTCGAACAACAGATCAGATTCCAAGCTGGCCTCGTCGGAGACGATCGTACCCAAGTTATTTCCGGCCTCAAAGAGGGTCAGCAAGTCGTTCTTCGCGAAGGCGTATAATTTCTCCGGGAACCCGCTTGCGGCCTAGGGCCGTAAGCGGGTTCCTGCATTGTGATCTCAATTATTTCAGTGGTGAGTTCAACTGGAGAAGCGAGCTGCTGGCGTTCCAGGTGGATTGAATACATCCGGTTGAGCATCGGGGTTGGCGACACAGACCTCGCCTTCTAGCCCATCCGGATCGCGAAAGAAGATGCTGAGTGTGGGGCCGAAGTCGGTGACGAACCCGTCGCTCGCGCTGCATGCGATCAGTCGTCGGCGAATCTCCTCGAACGCATCGAGTGATGTCGCTTGAAGGCCGACATGGTCGATGCGACCCCGTCCGAACATCGGTGTCTGCCGTAGCGCTTCCGTGTTGCCATCGACGTGGAACACGTTGAGTTCTGAGTTCGGACCGATGTCGATGAACGACAGCCGCACGCCGGGCGCCACTTCGGAGTCCCGCGACACGCTCGCGTCGAAGACCTCACGGTAGAACGCCTGCAGGCGGGTAGCGTCGTTGGTGAGTATTGCGACGTGGTTTACGCCATTCAGAAGCATGGCTGCAGCGTACGTCCCTGTTGGGGTCTTGTCTGCCTCGGCTGGACCTCGCCTGTCTCAAACGGGGGCACTGCCTGGGGCTACGGGTCAAGCGGGACTGTTGCCGTCCTGATGAAAGCCCGGTCGAGAAGCGCCGTCGATCTCCACTGTGGGTGCGCCACCGGCGGTGGCGTTGCCGATCACGCTGCAGCCGGTCGAACCGTCGATGATCAATATCGCGCGTTGCAAGCCCGGACCAGAGAATCTGTTCTGCCGTATCTCGGCGTTCGGCCACCGGCGCAAGTTGATCGCCTGTGCGCCGGTGGACTCGCAGGTGTTACCGACGAACGTGATCGACGGGATTCCGGCGGGGGAATCGCTGCTGCCGGGCTGATCGTCGGTGGCGATCATACATTGCGCGTCGACGTTGCGGCAGGTGTTGTCCGAGATCACGACGTCGAAGGTGGACGGCTTGTGGTCGAAGGTCTGGAAGCAGTCGGGATGCGGGGGAGCGGAATAGCCCCGGGCGGAGATGTCGCGGATGGTGTTGCCGGTGATCCGGTGACCGGTGCCGAAGAAGCGCATGCCGTCGGCATCGCCGTTGTCACGGGCCACCGTGCCGCTCACGGTGTTGTCCTGCACCGTGATTCGCTGGCCGGTGATGTAGATGCCGGTCGTGGATGCCTGGTGCACGGTGTTGGACGCGATGGTCGAGTCGGTGCACGGCATGCAGGCGATCCCACTCCGCTGGGTGTCGCGGATCGTGTTGTGCCGCGCGGTGATCCGGGCCCCTTCCAGGAGCATTCCCTGGCCACCGGTCACCGTGAAGCCCTCGATGATGATGTGGTCGGCGGCGATGTGAACGTTATCGACGGTGGTCCCATTCGACACGAGCCTGATCGGTGCGTCACTGGTCCCCGACCTGGTCATCGAGACATCGGCATCGACGAGGTCACCGCCGGTGAAGCACATGGTGTCTCCCGGGGAGGCACCGTTTATTGCCTCCCCTACTTCGTCGCTTTGAGTGATCATGCGGGTGCAGTCGTCGGGGAGGTTCTGCGGGTTCTCGCCTGATGACATGGTGCAACCGGCGGTGACCAGCAGACTCGAGGTGATGGACCAGACCGACAGCCTTCGGGCCGTCCTTGACACTGTCACTCTTGCAGGATAGATGTCGATCTCAGGGATGCCGACAGCGGACAGTAACGAAGGCGTTACGGTGCCGACTCATCAGGCACCGCGCGGGGTCGCCATCGTCGCCACGGTCCACGATCGAGCTTTCGCCTCGGCCCACGTCGCCGGCGTGCCCATGACGACGATGGCAGAAGTCCTGAGAACTTCGACGGTTCCGGTGAGCAACTCCAGGAAGTCCTCGAGGCCAGGGTTGTGGCCCACCATGGCCACCGTCGACGTCGTGTCCGGCAGTTCCTGGGTGATCGTCAGAAGTTCCTCGGCCGAGGCACCATAGAGCCGTTCGTCGTGGCGGACTAGAGGTATCGCTTCCAGTTGCGCGGCCGCGAGCTCCCAGGTTTGGACCGCTCGCGCCGCGGGGGAGCACACCACGAGATCGATTCTGGCGATCTGCTCACGCAGCCAGCGGCCCACCGCGGGGGCGTCGCGGTGTCCACGTCCGGCCAGGGGCCGTTGGATGTCGGGGATACCGTCGGGCCATGCCGACTTCGCGTGCCTGAGCAGGATGAGTGTGTGGGTCATGGTGTCACTGCCTCTCGATCGGTCACTCCAGGGCGAGGGTGCGCAGCACCAACCGTGCCGTGTCACCACCCGACTCCTCCCCGATCGCCAGGGCAGCTGGCACGTCGAGGTCGTTCACCAGGGCAGTGATGACGGCGTCCGATGCGGCGGGTGAGGTCCGCGCTGTCCCGGCTGCCGCGTAGAGCCGATCGAGCCGGCTCGCCTCGGTACCGATGTCGCTGGCGCGGAAGTCCCAGGTCTGGTGCCACGGCCGGTTGAGGAGCAGCAGCCGCACCGCCGCAGCGGGATGGTGTTCGAGTAGCTCCCCCACCAGCACCAGATTGCCCGTCGACTTGGCCATTTTCGCACCGGACACGGTGACCGTCCCGACCGGAAACGCGGTCCGAGCGAAGGGGCTGACGCCAGTCACGGCCTCCACCATGGCGGCTTGGTAGGCGTGGTGCGGGAAGTCGAGGTCGGCGCCACCGACCAGAATGTCGACCGCGGGGCCGAGCACTCCCAGCGCGATGGCGGCGCACTCCGCGTGCCAGCCTGGCCGGCCGCGCCCCCACGGGCTGGGCCAGCCCGGCTGATCGTCGGCGGAGGGCTGCCACACCGGGACGTCGAAAGGGTCGTCGCGCTCGGTGTCGTCGGGCCGATCACCGAACTCGGCAGCGAGCTGCGCTGCGCGGTCCAGACTCAGCCCGGTCTTGGTCGGCACGTCGGTACCACGGAAGTACACCGCACCGTCGCGCTGGTAGGCGTGGCTCGTGGCGAGCAGTGCCGCGGCCAGCTGAACGACCCGAGCGACGTGGTGCCGGGCGCGCGGTTCGTGTTCGGGCCGGCGCACTCGTAGCGCGGTCATGTCCCGCCCGAACAGGTACTCCTGCTCCAAGGCGAACTCGTCGAAATGCCGGCCGCGTTGCACCGCCGCGCGGGTCAGCACATCATCGACGTCGGTGACGTTGCGGCAGCTCACGGTCTCCGCCCCAGCTAGGCGAAGCACTGCGGCGGCGGTGTCCGCCCACACGAAGGTGCTGGCGTGCCCTAGATGGGTCACGTCGTAGGGGGTGATGCCGCAGACGTAAAGCCGGGCCGGACTGACGATCGGCAGCGCGCGGCCACCCAACCGGATCCGGTCAGTGTGCTCACGACGACCGTGGTGGTCCATGCGTCCATCCTGCCGCTGTCCGGCGGGTGTCCTTACGCAGGGGCGCGCCTGACGGACATCATGGAGGGATGAACAGCCGTGACCGCGACTCTGCCGGCCGGGCCCGCAACGCCCGTCCCCGAGATGCCCAGGGCCGGCCGCTGCCACCCGGAGCCCAGGGCGTCGACCGGATTCCCGAGGACGTTGCGCTGAGCCCGGACGACGCGGTGCGCACCGCCCAGCGGTTGATCGACGATGGCTACCCGTTCCATGCGCACGAGGTGTTCGAAGGGGTGTGGAAGGCGTCCGAAGGGTTGCAGCGCGAGCTGTGGCAGGGCTTGGCGCAGCTCGCGGTCGGCCTTACCCACGTGCAGCGCGGCAACTCCAAGGGCGCGGCGGCACTGCTGCATCGCGGCGCGGACCGGGTCGGTCGCTACGCCGCCGACCCTCCACACGGACTGGACGTCGCGGGCCTGGCCGGCCACGCCCGTTCGCTCGCCGCTCGCATCGAGCGGGACGGCTTGGACGCCGTGTCGTCCGAGGATCTGCGGCCCCGGCTGCTCACCCGCGGGCGGCCTGCTTGATCGCTTCGCGGATCCGGAAGTAGGTGCCGCAGCGGCAGACGTTCTCGATCCGGTCGATGTCGGCGTTAGACGGGTTGGGCTTGTTCTTCAACAGTGCGACTGCCGTCATGATCTGCCCGGGTTGGCAGTACCCGCACTGCGCGACGTCGTTGTCCAGCCATGCCTGCTGCACCGGGTGCAGTCGGTCGCCGTCGGCCAAGCCCTCGATCGTGGTCACGTGCTGGCCGTCGACCTCGCGCATCGGCACGATGCAGGGCTGGATTTCCTCGCCGTTGAGGTGGCTGGTGCAGGCTCGGCAGACCCCGACCCCGCAGCCGTACTTCGGACCGGTAACGCCGAGCTTGTCCCGCAGTATGTACAGCAGCCCCAGATCACCCGGTGCGTCAACGCTGACCTGCTCCCCGTTGAGGGTGAAGGAGTAGTGGGGCATGGTCGGGCTCCTCTAGAAGTCGATCGGGAAGCTGCGTGGCTTGGTGCCGGTGGCTCGGGCGTAGGCGTTCGCGACCGCCCCACCGGCTGCCGCCACGGTGGTCTCACCGGCCCCGCCGGGATCGTCGGTGGTTTTCGGCATGACATACATCTCGACGTTGATCGGGTAGTGCCGTTGCTTGGCGTAGCCGAAATCGGTATAGCTGGTCTCCCGGAACGCGCCGTCGTCGAGGTGATTGCCGGCGTAGAGGACCGTGGAGATGCCGTCGTTCAACCCACTGAGCATCTGCGCCTCCAAGCCGCGTGGGTTGATCGGCAGTCCTGCGTCGAAGGCCATCACGGCCTTGTACACCCGGGGGTTGCGGCGGTCGGTAGCGTCGATCTCGACCAGCACGGCCACCGCGGAGCGGTGCTCCTCGTTGATCGCGAAGCCTTGGGCGTGCCCGGATCTCATCGTCCGGCCCCAAGCCCCAGCCTCGACGACTTTGTCCAGCACCGCGCGAACCCGGTCGTTCTTCAGTCTCGTGCGCCGGAACTCCACCGGGTCTTCGCCGAGTTCCGCGGCCATCTCGTCGATGAGGATCTCCCGGCAGACGTGCGTGTAACCGGCGTACACCGCGCGCCAGCTGCCGGTGTTCATCTCCAGCGGGATCTCGTTGAGTACCTGAGTGGTGCGGCCGAAGTCATAGGGCATGGTGACCATCAGGTTGAACGCCGCCTGCGCCACCGTGAAGTCGCCGCCGGGCAGGTGCGCGCCAGCGGCGGTCAACGCTTCGCCGATCCCGTGCCGGTAATCGGTTTCCACACTACAGACCCGCTCCTCGTAGCTGAGGATCTGCCCGTCGCCGTAGGTGAACCGGTGCTGGGTGTAGGCGCGCGGACGCATCCGGCCGTGCTGCATGTCGTCGGCCCGGCTCCACATCAGCTTGACCGGGCGGCCCACGGCCTGGGAGACCTGCGCGGCCTCCACCGCCGCGTCCGGGAACAGCCGCCGCCCGAATGAGCCGCCGCCGCGCACCACGTGCACGGTCACCTTGTCCGCCGGCAGGCCGACCGCCTTGGCGATCTCGTTCTGCGCATAGACCGGCGATTTGAGCTCGGACCAGATTTCGGCGCTGTCCTCCCGCACGTCCGCGACCGCGCTGTTGGGCTCTAAGGGCGCGTGGTTGACGAACGCCCAATCGAATTCGGCGCCGACGAACTTGGCGCCGAGCTGCGGGTGTCCCTGACCCGACCCGGGGCCGCGTGTCGGCGCGGTCAGCGGTGGGGCCGCCGCCCGCAACTTCGTGCGGAGGTCCGAGTCAGACAGCCCGGCAACCCTGCCCTCGCCATACTTGGCCTTGATCGCCTTCTGGGCGGCCAGTGCCTGCCCGAACGTCTCGGCCACGATCGCGATGCCGGTCGGGATCCGGGCCACGTCGATGACTCCGGACATCGTGCGCAGGGCGTCGGAGTCGAAGTCCTCGACAGTGCCCCGGACCTGCGGTGCCCGGGCCACGATGGCCGGTTTTGCGCCCGGTATGTCCAGGTCCCAGGCGAACGTGGTCTTGCCGGTGACGTGGTTGCGCTGGTCGATCCGGGTGGTCGGCTTGCCGACCAGGGTGTACTCGGTGAACGGCTTGGGCGATGGTCCGAGCACCGGCTCGGCCAGTTTCGCCGCGGCGGCGGTCAATGAACCGAACGAGGCCGACTGGCCGTCCGGTGCGACCACCGTGCTGTCGCGGACCTTGAGTTTGTCGACCCGGTAGCCGAACTCCTCGGCGTAGGCCCGCAGCAGCCGCAGGCGAGCCGCAGAGGCGGCCAGCCGCACTGGGCCGAACAGGGCACGGGTCGAGACCGAGGCACCGGTGAGCTGGTTGAACAACAGCTCTGGGCGAGCGTCCGAGATCACCACGTCGACGTCGGAAAGTTCGGCACCCATCTCCTCGGCCACCAGCATCGCCATCGTGGTCGTGATCCCTTGGCCGATCTCGGCGCGCGGTAGTTCCAGCACGATACGGCCGTTTCCGGTGACCTCTAGGCGAAGCAGGTCCGAGGTCGGGTCGGCGGCGGCCTTCAGCGCGTCACCGAGGTCGTAGAAGTCCGGGACCGTTGGACTCGGTAGCTGCGGCAACGCGTTCGCCTGCGCCGGGCTGAGCTCGTCGGCGCCCCAACGGGCCGCGATGGTCAGCGTCGGCGCCGCGACCAGGTAGGTGAGGAACCGGCGACGCCCCAACGCGCCCTTGCCCTCGGTGGGATTGGTGTGACGTGCCAATCGGGAGCTCTCCTTCTGGTGACGGGTACTCACCAGAACGACGGAGATTCCTGATGGGCACGCTGGTGGGGGCCCGCTGATCGCCATCCCTGGCAGGCTGGTGGTGTGCGCATCGGGATGCCCTTGAACTACAGCGGTGGATTCGCCGAGACCGTCGCGGAGCTGGCCGACTACGAGAAGGCCGGATTGGACATCGTGTTCGTACCCGAGGCATACAGCTTCGATGCGGTCAGCCAGCTGGGATTCATCGCCGCGCGTACGGAAAGGCTCGAGATCTCCTCGGGGATCTTGCAGATCTACACCCGTACCCCGGCGCTGACCGCGATGACCGCGGCCGGGTTGGACTACGTTTCCGGCGGCAGGTTCACCCTCGGCATCGGCGCGTCGGGCCCGGTGGTGATCGAGGGTTTCCACGGTGTGCCCTACACCGCCCCGCTGGGCCGGACCCGCGAGTTGGTCGACATCTGCCGTATGGTGTGGCGCCGGGAGCGGCTGGACTACCAGGGCAGACACTACCAGATCCCGTTGCCCGCGGGCCGCGGCACGGGGCTGGGCAAGCCGCTGAAATTGATCAACAACCCGGTACGGGAACGGATCCCGATCGTCATCGCCGCGATCGGCCCCAAGAACGTGGCGATGACCGCGGAGATCGCCGAGGGCTGGGCACCGATCTTCTACCTGCCTGAGCGGGCCGCCGAGGTGTGGGGTGATTCGCTGGCGCAGGGCAGCGCGAAGCGGGATCCGTCGTTGGGTGATCTCGATCTGGTAGTGGCCACCCCGTTGGCCATCACCGAAAACAGGGATACCGCTGCCGGGTTGCGCGACGCCCTCCGCCCGACGCTGGCGCTCTACATCGGCGGGATGGGCGCGAAGGGCCGCAACTTCTACCACGACCTGGCTCGCCGCTACGGCTTCGAGGCGGAGGCCAGAACCATTCAGGACCTCTACCTGGCCGGCAAGAAAAACAACGCAGCCGACGCGGTTCCCGACGAGCTGCTGCGCCGGACCTCGCTGATCGGGCCGGCGGGCTTTGTCAGCGAGCGGTTGGAGGTGTTGCGTGCATCGGGCGCCACCACCCTGAACGTGACCCCGTTGGCTGGGTCCGCGGCCGAGCGGGTCCGGCTCATCGAACGGATCCGGAACCTCGCCGGTGACCTGTAGGATTTTGCTGCTGAAGAGTTCCTGGCTGGGCGCGATGCTGGCCATTGTGGACAGATCCGGTCCTGGCGTGGCACCGTGAGCGAATGCGCGACCTGAACGCCACCTCAGCCGCCCTACTGGGGCTGCTGCACGAAGGCCCGAGAACCGGGGGACAGTTGGTCGCGGTCGCCGGCGAGCGGTTCGGGTCGTTCTTCAGTGTCACCCGCAGCCAGGTCTACCGCGAGCTGCCGGTGCTCGCCGAGGCCGGGCTGCTCCGGCTCGGCAAGAGGGGAGCGCGGTCCAGCCAGCAGTACGTCATCACCGCCGCCGGCAAGCGCGCATTCAAATCATGGCTGAACTCCACCGCAGGATCGGACAATCTGCGCAGCCCGCTAATCCTACGCCTCGTGCACGCCGGTCAGCTTACCCCCAAGCAGCGGGCCAACCTGGTCAGCAGCGCCCGGGCCGACTACCTCGTCCACCTCGACCAGGCCAGAGCGGAGGCGAAGGCCGCTACCGACCCGTACACCAAGGCCGCGGCGGATTTCACCGTGACGCACCGGCGCGCGGTGCTCAAGTTGCTCGACGCCATCCCCACGGACTGAACGGGCTCGCTGGGGGGCGACTACCCTGGCTCGATGTGAACACCGATGTGGCCGCCGATCTCAAGGACCTGGCCGGCACCCTTGCCGGGATCGAGGCTGTGCTGGACGTCGAACAATTACGAGCCCAGGTGTCCGAGCTGGAGGAGCAGGCGGGCCGCCCCGATCTTTGGGATGACGTCGAGCACGCTCAACAGGTCAACAGCAAGCTCGCCCACAAGCAGGGCGATCTGCGGCGGGTGCTGGGGCTGCGGCAGCGCCTGGAAGACGTGGAGATCCTCTACGAGCTGGCCGAGGAAGGAGCTGACGAGGGCGCCCGGCGCGAGGCTGAAACCGAGCGAACCCGGCTGGGCGCTGAGATCGCGTCGTTGGAGATCCGGACGCTGCTCGCCGGTGAGTATGACGAGCGGGACGCCCTGGTGACGATCCGGTCCGAGGCCGGCGGGGTGGATGCCGCTGACTTCGCCGAGATGCTGATGCGGATGTACCTGCGGTGGGCTGAGCGGCACGGCCACCCTACCGAGATCTACGACATCTCCTTCGCCGAGGAAGCCGGGATCAAGTCGACTACCTTCGTGGTCAAGGCGCCCTTCGCCTACGGCACTTTGTCGGTGGAGCAGGGCACCCATCGGCTGGTCCGGATCTCGCCGTTCGACAACCAGGGCCGCCGGCAGACCTCCTTCGCCGGTGTCGAGGTGCTGCCGGTGACCGAGACCACCGACCACGTCGAGATCCCGGAGAACGAGATCCGCATCGACGTCTTCCGGTCTTCCGGGCCCGGTGGGCAGAGCGTCAACACCACCGACTCCGCGGTGCGCATCACCCACCTGCCCAGCGGGATCGTGGTGTCCTGCCAGAACGAGAAATCGCAGATCCAGAACCGGGCTGCGGCGATGCGGGTGCTGCAGTCCCGGTTGTTGGAACGCAAGCGTCAGGAGCGGCAGGCGGAGCTGGACGCGCTTAAGGGCGAGGGCAGCTCGTGGGGCAACCAGATGCGCTCCTACGTGCTGCATCCCTATCAGATGGTCAAGGACCTGCGCACCGAGCACGAGGTGGGTAACCCGGCCGCGGTGCTCGACGGCGACATCGACGGCTTCCTCGAGTCCGGTATCCGGTGGCGCCGCCAGCGCCAGACCGCTTAGCGCTTTTTCAGACCTGCGTGCCGACCCGCCGCCGGTTGCCGCAGATTATCTGGGCTGGTTGAGTAGACTCGCCGCTCGTGATCCGTCTCGAGCACGTCAGCAAGTCCTACAAGACTGCCACCAGACCCGCGCTCGACAACGTCTCGGTCGAGATAGATAAGGGCGAGTTCGTATTTCTCATCGGACCGTCCGGGTCGGGAAAGTCCACCTTCCTGCGCCTGTTGCTGCGGGAGGAGGTAGCCAGCAAGGGCGACGTCTATGTAGCGAACTGGAACCTCAGCAAGCTTTCCCAGCGCCGTATCCCGCAGCTGCGGCAGCGGGTCGGCTGTGTGTTCCAAGATTTCCGGCTGCTGACCAACAAGACCGTCTTCGAGAACGTCGCGTTCGCTCTCGAAGTGATCGGTAAGCCTCGGAACACCATCCGCAAGGTGGTGCCCGAGGTGCTCGACCTCGTCGGGTTGGAAGGCAAGGCGGACCGGATGTCACAGGAGCTCTCCGGCGGGGAGCAGCAGCGGGTGGCGATCGCCCGGGCGTTCGTGAACCGGCCGCTGCTGTTGCTGGCTGACGAGCCCACCGGAAACCTGGACCCCGACATCAGCCAGGACATCATGCTGTTGCTGGAGCGGATCAATCGAACCGGCACCACAGTCCTGATGGCCACCCATGACCACTCGATCGTCGACTCGATGCGCCGCCGGGTCGTGGAACTGCAGCTCGGGCAGCTGGTCCGGGACGACAGCCGTGGCGTGTACGGCGTCGGCCACTGAGGTCTCGACGCTCACTGAGCCTCGACGGTCACCGGGGTTCGAGTGCCACTAAAGTTCGACGGCCACTGAGAAGCACCCACCCCCGACTGCGAGGGATGTTCACCCCCGATGCGTGCCAGCTTCCTGTTCAGCGAGGTCGCCACCGGCCTGCGCCGCAACGTCACTATGACCGTGGCGATGATTCTCACCACTGCGATCTCACTGAGCATGCTGGGCGGCGGCATGCTGGTGGTCCGCACCATCGAGCAGATGCAGCAGGACTACCAACAGCGCACCGAGACCGTGGTGTATCTCAGCGCCGACATCAGCGCGAACGACACCGGCTGTACCTCGAGCACCTGCTCGTCTCTGCGTGGGCAGTTGGAGGCCACCTCAGGCGTGCAGTCAGTGGTGTTCGAAAACCGGCAGGCCGCCTACGCGCGATTCCAGCGGATCTTCGAAGGCCAGCCGGAGCTGCTGCAGCTCGCCAGACCCGAGGCGCTACCGGCGTCGCTGCGAGTCCAGGTGTCCGATCCGGCACGGGTGCCTTCCATCCTCAAGGCGTTCACCGGGCGCCCCGGTGTGGACCGGGTCAAAGACCAGGGTGAGTACGTCCAGCAGCTGTTCCAGGCGCTCAACGGGCTGCGCGATGCGACCTTCGTGATCGGACTGATCCAAGCTCTGGCGGCGATGCTGCTGATCTCCAACACCATCCAGGTGTCGGCGTTCACCCGGCGCACCGAGGTCGGCGTCATGCGTCTGACCGGCGCCACCCGCTGGTACACCCAGCTTCCGTTTGTTCTTGAGGCATTGGTCGCCGGTGTCATCGGTGGCGTGCTGGCCATCGTGGGACTGGTGACCGCCAAGGCAGCACTTCTCGACCGAGTGCTCGCCGGCGTGTTCGATGCCGCGCTCGTGCCACCATTGGACTACGTAGACATCTTCACGGTCGCGCCGATCCTGCTGCTCGTGGGTGCCGTGGTCGCCGCACTGACCGGTTACGTGACGTTGCGCCTCTACGTCCGCACGTAGGGACGCTCGGAGTGGCGTTCGGTGCCATGGCACCGAACGCCACTCACGAGGCGACCAAAGGGAGCCATGACTAAGGAGCGCGGTCGCAAGGTAATCGTGTCGAACCGGCGGGCCCGGCACGATTACGAGATCATGGACACCTACGAGGCGGGCATCGTGCTCACCGGCACCGAAGTCAAGTCATTACGGGCCGGCCGGGCATCGCTGGCTGATGCCTACGCCGGTGTGGAGGACGGTGAGGTGTGGCTACGTGGCATGCACATTCCCGAATACGATCAAGGTAGCTGGACCAACCACGAGCCGCGGCGGACCCGCAAGTTGCTGCTGCACCGCAAGGAGATCCTCCGGCTGATCGGCAAGACCAGGGAGAGCGGGCTGGCGCTGGTGCCGTTGTCGATGTACTTCTCTGACGGCAAGGTGAAAGTGGAGATCGCGCTGGCCCGCGGCAAACGGTCCTATGACAAGCGGGCTGACCTGGCCAAGCGCGACGCCGATCGGGAGGTGCAGCGCGCCATGGGACGGCGGGTCAAGGGCATGGAGTGAGCCCGGCTCGCGCCGTGACGGCGCTACCACCTCCCGTCGGTGACGAGCGCTGATCGCTCGATGGGGTATCCTGTGACGGTTGTCCAACCCGATCAGGGGGTGAACGGTTTCGACTCTGGACGTTGAGTCAGTGGGAAGCGTGCCGGTGCAGGCGAGAGACCACCGTAAGCGTCATCGCACATCAATAAGCGCCGATGTGAATCAGCGCGATCTCGCTCTCGCTGCCTAAGCGAGGAGCGGATCTGTCGGCCCGGGGGCGTCCCCGCCCCGGATCCCGGCATCAGCTAGGGGACTCCACCGCCAGGTTCGGCCGCGGGGCCTGGCGGGACACCTACAGCGGCTGGGATCGTCACACCGGCTGGTCCGCGTGACCGGTGGATCCGAGTAGAGGCGTAGCGGACTGCGCACGGAGAAGCCCTGACGAGGCGACGGAGGACCCGGGTTCGATTCCCGGCACCTCCACCATGGCGGCCTTACTCGCACTCTGGCCCGTGAGGGCGGTGGCGAGGAGGTCGCCGAGGTGGTTTCGGGTGGTCTCTTCCGCTGTGTCTTGGGCGGTTGTGGGGTTCTGTGGTGTCTTGGTGCCGTTCGTGGTGCGGGTGGCGTGTATGAGGCTGGCGAAGGGTTCTGAGAGTGTTGCTGTGGTCGTGGTGGGTTGGTGGTCGGTGCTGTTGAGGTAGAGTCGGGTGAAGATCGCTTTGTTGAGTATTTTGCGGGCTTGGTCGGTGGCTGTGTTGTAGAGGTCGTGTGGTCGGTCGAGGAGTTCCAATGCGGCGTACAGGACGGCGCGGCCGGGCTCGAGGTCGTCGGTGGTGTCTTTGAGTTGGTGGGTGATGCGTTGTTTGCTTTCTCTTATTTTCTGTAGTCGTGTTTTGATTTTGTCTTGTGGCCATTCGGGGTCGCTGATGAGGTCGAGGAATCGGTCTTCTTGGCGGTCGAGTTCGGTGAGTTGTTCACGCAGGGAGGTGCGAAGCTTCGCCGTTGTCTGTTTCGAGTCGTTTGCTGCGGATAGGGCAAGGTTTTTGAGTGTCTCACGGTGTCGTTGAGAGATGCTGATGTGACTGTAGTGGTCGGTGACGGCGTGTTCGACTTTGTGGAGGGGCAGCGCGGGTAGGTCGCAGTCGGTTTCTTGGACTCCGCGGCAGATGTAGTAGAAGTAGCGTCGGCCGGTTTTGCTGGTGCTGGGTCGGAGGATGAGTCGGCGGCGGCATCGGGCGCACCAGATGGTGCCTTTGAGGTAGTGGTCGTGGACGCGTTCACGGGTTCCGGCGTTGCGTTCCGCGTAGAGCACTTTCTGCACTTTGTCGAAGAGTTCGGGGTCGATGAGCGGTTCGTGCCGGCCGGGGTATTCGATGCCGTCATAGGTGATGTAGCCGAGGTAGTATCTGTCACGCAGCATGGCGCCGAGGCAGTGGAGGGAGATCGGTCGTGGGCCGTAGCGGCGGTTACCTTTGGTGCGTAGGCCGGCGTCGGTGAGAGCGTCGCGCAGGTCGTGGAATCCGTAGTTGCCGGTCGCGTAGAGCTCGAATGCCATCTTGACGAGTGGGGCGCGTTCGGGGTCGATGTCGATGGTGCGGACTTCGCGGCCCTCGTAGGTGATGCGGACGTTTTTGTAGCCGATTTTTGCTATGCCGAGCGTGCCGCCGTTTTTGGCTTTCTGGCCCATCTTGTATTTGATGTCTTCGCCGGATACCAGGACTTGGTATTCGTTGAAGACGGCGATCATGCCGTGCATGGCGCGTCCGGCGGGGCTTTTGTCGAGGTTCTTTTCTGTGGCGGAGATGAGTGTCACGCCGAGCTTGTCGAGTGTCATCATCATGACCGCGTCGTCGTATCTGTTGCGGGCGAAGCGGGAGAGTGCGTAGACGATGACGTAGCGAATGTTTGGGTTGGCTTTGAGGTAGGCGATCATTTCTCGGAAGGCGTCGCGGTGCTCGATCGATTTGGCGGACTTGCCGGGGTCGGTGAACTCGGTGACGAGGACGGTGCCGAGTTCTTTCGCGCGGGTGGTGATGGCTTTGCGTTGGGCGGGAAGGGAGATGCCTTCGGGGTCGAAGTCGGTCTCTACTTGCCCGAGTGATGAGACGCGGAGATAGCCGACGGCATCGGACTGGTTGGCTGGCGACTGGTGTGTCACTTTGCGGTTCTCCCTTCCCTTGCCTCGTAGAGGAGGTGTTTGTGAACATGGCTGACCTGTTCATATCATAGTGTCTCGGTGTCTCGCCCGGCCGTTGCGGCGGTCGCTGGCGCCGCCGACGCGCCCGGCGTGGGGTGCGCAGTCCTTTCCCGAGACGGCCAGCCCGCGCTGGTCACTCCTGGGAACTCGTGATCGCATGTTGCAGGTGGCGGGCTAGCTCGACGGCCCGGCCCAGGTTCTCTCGTACCTGGTTGAGCAGGTCAAGGCGCGCAGCGCGCGGCTGAGCCTCGAACGAGTCGGTCGCCAGGTGATCGATGTAGCAGGCGAGTCCGAGGAGGTGCCTGCCGAGCCGGGCGGACTCCTCACGTTGGAGACGTCGCAGGGTGGGTCTGGCGGGGGTGTGCTCCCACTCGGTGAGTGCTAGCTGTTCGGCGTCGTGGTCGAACGGTCCTGTTGGGGTGGGGTAGTGGGTCGTGCCGGTCCATCCGCACTCGCACGCGGCGACGACCTGGCCGATCATCCGGGGTGTGGTCTGATCACTGTAGGTGCCGGTGATCGAGTTGTCATCCAGTACTTGGCCGGCGTAGCCCTCGTGGTCGTAGCCCGCATCGCCGTAGCCGGTCAGCACTATGCCCATCAGCAGCTCTCCTTTCTTGTGGAGTGTTGTGCGTCGAGATGGCGGCCGATGACGACCAGCGCTTGCGCGATGAGGTTGAGATCGGGGTGGGGCTTGGGGTTTCCGGTGACGGTGATCCGGTGGGGTCGTCCTCTCGGTCGAGATGGTGTGGCGGCGTGGCGGCGCCGCCGTTGTCGGGTGATCGCCGGTTCCTCCCTTCGGTGTGGGGTCAGACAGCGGTGGGTTCGTCCACGTGGACGTCCAGGACTCGCGTGCGCCTGCACGCGTAGGGCGTACCTGCGTTGTGGACGTCCACGTGGACGATCGCCTCATGTCGCCTCGTCGTCGCAGTCGTGGTCATCTGTGGTGCTGGCGGCGACCCAGCGTCCGCGGCTGACTTGGACGGCGCGCCCGGTGTGGGCGTGTTCGTGGAGCCGGTAGTAGACCCAGCTGCGGCTCATCCCGGTGGCGGCCATGAGCTCGCGGACCGACAGACCGTGACCGAGTGCGCGCCGCAGCGCTATCCACAGTGCGATGGTGGGGTTGTCGTTGCGTGCCGTCTGCTCGTCCACGGTCGTTCGTGGTGGGGGAATGATCGGTGGTGCCGGGGAGTCGTCGGTGGCGTGCTGGGACAGCGGGTCAAGCAGTGGTCGGTTCGGTTGGTGTCGTGCGGCGATGGCGGAGACGTCGTCGTCGGTGAGCAGGTAGGCGCGGGCGCGCCGGGGGGTGTGGTGTTCGGGGGTGGAGAGGAGGAATTTGCCGGGGGTGTTGAGGGTGTGGGCGTGCCAGCCGGCGGCGAGCATTCCTTGCCCGAGGATGAGGTCGACGTCGCGGCGTTCCCGGACGCGCA
>DATEMN010000101.1:0-2046 GCA_035275565.1 Pseudonocardiaceae bacterium | reverse complement strand
GTTCTCCGAGGGCAACAACGCCACGACCATCGCCCGCACGCTGAAGATTTCCCCGCAAACGCTTCGCAACCACCTCCACCGCATCAACCAGAAGCTCCGCACCCACAATCGTCTCGAGGCGGTAACCCACGCCCAGCGGCGCGGGCTCATCGACTAGCGGCATGAGCTCTGCCGCTTCTTCTCGGCGCAGAGTCCACGCAGCGCAGATCCGCTCGAACCAGCGTTCCCACTAAGGCGGTGGCGAACCGAGGGCGTGGTCCCGAATGACGCATCCGCGCCGCGCCACGCCATGGTGTCGCGATGATGGGTGTTGACTTGGATGGTACGATCCTGCTATTGGCCCCAGCCTCGGAACCCGCCAATCTTCGCCCTGCCTGGGGTGGGCGTGCGTCATCGGTCTGGTCGGCAAGGTGATGATCGACGGCACCAGCCCGTACCGCTCGGCCCACCACACTTGAATGAGGGCCATAAAATGACTGCAGCATTACTCCTGAGCGTCCTACTGTCCGGTCTACTGCCCGGCACCGGTCCTGCCCAGACATCCTCAGCACCGGTGGACCAATGGCTGTCCTATGATGCCGCCACCAACACGGTCACCTTCGAGCTCATCGCCGGACCCTTCACCTTCAACGGCCACCGTGACGGCGGAGCCACTCTGCTTGTCCCCTCCAAAGCGACGATTGTCATGAACTTCGTCAACAAGGACGGGACCCCACATAGTGCTATTGTGATTTCCGGCGATGGACCGATTCCGAACTCGCCGACCGATCCAGCAATCCCACGTGCTTATACCAACAAGGTACTTGAAGGCATGCCACAGGAGGCCAAGGACATAATGCGCTTTCCCGTGCCAGACAGCGGCACTTATCGGATTGTCTGTGGAGTGCCTGGCCACGGTCTTTCGGGAATGTGGATGTGGCTCAAGGTAGACCCGGCCGTGAAGCAACCTGCCTTCGGGCCTACAAAGGCTTGAGGCCAGTAAGGGTAGCCGTGGCGGTTGCGGGACACGCCGACCTGATCGCCGAACGGGTCGTACAACTTGGCGGGGTCGCTGAGGGTGCGGTTCCGGTTCTGGCGCAGCGCTCGCGGTTATCGCCCTATCCGTTGCGGATAGACTCAGGGGTAGACCACGTGAGGGCCCTCGCCGGCTCGCTCGCCGCCTTCGCTGCGAAGATGCGCTGCAGCATCTCCGAGGGGGAGCAGGCTGTGGATCCGGTCACTGTAGATATCCTCACGAAGGTCTCACCTGATATCGAGAAGCTGCTGTGGCTGGTCGAGGCCCACGCGCAAACCCGACGCTAACACCCAGGAGCAACATTGGGTGAGAGGAGATACAACGATGAGATCCATTACTACCGTTCCAGCGTCCGTCCCCGGCCCATCAGCTGGGGGAAGCAGCTGGCAGATCGACCCCGCGCACTCACACGTGGAGTTTGCCGTCAGGCACCTCATGATCTCGACTGTCAAAGGCGCCTTCGGCGATGTCCGGGGAACCGTCTGGGTGGATGAGTCCGATGCCAGGACTGTCCTGGTGGACGTCACAATCCAAGTCGCCAGCATCGACACGCGTCAGGAGCAACGCGACGCGCACCTCCGCTCTGCCGATTTCTTTGACGCAGCGCGCTTCCCGACCATCACCTTCCGCAGCCGGATGGTGGAGGGGAACCACCACGATAGCGAGTTTAGCCTGGTAGGAGATCTTACAATCCGCGGCGTCACTCGCGAAGTGGTTCTAGCTGTCTCGAATGAAGGCAGTTTGACCGACCCTTGGGGTGCAGAACGGGCTGGGTTTAGCGCCCAGGGGAAGATCGATCGCACCGACTTCGGGCTCACATGGAACCAGGTGCTGGAAGCCGGCGGGGTCGTCGTGGGGAATGAGGTGAAGATTTCGATTGAAGTGGAACTGGTCCGGCAGGTCAGGGAGGCCGCTGCATGATCGAAGCTCCCGCGAGCGCCCGGAGCTCTTGGCCGCGGTGTTGCCGGGAGTCCCCGAGGCGGTACGGGCGATCGAGAGCAACAACATCGGTGCAGTGGTGGTCCAGGACC
>DATEMN010000100.1:0-4155 GCA_035275565.1 Pseudonocardiaceae bacterium | reverse complement strand
CCCGGCCATCAGCCGCTGGTAGGCGGCGTTCTGCCGGGCCCGGCATGCTCGCGCTCACTCTGTCCCGGCGGAAGCCAGTCCAGGCTGCGGGCGTCGATACCGCAGGAGCACCGCGACGGTGAGCAGGCAGACCAGCAAGGACACGGCGTTCGTGACGATCAGCGGCACGTTGCCGATGACCAGGCCGTACAGCAGCCAGAGGACGAACCCGACGAGTAGCACGGCCGGCCAGGCGATCGACGCGCCGGTGGAATCGCGGCGGCGAATGACGACCCGGACCTGCAGCAGCGGCGACAGCGACATGACCAGACCCCAGCAGGTCGTGGCCCAGGCAAGCACGGTAAGCATGACAGTGACCTTTCAACAGCAAACGGCACGGACGACGGGTGCGCGTTGCTGTTGTCAGCGGAAGTCCCCACGCTGACGCGCCAGCCCATACAGCGGCAGCGAATCGTCATGCGTCATGGTCACGGCTCCCACCATACCCAGCGCCTCAGGTCCGGTGTCTGCGTTGGTCAATGAAGCTGATGTGCGGAGGGCGTGGGATTCGAACCCACGATGAGTTTCCCCATACCGGTTTTCAAGACCGGCGCCATCGGCCACTAGGCGAGCCCTCCCGGCCGGGCCGCCGGGCGCGTGACGAGCCACCCGGTGGTACGGCGGTGTTCAGTCTGCCAGACGTGCAGACTGGCACCATGCGCGCGATCGTCATCGACAAGCCGGACTCGATGAGCTGGGCCGAGGTGCCCGATCCCACCCCGGGGGAGGGGGAGGTGATCGTCCAGGTCACGGCCGCCGGGGTGAACCGGGCCGACGTGATGCAGCGGAAGGGCAACTACCCGCCTCCGCCGGGCGCACCCCCGTACCCCGGACTGGAATGCTCAGGGGTGATCAGCGCGATCGGCACCGGTGTGGCCGACCACCGCGTGGGTGAGCGGGTCTGCGCCCTGCTGGCCGGCGGCGGATACGCCGAGCAGGTCGCGGTGCCCGCCGGACAACTGCTGCCGGTGCCGCAGGGGATGTCGGTGCAGGAGTCGGCCGCGCTGCCCGAGGTGGCCTGCACGGTTTGGTCGAACGTGGTGGACATCGCCCGGCTGCACAAGGGCGAGACGCTGCTGGTGCACGGCGGCGGCGGTGGCATCGGGACGTTCGCGGTCCAGCTCGGCAAGGCGCTCGGCGCTCGGGTGGTGGCGACCGCGCGGGCGGAGAAACACGATCGGCTCAGGTCGCTCGGCGCGGACATCTTGATCGACTACACCACCGACGACTTCACCGCCGAGCGGGCCGACGTGATCCTGGACATCATGGGTGCCAAGTATCTGAACCGGAACGTCGAGGCGCTGAACCCGAACGGCCGGATCGCGATCATCGGACTGCAGGGTGGCCGCAAAGGTGAGCTCGACCTGGGTGCGCTGATGGCCAAGCGGGGGTCCCTCTCGGTGACCACGTTGCGCGCCCGGCCGCTCGGCGAGAAGGCCAGGATCGTGGCCGGCGTACGCCGTCAGGTCTGGCCCCTGATCGACGCCGGCGCGATCCGCCCGATCATCCACACCACGATGCCGATGGCCGCCGCGATGGACGCGCACCGGCTGATGGAGTCCAGCGACCACCTGGGCAAGATCCTGCTACTCCCCTAGGAGCATGCGCGGCCCGGCGCCGGTGGCGGCCAGCCGGTCCTCCGGGTTGATCAGGGTGCACCGCTTCAGCGACAGGCAGCCGCAGCCGATGCAGCCGGTGAGCTGGTCGCGCAGCCTCTCCATCAGCGTGATCCGCTCCTCCAGCCGCTTGCGCCAGCGCGCCGACAGCCGGGTCCAGTCCGCCTTGGTGGGCGTCCGGTTCTCCGGCAGCGCGGCCAGCGCGTCCCGGATCTCGTCCAGCGAGACGCCCACCTGCTGGGCGATCTTGATGAACCCGACCCGGCGCAGTTCGCTGCGCTGATACCGGCGCTGATTCCCGCTGGTGCGGGTGGATCGGATCAGCCCCTCGCGCTCGTAGTAGCGCAGCGCCGACGGTGCCACCCCGCTGCGGGCGGCGAAATCACCGATGGTGAGCAGATCCACTGTGCGATTTTCCACCGGGCTGCTCCTTGCCTTAAACCTCACTTTAACTTGCAGGCTATCCGCATGACCGTGACGACCGCCAATGCCATCGACGAGCTGGGCCCGCTGCTCACCCGGCTGACCGGCGACCGCAAGCACCTGCCCAGCGCCAACTCGACCATCGACGTGCTCTGGGTGCTCTACGACAAGATCCTGCGGATCACCCCGGAGACGGTCGACGAGCCGGACCGCGATCGCTTCCTGCTCTCCAAGGGGCATGGGCCGGCCGCCTACTACGCGGTGCTGGCCGCCAAGGGGTTCATCCCGGCGGAGTGGCTGGACCACGCGGGCGCCTGGGACAGCCCGCTCGGCTGGCACCCGGACCGGGTGCTGATCCCCGGCGTGGAGGTCGGCACCGGATCGCTCGGGCACGGGCTGGGCCTGGCCGTCGGCACCGCGCTCGGGCTGCGGGCCCAGGGCTACCTGGACACCCGGACCTTCGTGCTGCTCGGCGACGCCGAACTGGACGAGGGCTCGAATCACGAGGCGATCGCGTACGCCGCGGCCATCCGGCTGCCGATCACCGCGATCGTGATCGACAACCGGTCCGCCACGCACGGCTGGCCGGGCGGCATCGCGGCACGCTTCCCGGGCTGGGGCGTGTCCATCGTGGATGGTCGCGACCAACCCGCGATCGAGGCGGCGCTGAGCCGCCGCGAGCGGGACCGCCCGCACGTCGTCATCGCTGAGGTGGAGAGGAAGTTCTGATGAGGGAGACATTCGTTGCCACCACCACCGCGCTGCTGGAAGAGGACCCGCGGACCGCCGTCGTGCTGGCCGACATCTCGGCCGAGGCGTTCGCCCCGGCCGCCCGCCGCCACCCGGACCGGGTGATCAACGTCGGGATCCGGGAGGCGCTGATGGCCGGCGTCGGGGGTGGGCTCGCGCTCACCGGGATGCGGCCGTACCTGCACTCGTACGCGCCGTTCCTGATCGACCGTGCGTACGAGCAGATCAAGCTCGACCTCGGCCACCAGGACGTGGGTGCGGTGCTGGTCAGCATCGGCGGGTCGTACGACGCTTCCGGCGAGGGCTACACGCACCAGTCGCCGGGGGACGTCGCGCTGCTGGACACCCTGGAAGGCTGGACCGTGCACGTGCCGGGCCACCCCGACGAGGTGCCCGCGTTGCTGCGGGCCGCGGCGGGCAACGACGATCGGGTGTACGTGCGCCTGTCCTCGAAGGAGAACAAGCGGGCCCACGGCACCGGCCCGGAGCTGCAGGTGATCCGCCGCGGCCGGGCCGGCGCGCCGGTGGTGGTCGCGGTCGGCCCGATGCTGGATCCGGTCATGGCCGCGGTGGCCGACCTGGATGTGACCGTGGCGTACACCGTGACGCCCCGGCCGCTCGACACCCGGGGCCTGCGCACGCTGGTCGGCCGCGATGTGGTGATGGTCGAGCCGTACCTGGCCGGCACGTCCGGCCGGCTGGTCGCCGAGGCGCTCACCGATCTGCCGCACCGGGCCCTGCACCTGGGTGTGCAGCGGATCGAGATGCGGAACTACGGCAGCCCGAAGGACCACGCGCGGGCGCACGGCCTGGATCCGGCCGGTCTGCGCCAGTCGATCGTCACGTTCCTGGGCTAGTTTGAGCTGTGGAGTCTGTGTGGGACTACCCCCGCCCACCGCGGGTGGAGCGGAGCCCGGCGCGGGTGCGGATCGTGCACCGTGGCGTGCCGATCGTCGACTCGACGCGCTGCTGGCGGGTGCTCGAGACGTCGCACCCGCCGGTCTACTACGTGCCGCGGGCGGATGTGGCCGATGTGCTGCGTCCCGCCGCCGGCCGCTCGTACTGCGAGTTCAAGGGCACGGCGGGCTACTGGGACCTGGTCGCCGGCGGCGCGACCCGGCCGGACGCGGCCTGGTCCTACGAGCACCCCAGCCCGGGGTACGAGGTGTTGACCGGCGCGATCGCGTTCTATCCGGGCCGGGTCGACGAGTGCACAGTGGACGGCGAGCGGGTGCGGGCCCAGGAGGGCGACTTCTACGGCGGCTGGATCACCGACGAGATCACCGGGCCGTTCAAGGGTGGCCCGGGAACCGCCGGCTGGTGACCC
>DATEMN010000099.1:0-13364 GCA_035275565.1 Pseudonocardiaceae bacterium | reverse complement strand
CTTATCGGCGGCCCGGAAGCTCCCAGTTTCGCAGATCTACGCCGGCCAGGAGGCTCCTGTGATGCGTTCGTACACCGCGATGTACCGGCGACGGGTCTCAGCCACGATCGCGGGAGGAATGACCGGCCCGGGTGGCGCGGTGTCCCATCCGGTGCTGACCGACCAGTCCCGGACGAACTGCTTGTCCAGCGAGTACTGTGGGCGCCCGGGTCGCCAGCTCTCGGCCGGCCAGAAACGCGATGAATCCGACGTGACTGCTTCGTCTCCGAGCGTCAATCGACCACCGGCGTCCCAACCGAACTCGAATTTCGTATCCGCGACGATGATCCCATTCTTCAGGGCGTGTTCGGCGGCTGTTGTGTAGAGTCCTAGGGTCAGGCTACGCAGACGCTCTGCGATGTCCCGTCCGGTTTGGTCTGCCACGTCGTCGAAGGTGATGAACTCATCATGTCCGGTGTCCGAGTATTTGGTGGTCGGCGTGAAGATCGGTTCGGGTAACCGGCTCCCAGAGACCAGTCCGGGCGGCAATTCTACTCCCGATACAGTGCCGAATTCCTGGTATTCGCGCAGACCCAAACCGGCGAGGTAGCCGCGCGCAATACACTCCACCGGGATCATTGTCAGCGGTGTGACGCGGATAGCCCTGTTCTCGAACTCCGGCGGCACATCGACAGCCGAGATCAGATGGTTCGGTACCACTTCGCCGAGCCGGTGAAACCACCACACCGACAGCTGTGTAAGCAGCGCCCCCTTGTCTGGAACGGGGGTCGGAAGGACCACGTCGTACAGGGAGATCCGATCCGAGGCGACGAGCAGGATGTCGCCGTCGACCGAATACAGATCCCGCACCTTGCCGGCGGATACGTGCTCCACGCAGCTACCGTACCCAGCGCTCCATGATCCCCGTTGGCTGAGCCGTTCGGTCAGTGCAAGGCGTCGCGACGGGTCCGCCCGCGGAACGCGGCGAACACGCTGGTGGCAGCGAATAGCACCAGGCCGACGATGGCCAGCCACAGCAGCGCCTTGACGGCGAACCCGACGACGACCAACACCAGCCAGAGCACCAGCAGTCCAACGAGCAAACCCATCAGGGGCACCACCTTCGATCAGCCGCTCCCGGAACGGGAGCAGTACCGGCGGGTACCCCCGGGGGTCGGTCCCAAACTTCAGGCGGTTCACCTCGCAAAACGCCGAGATCAGCCCGTCAGGGCTGCGCGGGCGACCTGAAGTCGGTGATCTTCGAGGTCGGCGCGCTGACTCTCGGCCCGCTTCGCGAGCCGCACCAGGTCGGTTGCGGCGAGCTCGGTGTGTGAGTCACTCACCTCGATCAGGGCGCGCCACATCGACAGCTTGCCTTCGATGCCCATGGCCAGTGTCTCGAACTCCAGCAGGCGTTTGAGGTCCGGATCGCTGGTCATCGTCTCGCTCAGCTTCAGCCTGCTGGCTTTCTCCATGATCCAACCGGCAGCCTGCTTGATCGTACTCAGCTGAATTCCGAGCCGTTCCATGAACCCTTCCAACGTTACTTTGTCCTGCTCGATTTCGCGGGCCAGCTCCGCCAGAAATGGACCGAAGGGGGCGTCCGCGTATTCGGAACTGATCTTGTTCGCGAGTTCGCTACCGGCGGCAGAACCGGCCAGGTGATCGTTCAGATACGTTTCCAGTCCTTTGACTGAGGCCATGACGGGTCTCCTTAGACGGCGGCGGGTTGAACTTCAGGTACCCCGGATGGCGGCAGCTCAACCCCGGCCGGGCGATCGGCGGGCGTCACGCTGTGCCCGCCGCCGGACGGTCTATGCGGACCCCGTCAGTGCGCGGTATCGAGCCGGACGAGCTTGCGGCCGACTTTGAGGTAGAGGTCGCCGGACTGGCCGTCGACCTTATTTTTGATCACGGCTGCGAGGGGTTCGCGGGCCTCGTCGGCGGTGAGGATGATCTGCTTCTGGCCGTCTTCTGACTCGATGACGAGGCGCAGGCCGTTCTGCTGAGCGATCCGGCGAATATCACCGTTGCTCTTGGCGAATCCGAGTGCCTTGACCACGTCAGTCACCGGCTGTCCCAAGTCCGCGATGGTCGGCAGGTCTTCGACCGCACCGAACGTGCGCTTGGAGAAGCGGGCAACGAACTCCTCGCGTGCTTTCATCGCGGCATCGAGACCGTGGATGGCAGCGGTGACCTCGCCGGCCAGGAGTTTCTTCAGGTCCATCGGGTGCAACGACCCGGCTGCCAACCGCTCGCTGGTCACGGCGAGTTCGGAGTCGAGCCACTCGCTCAACGCCCGGAAGTAGGGCTCCACCAAGCGGTCAGGCACTGACATGATCTTGCCGAAGATCTCGCTCGCCGGAGCGGTCAAGGGCACGTAGTTGCCCTTGGACTTGGACATCTTCGCTCCGGTGCCGTCTGTGCCCTCGATGAGGGAGGTCGCGAGCACCAACTCCGGGGTTTGCCCGCAGATGTCCATGACCTTGCGGCACATCTGCATGTTGAGGAACTGATCGATGCCGCCGAGCTCCAGATCACAGTTGATTTCGACCGAATCCAGCGCCATGACGACCGAGTACAACAGTTCGGCCAGGGACAGGCCCTGACCGGCGTCCAGTCGCTTGCGAAAATCCTCGCGTTGCAGCGGCATCGAGACCGGGATCTGGGCGGTGATCTCGATCATCCGAGGCAGCGTGACCTCGCGCAGCCAGTCACCGTTGTGACGGAACTGGGCGCGGGTGAAGTCGAAGAACGGGGTGACCTGCGCGCGGTAGGTAGCCAGGTTGCGGGCGATGTCCGCATCGGTCAACGGAGGACGTTCGTCAGAGCGGCCGGACGGATCGCCGATCTTCGCGGTCACGTCGCCGACGATGAGGACGACCTGATGGCCCATGCGCTGGAACCGGCTCAGGATGAGCATCGGCACCGCGTGGCCGAGGTGGACTTCGTGACCAGTGGGGTCGATACCCAATTTGGCGATGAATGGCCGGTTCTTCTTCCCGGCCTCGATGATCCGCTCGGCCAGCGCATCGGCTGACGGCTGAAGCTCCTGGCATCGTGCCGCGATCAGCGTCGCTTGCTCGGCCGGGGCCAGGTCTGACAGGTCCATGCTGCGGCGCTGTGTGGTCAGCTCCAGCAACTCGCGCACCGTAGCGTCGGCCGCGAGGTCCGCATCCTTGAGCAGGGCGGCAACGTGGTCAACGGACTGGCTCAGTCGCGTCATCAAAGCTCCCCGGGATGAGGGATGTCAGCGCCGATCCTATCGGCCTGCTTCCAGCCTGATCTCCGAGCGGGCGGACCGCTGGACAGAGCGACGTGGGACCAGTACGCCCCCAGTGTCAGCTACCAGGACACCTGCGCAGGCCGCTGATCCATCAGGTCGGTCCCACCGGGGGGATTGTGGTGGCTCATTGTCGGAGTCACAAGGCGCGGGGCCGTCGGGGTCGAGCTGGTCGACGATGCGCCGGGCGATCACCCGCAGCCGCGCTGGATCGAAATTCGCAGCGTGCTCGGCCAGCGTGGCCTCGGCCCAGTCCCGATCGTCCGGACTGACCGTAGACGGCAGCGTAGTCAGCCTCGGTGATCACCTTCAGCTGCCCGGTGCCGATCGTGCCCGACGCCAACGCCGCCGCGGTGGCCGGCAACCGGGCCGGCAACAGCTCACCGGTCAGACTCCGCCAGCAGTTCCAGCATGACGGCGTGGGTCTTGCGGGTCAGCACCTCGATCCCACACACCGCCTCGACCAACGCCGGGCCACGCAGTGACGGGACCGATTCGCGCAACGCGTCGACACAGGCCACGGCAGCCTGCAGATCGTCGCACCCGGTCGGTCTCATACCCCCGATCCTGCCAAGGTACCCTGACAATAACGTTGCTTCCGAAACCGCGAAGAACGACGATGCGACGAACGGTCGAAATGCGGCGACAAACGGTTACTGCGCGGCCTTGACGATCCGCTGTGGTTGCTCGGAGAAGTTCGTCTCGTCAAAGAGGATCCACTCGGTAATCGCGATTTCATAGAGGCGGGTTGCTGTCTCACCGGTCACGTCCGGCGGAGTGGTGTATGAGATGACACCGCGTGATCTGGTGGTTACTCTAGACGGTTAGTGTTTCGGTTGTCACGGCCGGCTCGCGGTGGGTGGAGTTGGGTTTTGGCGGAGACGTGGTGTTCCTGGATACCCTCATCGACGACTTCGGTCAGCTCGCCGGCCCAGTGCCAGATCTCTGGAATTCCCGGTATGTTGGCCGCTGTGGATGTCCGGGGGACTTTTGGCGAGCTTGTCGGGGAGCTCGATTACTCCATGTTCATCGTCACCGTCCGTGTTGGCGATGAGCAGGCCGGGTGCCTGGTCGGGTTCGGCACCCAGAGCAGCATCGACCCGCCGCGTTTCCTGGTCTGTCTGTCACGCAAGAATCACACTTACCAGGTGGCGAACGGCTCCGAGCTGGTGGCCGTGCACTTCGTGCCGCAGTGGGCCGAGGCGTTGGCCGAGCTTTTCGGTGGCCACAGCGGTGACGACATGGACAAATTTGCTCGCTGCGCCTGGCGGCCTGGCCCCGGCGGGCTGCCGATCCTGCAGGAGTGCGGGAACTGGTTCGTCGGGCGGGTACTCCAGCGGTTCGACCTCGGTGACCACGCCGGTTTCCTGCTCGAGCCCGTCGCAACCCACCGGGAAGGCAGCCAAAAGTATTTCGAGTTCTACCGAGCCAAGAACATCTCACCGGGGCATCCAGCATGACTTCGGTAGTGTTGCGGCGGTTGCTGCCCGAGCTGGGAACCGTCACCGCCATTGAGGCGCTGGAGGGGCTTGCGCTTCCCGGGAAAGCCCCAGGTCACCGTCCGTACGTGGTGCTCAACATGGTGGCCACGGCCGACGGCATGGCGACAGTGGCCCACCGCACCGCCCCGATCAGCAACCCTGCCGATCGGCAGCTGTTCCACGAGCTGCGGGCGCACGTCGACGCGGTTCTGGTCGGTGCTGGCACGGTACGCACCGAGCGGTACGGGCGTTTGGTCCGTGACCCAGCGCGCCGGGAGCGCCGGGTCGCCCGCGGGTTGGCACCCGACCCGCTCGCGGTCGTCGTGAGCGGCCGGCTCACCCTGACCCCCGACCTGCCGCTGCTGGCCGATCCGCACTCCCGGGTGGTCGTGCTCACCGTCAGTGCTGCCGAACTCGACGAATGCGCCGCGCAGGTCAGCTACCTGCGCCCGGCACCAGGCGAGGATCTGGATCTGGCCACGATGCTGGCCCGGTTGCGCACCGAGCACGGCGTGCGTTCGGTGCTCTGCGAAGGTGGACCGACGCTCAACGCCGCGCTGCTGCCCGCCGGCCTGGTCGACGAGCTGTTCCTGGCCATCGCGCCGGTACTGGCTGGCAGCGCTGGATCGCTGTCCATCATTGACTGGGCTCCGCTGGTCGAGCCGGTCGATCTCGATCTGATCTGGCTGTTGGAGTCCGAGAGCCAGTTGTTCGCCCGATACGCGTTGCGGCAACCACCCGGTTAGGCGCGCCTGATCTCGCTCCAGCCGTCCACATCGTGCGGCCGCCGTGGATCGGGTCCGACATAACGTGCCGCGGGGCGGACCAGCCGGCCGGTGCGTTTCTGCTCCATGATGTGCGCACACCAGCCCGCGGTGCGGGCGCAGGTGAACATCGCCGCCATCATGTGCGGGGGGACCTGCGCGAAGTCGAGGACCACCGCGGCCCAGAACTCGACGTTGGTCTCGATTATCCGGTCCGGCCGCCGCTCCCGCAGCTCGGCCAGCGCGGCGTGCTCCAAGGCTACCGCCACCTCGTGACGCGGTGCATCGAGTTCTTTACCGATCCGGCGCAGCACCCGGGCTCGGGGGTCCTCCGCACGATATACCCGGTGACCGAAGCCCATCAGCCGCTGGCCGTCATCCAGGATCCGGCGAACCACTGCGGTGGCGTCGCCGGTGCGCTCTACCTCCTCGATCATCGGCAGCACCCGGGCCGGCGCGCCCCCGTGCAGTGGGCCGGACATCGCGCCGATCGCCCCGGACAGGCACGCGGCGACGTCGGCACCGGTGGAGGCGATCACTCGAGCGGTCAGCGTCGAGGCGTTGAGCCCGTGCTCGGCGGCTGAGACCCAGTAGGCGTCCACGGCTGTGACGTGTGCTGGGTCCGGGTCGCCACGCCACCGGGTCATGAAGCGCTCGGTGATGGTGGAGCACTGGTCGATCCGGTACTGCGGGACGGCGGGTTGGTGGATCCCGCGGGCGGACTGCGCCACATAGGACAACGCCATCACCGATGCCCTGGCCAACTCCGCGCGCGTCTGCGCGTCGGCGCTGTCCAGCAGCGGGCAATAGCCCCAGATCGGGGCGAGCATCGCCAGCGCGGCTTGCACGTCGACCCGGACATCACCGGTATGCACCGGCAACGGAAACGGTTCCGCGGGGGGCAGGCCGTGCCCGAAGCGTCCGTCGGTCAGCAACGCCCACACGTCGCCGAAGGTCACGTGTCCGGCGAGATCCTCGATGTCCACGCCGCGGTAGCGCAGCGCTCCGCCGTCCCGGTCCGGTTCGGCGATCTCGGTGTGGAAGGCGACCACGCCCTCCAGTCCCGGCTTGAAACCGGTGGGCGTGCCCGCCGCTGCCACCCCGTTCAACGCAGTCACGCCGTCCTCCTTGCGCGATGGGTCCTCAATGGGGCACGCGCGGGTCGCTGAGTGGCCAGCGGGTCGTGGGGCGCGCCACGTTGCGGCGCCGCGCGGGCTGGCTAACTGTGCACCCGAAACCCACCCGGCGGCAACGTTTCCCGCACGAACGAGGTCAGTGGACGTAGGTTCAGACCAGTCGGACCTGATCGGTGAGGAGCGTGCGGCGTGGCGGCTGGGTGGACACAACGGGGGGAGCCGGCCACTGATCTGGCCCGGATGCGGGTCGCCTATCCCGCCGGAGAGCTCGACGAAGCCGATCTGGCCGCGACGTGGCACGAGCAACTTGCCGGGTGGCTCGAAGCCGCCGTGGCCGCGGGTCTTCCCGAACCCAATGCGATGGTGCTGGCCACCACAGGCGCCAACGGGCTACCCAGCTCCCGGACCGTGCTGGCCAAGGCCCTCGACTCGCGAGGTGTTGTGTTCTACACCAACCTGGATTCCCAAAAGATGAACGACATCAACGCCACTAGGTTCGCGGCGGCCACGTTTCCGTGGATCGCGCTGCACCGCCAGGCGCACCTGCGGGGGCCGATTGAGCTGATCACGCTGGCGGAGAACGTCGCCTACTGGCAGACCCGCCCGCGGGGCACGCAGCTGGGGGCGTGGGCCTCGGCGCAGTCCACGGTGGTGCGGGACCGGTGGGCCCTAGACGACGCCCTGGAGCAGGCTGGGCAGCGGTTCGCCGACACCGAGCAGGTGCCGTTGCCGGCGCACTGGGGCGGGGTGCGGATCCGGCCGGTGAGCGTGGAGTTCTGGCAGGGCAGGCCTAACCGGATGCACGACCGGCTGCGTTACCAGATCGGCGACGACGGCCGGTGGACGGTGGTCCGGCTCGCGCCGTGAGGGCAACCCTCACCCTCGGTGCGTGACTCAACGCTCAGCGACCGCCAGACTACGTGCCATGAGCGAGACGACGGCGCCGGCGAGTGCCTCGAGCGGTGAGGTCCACACCGAACTCAAACGGGTGATCGGGCCGAAGCTGCTGTTCTTCTTCGTGATCGGCGACATCCTGGGCACCGGGATCTACGCGCTGACCGGCAACGTCGCGGGCGAGATCGGCGGCGCCTTGTGGGTGCCGTTCGTCGGCGCCTTCCTAGTGGCCTTCCTCACCGCGTTCAGCTACTTGGAGCTGGTTGGCAAGTATCCCCGGGCGGCCGGGGCCGCGCTGTACACCAACCGGGCGTTCGGGATTCCGTTCCTGACCTTCATCGTCGCCTTCGCGGTGATGAGCTCGGGTATCACCAGTGCCTCCTCAGCGGCGGTGGCGTTCGGCCAGACGTATCTCGAGGCGTTCATCACGCTGCCCGTCTGGGCAGTCGCGATCACCTTCATCGTGCTGCTCGCGCTGGTCAACTTCCGGGGTGTCGGTGAGTCGGTCAAGGTCAACGTGATACTCACCTGCATCGAGCTGTCCGGACTGCTGATCATCATTGCGATCGGGATCTATGCGGTCGGCTCGGGCCAGGGCGATCCGTCCCGGCTGACCCAGATCGACACCGCCGATTCCGGCGTGCTGCTGGCGATCACCTCGGCCACCGCGCTGGCGTTCTTCGCGTTGGTCGGTTTCGAGGACTCGGTGAACATGGCCGAGGAGTGCAAGGACCCGGCCAAGATCTTCCCGCGCGCGATGCTGCTCGGCATGGGCGCCGCCGGGGTGATCTACGTGCTGGTCGCCATCACCTCGTCGCTGCTGGTACCCGCCGACCGGCTGGCTACCCTGGAGAGTGGTGCGCTGCTGGAGGTCGTCAAGGTCGGCGCACCGGCCTTCCCGTTGGGTTTATTCGCCGTCATCGGGCTCTTCGCGGTGATCAATACAGCATTGATCAACATGCTGATGGCCAGCAGGCTGGTCTACGGCCTGGCGGGCGAGCGGATCATTCCGCGGGCCATGGGCACGGTGCATCCGACCCGGCGCACCCCCTGGGTGTCGATCTTGTTCACCAGCGCGATCGCCGTGGTCCTGGTCAGCTTCGTCCCGCTGAAGGGCCTGGCGGGTACCACGTCGCTGCTGCTGCTTGCCGTCTTCACCCTGGTCAACGTTGCCTGTCTGGTGCTGCGCCGCAGGCCCGTCGAGCACCGGCACTTCCGTGCGCCGGCTTGGAGCCCGTGGGTCGGCGCGTTGTTGTGCGGTTACCTGGTCACTCCGCTGTCCGGCCGTGAGCCCAGTCAATACCTGCTCGCCGGTGTGCTGCTGGCGGTCGGGGTGTTGCTCTGGTTGGTCAACCGGCTGTTCGTGGGCAAGGTCGAATTCGACCCGGCGAAGCTGTCTCGCTAGCAAGGCCCCGCCTGGGCTCGGCGTGGATCCGTCGTGACGACGACAATGCTGAGTTACCACTGAGTTGCGGGGTAGGCGGTTCCCTCGGCGGTGGAGTTACCGTGGAGTATGTCGTCGTACCCGACGGTGTTCCGTTGTGTGACCCGAGCGGTTTCCGCAGCGCAGCGTTCCCGTCATCCGAACAGTGAGAGGGACCGCCATGTCTGACGCTACCGCGTCCACAGTGCCGGTTCGATCGTCCAGCAACGACCGCGACGAGCCCGGTCACGATCGTTCCAGTGATGACTGTCACAGTAATGTTGGTCATCGTAATGATTGTCACAGTGTGACTTTGCACCACCCGGCCGGGCAGCATCGGATGTCGATCGCCATGGCCACCCAGGGGGCGTCCGGGATCAGCCTGGGTAAGTTGGGGGCCGAAACCGGGATGGTCACCCTCGATCCGGGATTCGTGAACACCGCAACGTGCACTTCGGAGATCACCTACATCGACGGGGATGCGGGCGTGCTGCGCTACCGCGGTTACCCGATCGGTCAGCTCGCCGAGCACTCGAACTTCCTGGAGACCAGTTACCTGCTGATCTACGGGGAGTTGCCGACCCGTGGTCAGCTGGAGACCTTCACCGAGGCGATCCGCGTCCACACCTTGTTGCACGAGGACCTCCGGCGTTTCTTCGACGGTTTCCCGCGCGACGCCCATCCGATGCCGGTGCTGTCCAGCGCGGTATCCGCACTATCCACCTTCTACCAGGACAGCCTCAACCCATTCGACCACCAGCAAGTAGAGATCTCTACGGTGCGGCTGCTGGCCAAGCTGCCTACCATCGCGGCCTACGCCTATAAGAAGTCGATCGGCCAGGCGTTTCTCTATCCGGACAACTCGCTGAGCCTGGTGCATAATTTTCTGCGCATGACTTTCGGGCTCCCCACGGAGCCCTACGAGGTCGACCCACTGATGGCTGATGCGCTGGACCTGTTGTTCGTGCTGCACGCCGACCACGAGCAGAACTGCTCGACTTCCACCGTGCGGACGGTCGGCTCCTCGCACGCCAATCTGTTCGCGTCGATCTCGGCGGGGATCAATGCGCTATTCGGCCCGCTGCACGGCGGGGCGAACCAGTCTGTGCTGGAGATGCTGGAACGGATCCACGCCGACGGAGGTGACGTGGACACCTTCGTCAAGAAGGTGAAAAACCACTCCGACGGTGTGCGGCTAATGGGCTTCGGGCATCGGGTGTACAAGAACTACGACCCCCGCGCGAAGATCGTCAAAAAGATCGGAGACGAGATCCTGCACAAGCTGGGAGTCAATGACCCGCTGCTCGACATCGCCTTGACGCTGGAGGACAAGGCGCTCGCCGACGGCTACTTCGTCGAACGCAAGCTCTATCCCAACGTCGATTTCTACACCGGTCTGATCTACCGGGCGATGGGTTTCCCGACTAAAATGTTCACGGTGCTCTTCGCGCTGGGCCGGTTACCGGGCTGGATCGCGCACTGGCGCGAGATGATCAGCGATCCGGAAACCAAGATTAGTAGGCCGCGTCAGGTCTACACTGGTCACACCGAACGGGAGTACACCGTGATTACCCAGCGTTGACCTCTAGCGTTGGGGAATCGCCCGTTGGGCGGTGCGCCACCTCCTGCGCGGCGCGTACCGTGCCCGCAGACCGAATCTCCGGGAGCCGGATGTCCATGCGCACCATCCAGTGGGTCGACGGACACGTCGACGTGATCGACCAGACCGCCCTGCCGCAGCATCGGCGGGTGGAGTTGCACACCGTCAGCCAGGTGGTGGACGCGATCCGCCGGATGGTGGTGCGCGGCGCGCCCGCTCTAGGTGCGTTGGGCGCGCTGGGTGTCGCCCTCGCGGCGGCGCGGTCGGCGGAACAGGGCTATGACGCTGATGCCGTGCGGGCCGACGCCGGTCGCATCGCCGGGGCCCGTCCCACCGCGGTACACCTGAGTTGGGCCGTGCAGCAGGTGCTGCCCGCGGTGCCGCGGGGCGATGTTGCGGTGCTGACCGTCGCGAAGGAGCTGGTGGAAGCCGACGTGCGGGCTTGCGCGACGCTGTCCCGGCTCGGCGCCGCCCTGCTGCGCAGCTACGTCGGCGATCGGCCGATGGTGCTGCACACGCACTGCAACGCGGGTGCGCTGGCCTGCGTGGAGAGGGGCACCGCGCTCGGCGTCGTCCGGACACTGCACGCCGACGGACTGATCCAGATGGTGTTGGTCGGGGAGACTCGCCCGTTGCTGCAAGGGTCGCGGATCACCGCGGTCGAACTCGCCCAACTGGGGGTGCCACACCAGGTGGTCGTGGACGCCGCGGGTCCGGGGATCATCGCCAGCGGCCGGGTGGATGCGGTCATCGTCGGCGCGGATCGGATCGCCGCCAACTACGACGTGGTGAACAAGGTGGGCACCTACCCGCTGGCACTGGCTGCGGCCCGGGCCGGTATCCCGTTCGTGGTGGCCGCTCCGGCCGCCACGCTTGACCCGCACACGCCCACCGGCGCGGCGGTGACCATCGAACACCGGGACCCCGACGAGGTGCTGCTGGTCGGAGGCTGGCGAATGGCGCCGATCGAATCCGTCGCCCTCAACCCAGCCTTCGACGTGACTCCCGCAGACCTGGTCACCGCTATTGTCACGGAGTCTCGGGTGATCGAGCCGAAGAGCTTCGAGCCGGTGATCGGGGTTCCCGCTATGCGGACGGCCCCGGTTCGCCAGCCGGTTCTCTAGTCGCCAGCACCTGCACTGTCTCTGGCGCACCCTTGCCGCCTGCGCCGAACCCCGTTCCGGCATACCTGCCCGGAACGGGGTTCCCTGCCCGCAAGGGCCGCTGCGTTCAGCGGCGCTTGCGGGAACGCTTCTTGGCGCGCTTGGGTTTGCCAGCGGTGATCGCCAGCAGCAACCCCCCGAGCAGACCGGCATTCTTGATGAAGTGCTGCTGGTGGGCTTTACGGTCGTCGGGATAGCCCCTGCCCCAGAACGGATGCTCGGCCACCGTGCTCGGGATCAGCTCCACGGCGAGCACCGTCGCAGCGAGCCGAGGTGCCCACCCGAGCGCCATCATCAGACCGGCGGCGACCTTCACAGCGGCGCCGGCTTGCACGATCAAACCCGGATCGACCGGCTGTCCCGTGGGCAACATCTCCTGGCCCCTAGCCACCAGCGGCGTGGCCGCCTCGACCTTCGGCTTCGGGTTGATCAGGGTTTCCACCCCGTCAACGATAGATACAGCAGCGAGCAGCGGACGGGCAATGCGGCGCAACACGGCGGCTCCTCTCCTGAGTTCGTTTTCCGAGCTCTTCGCTTTCGCACCGTAGCCCCCCTGGGCCACGGCGAGCGCGAAGCCACCCATCCGGGGCGGTGGAGCGTTTGCCGATCACTAGGTTGGGGTAGTCGGGGACCGTAGCCAGACGGCCTGCCCACGGAGGCAGGCCCGGGAAAGGAGAGGCACGTGACTCAGCCCTTGCTGGGCCAGCGGGTGGCATTCCTGGTGGCTCCGGAAGGACCGAGCAAGTCGAACTCACCGAGCCGTGGAAGGCGGTGCGCGAGGCTGGGGCCATCCCCGAGCTGGTATCGACTGATGCGGGCACCGGTGGCAGCAATCTGCCATGCACCCTGGGTCATGATTGAAGCCGACGTCGTGCGTGACAAGCGGATGACGTCTTGGCCGAGTTTGCGGACTGACCTACGCAACGCTGGCGCCGAATGGGTCGACGAGGCGGTCGTGGTCGACCAGGGGCTGGTAATCAGTCGCAGGCCCGATGACTTGCCCGTTCTCGGTGCAAGGCTCATTGAGGAGTTCGTCGAGGGCGGGCACGCCGCGCAGGCGTCGAGCGCCTGAGCTGTCCGACAACAAACCAGAGGAGGAACGGCTGTCATGGCTAATGAGGACAAAATCAAGCACAAGATCGATGAGGGTGCCGGTCGAGTGAAGGAGACCATGGGCAACGTGACCGGTGATGAGGAGTTGCGTCAGGAGGGGGAATTCGAGAAGGACAAGGCGCAGCTGAAGGATAAGGTGGCTGACGCGGTCGACAAGGCTAAGGACATCTTCCGGAAATAGGCGTGATCGGAAGCCCCCTTAGCGTGTCCGGGCCTGTGCCGCAGCGACGAGCAGCGCTTCCCGATCGGCGATCTTGATTCGGGTGCGTCCAGCCGCGACCCCGAGTGCCTGCTCGGCAGCGTCGATGGCTTTCCAGCCAGCCCAGGTGATCACTTTGAGGCCGCGGTGGGTGAGCTCGGCGATGATTGCCCCGGGCTCGCGATGGCGAGCCCGGGGCAGGGTGTGCAGGTCGGCGAGGAGGTGCTCGACGGTCTCCTCGGAGTCGATGCGGTTGGAGCCGATGACACCGCGTGGACCGCGCTTGATCCAGCCACTCACATACACACCGGGCAACGGAACACCGTCCT
>DATEMN010000098.1:0-7219 GCA_035275565.1 Pseudonocardiaceae bacterium | reverse complement strand
GGTTCGTCCGTTACTTCGCCCCGCGGGAGGCCGCTGCCGCCGAAGAGGTGCGGGTGGCGCTGGACGATCCCCGTTACTTCGCTTTGCTCGATGGCATCGACGCGTTGCTCGCCGACCCACCGCTGACCAGTCGGGGCCGCCGCCCGGCCCCTCGCGAGCTTCCGCGCCTGATCAGACGCGTCGATGCCAAGGTCATCCGCCGGATGCGCTGCGCCGATCGGCAACGCCTAGGCCCGAACCGGGAGGTTGCCCTGCACGAGGTGCGCAAGGCAGCCAAGCGGCTGCGTTATGGCACCGAAGTGGCGCTGCCGGTGCTCGGTAAACCGGCCCGCCGTTTCCGCAAGCGCGTCAAGGCCGTGCAGCAACTGCTCGGCGAGCACCACGACGCTGTGGTGGCTCGCCCGGTGTTGCGGGAGATCGCTATGCAGGCCCATCTCGACGGCGAGAACGGTTACACCTTCGGTCTGTTGCACGGTCGGCAGAGCACCGAGATCCACGAAGCTGAACATGCGCTACCCGCTGCGTGGCGGCGGTTCACCGCTCGTAAGCGGCGCCGTTGGCTGCGCTAATGCTGTGGTATCTCACTTTTCGTGGCACGTCTCTCCTGTGACCGGAAATATTATTATACCCGTGTGAGTGTTGAGATAACGGATGGATTACATTATGTAGCTATCCCTTGTAGGGCAGGTTGAAAACTGTTTGTCGTTTTTCGGTCGTCTCCTGTTCATCTTTGGGGCGCAGCGTCGCCCCGTCACATCGATGGTGCAGGAGGCGTCATGGCGGTGGCTCGGTTTCAGTTGGTACGGGCGGTGCGCTATGCGCAGGCGCCTACACCAGGGGAGCCGGGGTCGGCAGGGCTTCCCGCGGTAAGTCTTGTCGCGCGCCGGGCACCCGGATTCTGCTGGCGGTTCATGTCCGCCAACAACCGCAGCCTCGCCCGGTCGGCGCAGACTTTTGCGGATGTGGAGTCCTGCCTGGCGGCGATCCGCATCCTGCAGGAGAACCTGCCGCGTGCCGTCGGAGAGACGGCACGAAACGGCAACGGGCAATGGGTGTGGCGGATCCGCTTAGCCGATGAGATCGTCGCGACCACGACTCGCACCTACCAGCGCCAGGTACGTGCCCGGCTCATGTGTGATTTGTTCTTGGCGCTGGTCACCGAGACGGTGGGCTCGGATCCCGTGCAGGTGATTTACCGATGAACGTCGTGACCATGCCGATTTCCGGGCCGGAGATCCCACCAGAATCAGTGCGGAGGGTGAGATCCACCTCCGGTGGTGCGGACCGGGTCTTCCAGCTCTCGTTGCGCGGGGCCGGTCTGGCGGTGCTCGTCATCATGAGCACGATCGGGCTGTTCCTGTTCTACCGGGGCTGGACCGCGCTGTCCCAGGCCGGTCTGGGGTTTCTCACCACGCAGGCGTGGGAGCCGGACGCGAACAACTTCGGGATCGCGACCATGCTCACCGGCACGCTGCTCATCGCCGGCGTGGCTCTCATCCTCGCGGTGCCGCTGGCCGCTGGGGTGGCGCTCTACATCTCCGAGTACGCGCCGAGGCGGCTGCGCCGGGCAGGCATCAACGTGATCGACTTCATGGCTGCTGTGCCCAGCGTGGTCTATGGGCTGTTGGGTGCTCACCTGCTCCAGGAGCAGATCATCCCGGTGGCGAGGTTCCTGTCGACGACCTTCGGCTGGCTTCCGTTGCTGGGCATCCACGATGCGGACCCCGACAACCCGTTGGCGGATCTGACGATCTACAAGTCCTCCGCGTTCCTCGCTGGGATCGTGGTGTCGTTGATGATCATGCCTTTCATCTGCTCGGTGATGCGGGAGTCCTTCGCACAGGCTCCGGCCGGAGAACGCGAAGGCGCCTACGCGCTGGGTGCCACCAAGTGGGGGATGATCCGCAGCGTCGTGCTGCCGTTCGGCCGCGGCGGGATGATCGGCGGCACGATGCTCGGGCTCGGCCGCGCGATGGGCGAGACGATCGCCGTCTACATGATCATAAATACAGTCTTCCAGATCCAGCCGGAGATCCTGCGTAGTGGCACGAACTCGATCGCGGCGCTGATCGCGAGTAAGTTCGGGGCGGCCAGCCCGTTCGGGCTCTCGGCCCTGTTCGCCGCCGGGCTGGTGCTGTTCCTGCTCACCCTGGTGGTCAACTTCGCGGCGTCGGCGATCATTGTGCGGACCCGCTCCGGCGCGCAGAGCGATGCCTGAGATGGCGACGTTGCCGGCGCCGGAGGTTCGCCGTTCGACCTCGGCCCGAGGGCGCACCGACCACATCGTGATGGCAGGTGCCGCGGCGGCCGCGCTGTGCCTGGCGGCCCTGCTTGTGGACCGGATCATTCCCAGCGCCAACGCAATCGGTTTCGTGGTGATCGTCTACCTGCTGTTCGTGTTGCTCTACGCCGTGCTGGTGTCGTTGAGCGACAACGCGCTGGTCGTTCGTGATCGGGTCGCCTCGGTGCTCGTGCACGGGCTGACCGGGCTGACCGCGCTGGCATTGCTGCTAGTGGTCGGTCACACGTTATTCCGTGGCTGGGAGGCGCTGGTTCACGTCAACTTCTACGTCCAGGACATGAGCGCCGCAGGCCCGTTGCAGCCACTCTCTGTCGGCGGTGTCGTGCATGCCGCGGTCGGCACGCTCATCGAGATCACGATCGCGCTGCTGCTCGTGATGCCGCTCGGGCTGGCGTGTGCATTATACCTCAACGAGGCGAGGGGGGCACTGCCCCGGTTCGTGCGCACCGTGGTCGAGGCGATGACCGCGCTGCCGTCCGTCGTGGCGGGGCTGTTCATCTATGCGTCGGTGATCCTTTTCCTGGGGGTGCCGAAGTCCGGGTTCGCCGCCGCTTTGGCGATCAGCGTGATGATGCTGCCGATCATCATCCGGGCCGCTGACGTGGTCATCCGGCTGGTGCCGGGTGCGCTGCGGGAGGCGTCGCTGGCAATGGGCGCCGGGCAGTGGAAGACGGTCTGGCACGTCGTGCTGCCCACCGCCCGCTCCGGGCTGACCACCGCGGTGCTGCTGGGTACGGCGCGGGGAATCGGCGAGACCTCACCGGTGCTGATCACCGCCGGGCTTGGTTCCACAATCAACTTTGATCCGACGGAGAACCCGATGGTCTCGCTGCCGCTGGCCACTTTCTCCTTCTCCGAGTCGCCGGAGCTCACGATGATCGCCCGTGGGTTCGGCGCCGCAGCCGTCCTCATGGTGCTGGTGCTGGTGCTGTTCGCACTGGCCAGGGTGTTCGGCGGACGCCCAGCCGGTGAGTTGTCGGCTCGGCAGCTGCGCAAGCGGGCCCAGGAGTCGCAGCGTGACGCCACCCGGTTGTCCACCAGAGCCCACCGAAACCAACAGTCTGGGAGCCACCATGCTCGGTAATACCCGCTCTGCGGCGCGGGGGTGCGGGCCGCGTGTCGCGGCGTGGCTGACTGCTGTCGCCGTGCTGCTCGGGACGCAATTCGCCACCTTACCGGCGGCGTTCGCCCAGGGCTACGTCCCGATCAGTGGCGCGGGTTCGACGTGGAGCTTCAACGCGCTGGACCAGTGGCGGCGCAACGTCGACAACAACTACCAGATAAAGGTCAACTTCGCGCCGAGCGGTTCGTCGGACGGCCGCAACCAGTTCAAGAACGGCACCGTTGACTTCGCCGTCTCCGAGATCGAGTACGGCCTCACCGACGGTGGGGTCACCGACCAGCCACCGGCCGGCCGGACATTCGGGTACATGCCGATCGTCGCCGGTGGTACCGCATTCATGTACAACCTCAAGATCGGAAACACCCGGGTGACGAATCTGCGGCTGTCCGGTGACGTCCTCGCGAAGATTTTCGCCCAGCAGATCACCACCTGGTCCGACCCGGCGATCAAGGCGGACAACCCCGGGCTCACCCTGCCGGCACGCAAGATTGTTCCGGTGGTCCGATCTGACGGGTCTGGCACCACCGCCCAGTTCACCAGGTGGCTGGCCGCCCGGCACGCTAGCACCTGGGACGCCTACTGCGACAAGGCCGGCAAAAAGGTGAAGCCCTGCGGATTCACCTCGAACTACCCGTTGGCGGCCGGTATGGAGGCCAAGGCTGGGTCGCAGGGCGTGGCCGGGTTTGTGGCGCAGGGAACCTCGGAAGGCTCGATCACCTACGTCGAGTACTCCTACGCCAAAAACGCGAGCTTCCCGGTGGTCAAGGTGCTCAACGAAGCCGGTTATTACGTCGAGCCCAAGGCGAGCAATGTTGCCGTCGCCCTGCTCAAGGCTCAGATCCGGCCAGACCTCACCTCAGACCTGAGCGGCGTCTACACCGATGGGGACAAGCGGACTTATCCACTGTCCAGCTACAGCTACCTGATCATGCCGAAGAACAACAACCAGAACTTCACCAACGAGAAGGGCCGCACGCTAGCCGAGTTCGCTTCCTATTTCTTGTGCGAGGGACAGCAGCAGGCCGAGGCGCTGGGCTACTCGCCGCTGCCGCTCAACCTCGTGCAAGCCGGCGTCGACCAGGTGGCCCAGATTCCAGGCTCCGATGGCGCATCCGTCAAGCTCAACCGCAACGACCTGAGTAAGTGCAACAACCCGACATTCTCCCCCGACGGCACGAACCTGCTAGCCAGGGATGCTCCGCAGCCCGCCGAGTGCGACCGCAAGGGCGGTCCCACGCAGTGCACCACGGGCACCGGTGGTGCTTCGGCGGCAACGCCGACCAGCGGTGGTGGTCCCGACGCGGGAGGCAGTCCCGGGACGGGTGGTGCCGGCGGTGAGGGATCAGGCGGTAGTGCCAGCGGCACTAACGGGACGAACTCCACCGGTGGTACCGGCGGAACGGTCGCAGGCGCAACGGGTTCGGATGGCGGGCCAGCAGCCGAGATTGACCCGGACACCGGGCAGGGGACCGAGGGCGCTGCGAGCGGTGCCGGCTCCTCCAGCGTCTCCGCCGTGCCGGTGTCTGTCGATGTCGCCGACAACCGGCGTCAGATGTTGCTCGCAATGCTCGCCATCGTCCTGCTGCTCGGGTTGGTGCTGGGGCCCCCGCTGGTGGCGCAGACGATGCGCAGCCGGGGAGGGCCGCCGGCATGAGTGTGCATCGCGCGGTTCGAGTGTTCCTGACGGTGGCGCTGGGTGCGACCGTGATCGGCTCACCGCTGGCGTCAGCGGCTCCCGGGGATGCCGCCCCGTCCGATTCAGCGGTCACGGTGTCGGGCAAGGGTGCGTTTGCGGGCTTGCACGTGACCGTTAGCCAGACCAAGAACCTCATCAACCAGACGGTCACCGTGTCCTGGACGGGTGGTCTCGCTACACTGCCGGCCAACGGCAGTTTCGGGGTCAACTACCTGCAGATCATGCAGTGTTGGGGCGACGCCCCGAAAGGTCCGGACCGCACCCAGTGCCAGTACGGCGGGTCGAACAACCAGAGCTTGCCCGGCGCCGGAAACTTCGTGCGGTCGCGTCAGGTCAACTATCCCGCCAACCTCATCGACCCCAAAGAGACCCTCACCAAGCCAGCGGGCAGCATCGATAACGTCTTTGTTCCGTTCTGGGCGGTCGGCAGAGATCAGCCGGTCGGCTCGACCAACACAAACAGCAGTGACTTCTTCGACTCCCAGGTCACCAACGAGGCTCCGCTGGTCCGCTCCCGTGGTGACGGCACTGGTCAGGAGTTCTTTGAGGTCCAGACCGTGCGCGAGGCTGCTGGGCTCGGCTGTGGCGCCCTGGTCAGCACCGGCGGGACCAGCACCGGACGGCCATGCTGGCTGGTGATCGTGCCACGCGGAACCACCGAAGTGGACGGCTCGACTCGCAGCGGCGAGGGCCGCGACCGGCTGGACTCCTCGCCGCTGAGCCAGACCAACTGGGACAACCGGATCGTCGTCCCGCTGGACTTCCGGCCAGTGGGCCAAGCCTGCCCGGTCGGGTCACCCGAACGCCGCGTGATTGGCCACGAGCTTGCGGTCGAGGCGGTCGGCCGGTGGCAGCCGGCGCTGTGTGCCGGCGGGGGCGCTCTCTACAGCTACGCGCAGCTCCCCGACGACGTCGCCCGCAACCAGGTGCTGGACGGCAGCACACCCGGTCTGGCGTTGACGACCAACCCGATTCCACCCGATCAGGCACCATCGGACCGCCCACTGGTCTACGCACCGGTCGGGCTGTCCGGGCTGGCCATCGCCTTCAACATCGAGCACCAGCCGGACTCGTTAGCGCCTCCTGCTGACCGGCAACTCGAGGGCCAGCGGTTCACGTCCATGAAGCTCACCCCACGGCTGGTGGCCAAGTTGCTCACCCAGTCCTACCAGGGTGCGGTCGATGGCCTGCCGGACTACCTGAAGAACAACCCCAAAGGCCTGACCGTCGACCCCGAGTTCCTCGACCTCAACCCCGAGTACCGAGGCTTCGCGACCGTCCGGCAGCCGCCCGACGCGCTGGTGGAACTCGGCGGCTCAGACGTCACCTCGCTGTTGTGGAGCTGGGTCAAGGCCGACCCGGACGCGAGCGCATTCCTCGCGGGTACCCCCGACCAGGCGGGAATGGTGGTCAACCCTTACAACAAAGGTCTCTTGCTGCCAACATCCACCTTCCCCCGCAACGACCAAAGCTGCACCGACGTGCTCATCGCCAGCGAGGTCACGGCCAAGCTCTGCACGCTGGATTCTCACCCATTCACCAATGACATGCACGACGCCGGCCGTTCGGCCAGTCGCGGCGACAGTCAGGCACGAACTGTCGTGCCTGGCGACGACAACGTGACACCGGTTCCGAAGAAGCGCGACCGGCAGCTGCCCGGCGGGCGGGCACTGCTCGCGGTGGTGGACGCGGCGACGGCCGATCGGTACGGTCTGCCGACCGCGGCGCTACGCAACGCCGGCGGCCAGTTCGTCGTTCCCACCACGGCAAGCCTGCTGGCCGGTGCAGCCGCCATGAAGCCGGGCGCGGTTCCCAGTGTGCTGGCCGCTGATCCCGGGGCCGCCGACCCGGCCGCTTACCCGCTGACCGCGCTGAGCTACGCGGTCACCTCCCCGTCCATCTTGGACGCAGCGGCCGGCCGGGACTACGCGGCGTTCCTGCGCTACGCGGCCGGTCCGGGCCAGCAGCCGGGCATCGCCCCTGGCCAGCTCCCGCTGGGCATGGCCCCGCTGCCCGACGGGCTCAAGGCTCAGACCATCACCGCCGCGGCGACCATCGAGGCGCAGGCGGGCAAAGCTGCGTCTGGCGCACCGCAGCC
>DATEMN010000097.1:0-9514 GCA_035275565.1 Pseudonocardiaceae bacterium | reverse complement strand
ACAATGTACAGCGGAAACGCGTCCGGCAAAAGTTGCTAAGGCACGCGGTGTGCGTTCCCTGCGAGGCTGACGCACTACACGCGTAATCAGGCCAGTACGTCGGTCGATTAACCGATCGACCCGTCCCCGTCCTACGCTCCCCAGCGGGTTGGCGTCCGGCGTCATCATGACGCTAGAATCCTTTTCGGAATCGAAGGTACAGCTAGTTCTACTACGTCTTCAATACTATTGGACATGATCCGTACTCGTCTCCATCCACACTGCCGGAAGGGGGAGCACCGGATGCCGCTCAATCGTGGACGTCAAAGGATCAACCACGATCTGCTCGCCATCGCTCGGAATGCGGTTACCCGAGAGCGCCGCGATGACATCAGAGGCCACTAGGCCCGCAACGAGGGCAAGCGCTCCTGCCGAGGGCCACGGAACCGGCGGCAGGTACAGCTCAGCATCCAAATAGCGCCAGTGATCTCTGAGTTCCTCGCTATGAGGTGTTGCCGCCAAGATACGGGCTCGGGTATCGGCATAGCTAGCTGTTCGGCCGGGAAGACTCATCGGTCCAAGAACCCAAAATCGGCTCTCAGCATAGCACCGATGCCAACTGACACCGGCCGATTGGCACAATTCGTCTACCACACACCAGCGATGATCGCTCAGCCATCCGGCGCAAGAAATGACGATGTCAAAATCCGAAACAACGTCAGCAGTGATAGTTCCGGTGACGACACTCGTATACGGCTTAAGGAGATATGCTAGGAATTCCGTAATTGGCGTGTCGCCCTCGATAAGGACGTTCCGTGCCGAGAAATCAACTGTTTCAGAGGATTCGACAAGAAGGCCCTGCTGCTCCAGAACAGCCAACACTTGAGCGGCCTCATCTTCTTTGCCTTCTAGCTGCGATGAAAGATGGCCATGAAGGGTCGGTTGGAGCTGAGCTAGAACTTCCTCCTGACCTCGAAGGCGAAAGAACCTGCCGTCGGGGTCAAGATATCGCCAATTTCCATCAGACCCCTTGAACAGATGGGCTCCTGGCCGAAGCTTTGCGAGCTTAATAGGAGAACTTTCCATTCTCTGTGGAGATGGGCCGGGGTGATACCCGATTGGGCTTCCCCCGGCCCCGACGCGATCTTTAACTTTCGACCCCAACCTCGTCGAACCCATCGAACTTGAAAGCGTCGTGTACGAGTGCATTCATGGTGTGCATTCCAGGAATCGGGTCGTCTTCCACGATTTCCTCGAACACGATGTTAACCTCAGGCATGTCTGACCGCCCCTCCCGCCTCTCGTTACGGGTGTAAGTTCATACTAGTCATCAAGTCTGACACAACTATCATGCTGCTGCAAGTGTTAGGCAAGAAGTCACGTTCGGCGGCTCCCGTGAACCGAACGTATCTTCAGCTGGGTGTGAGGGCTGGTGGTAGCCATGCGCCGGGCGGCGAGCGCGCCGAGGTGGGGAGGGGCCTTGCGCTGAGTCTCGTCACCGGTTGCTGTCGTGGGGGTACCTACCTGCGGATCCTGGCATTCGTCGCCCAGGTCTTCATGTTGCCCAGGTCTTCATGTTGCAGAGTGCCTTCTCCGGTCGGCGCCACCCGGGGGGCCAGGTGCACGGCGCTGGTGGCCAACATCACCGACATCTCGCTCGGCGTGATCATGATCTTCGGGTTGGGGCGGGTGTGTCGACGTTCTCGGGCACGGTCGCCCTGGGCTGAGCTTGATGATCTAGTATGGCCGTCGCTGGCTTCCCGCGGAGCTTGAGTTGTTGCGCTGGGAGCACGTGCCGGTCTAGCGCTCGCTGTACCGAGGCTGTGGCCGATCGTCTGGCCGGAAAGCACCTGTTGGTCATCGACTACTTCAGTGAGGTCATCCTCACCGGCTTCGTCGCGCGGGGTGACGTCGAGGGTGGCCGCCTATCGGGTGCTGGCCATGCTGCTGTTCCCGGGGCTCGTGTTCTGGGTTACTGACCGGCGATCCCGTGATGCTGAATGGGTCGACCGTCGCACTGGCCATACTCATCCTGGTGCGGTAGTCCCAACGATGAACCTGCGGCGGTCCTAAGGGCCGCAGGAGACACCCGCACGATCATGATCGCCTCGCTGGTATATGGCTACCTCGCGATCGCCCCGCTGGCATGGCTACTCGCGCTGCCACTCGGATGGGGACCTGCACGGCTATACGAGCCTCTCATGCACTCCATCTGGGCGATCGTCGGTCGTTCCGGCGCCGGGAAATCCACGGTCGTCGCGCTGCTGCTGCGATTTTTCGACCCGGACGCCGGCCGGGTCCGCCTCGGTGGGTTCGACATCCGCGATGTGACGGTGGACTCGTTGCGCGCGCAGGTCGCGGTGGTCTCGCAGAACACTTATCTAGATGGGACCTGGGGTGGTGGATCCGGCAGCAGGAGTTAGTCGTTGGTGCCGGTCGGGGTGGGCCGTCCGGCCTGAGCCAGCGCGTCGAGCACCATCTCCAACCAGCGCAGACTGCGCCGGTAGCTGTCGGTGTCCTGAGCGGACGGCGGCGGTGGCAGCATGCGCTCCGGTGCGCCCGGGGTACTCACCCGACCCGAGACGTCCAGCACGACGTGCAGCGTCTGCAGCATCCAGCCCCACTCGGCAGCGGCCGGATAGCTCTGACCGGGAAGCTGGACCACGCCGCCGTGGCGAGGCAGCGTACCGAGCACCCGGGTCAAGCTGTGCTCCAAGTCGTGCAGGACCCAGCCCTCCCAGACCTGGCGGACCGGGCCGGTCTCCTCCGTGCCGCACCAATAGTCCACGACGTAGGCCAGCCGACCGTCGATCGGACCGGTAGGCACGGGCAGTCCGGTGAGTTGGGACAACGGGTCGTCGGTGCAACCACCGAGCTGCCAGCGCACCAGTTCACGCAACCAAGCCCACTGTTCGCGGAGGAAGCGCACGCCTTCCGGCGACAGCGACAGCAGCAGTTCGTCGCCTTGGCGGTCGCATATGACCATCGTCTCGCTCGGCCTCCACTTCTTCCGCAGTGATCGTTAGGAGGCTATCGCGTCACCCTCCGTCAGAAGCCCAACACTCGCGGCGCGTCGCGCGTAATCCGATATCGCCGCGGTAGTGCCCGCCCGGCAGGTGCACCTGCTCGACGCGCTGGTATGCCTGCTCGCGCGCGGCGACAAGGTCGACGCCCGTTCCGACCACGGTGAGCACCCGCCCACCGGCCGACACGACAGCGCCGTCGTCGCGGCGGCGGGTGCCCGCGTGCAGCACCCCGGCGCCGTTCGCCCCGGTGATCACGTCTCCGGTTCGTGGGACGCCGGGATATCCCTCGGCGGCCACCACGACAGCCACCGCCGCCCCCGGATCCCAGCGCAGCGGCGGCTGCCGGGACAACCTCCCGGTCGCGGTCGCATGGAGCAACCCGGCCAGCGGGGTGCGCAGCAACGCCAGGACAGCCTGAGTTTCCGGGTCACCGAAGCGGCAGTTGAACTCGATCACCTGGGGGCCGTCCGCGGTGAGTACCAGCCCGGCGTAGAGCAACCCGGAGAACGGGACACCGCGCTGAGCGAGCTCGTCGACCACCGGCTGCACGATCCCGGTCACGACGTCGGTCACCAGCGATTCGGGAGCCCAGGGCAGCGGGGCATAAGCGCCCATCCCACCGGTGTTCGGGCCAACGTCACCCGCACCGACCCGTTTGAAGTCCTGGGCGGGCCGCAGCGGCACCACAGCGCTGGCATCGACCAGGCAGAACAGCGAGATCTCCGGACCATCGAGGTGGGACTCCAGCAGCACCGGGTGGCCACCGTCGAGCAGAGTCAGCGCGGCCACTCTGGCCACCTCCACGTCCTCGGTGACCACGACCCCCTTGCCCGCAGCCGGGCGATCGTCCTTGACCACCCAGGGCGACCCGAAGTGGTGCAGCGCCGCGTCCAACCGGGCCGGGTTGTCCACCAGCTCATGGGGCGCGGTGGACACCCCCGCGGCAGCCATCACGTCCTTGGCGAACGCCTTGGATCCCTCGATCTGCGCCGCGCCAGCGGACGGGCCGAAGCACGCGATGCCAGCTGCGCGCACCGCGTCGGCCGCGCCGGCCACCAACGGTACCTCGGGTCCGATCACCACCAGGTCCGCCGACCAGGACATCGCCAGCTGCGCGACCGCCGCCGGATCGGTGGCGTCCACACCGTGCTGCTGCGCGAGCACCGCGGTACCGGCGTTACCCGGCGCGCAGGCCAGCGCGGTGACCGCCGGATCGCGGGACAGAGCCAGCACCAGGGCGTGCTCGCGGGCGCCGGCGCCGATGACGAGGATTCGCACGAGTGGGCAGAGTACGGGCGCCGATCCGCGTCTCGTTGCGCAGCATCGACATGAGTGCTGTATATGTTCGGTAGCGAGTGAAGTCGTAAGACAGATGACGACCATTCGGGACGAGTTCTGTAGTCCTGTGGGGGGCGGCAGCGATCGGCCTTTTCTTGCGGACAGGGCTGACCCGTGCCTGGAGAGCCGGCATGAGTTCGACCACCGACCGGCCGATAGCGGTCGAAGAGATCGACATACCCCAGCGCGTTGCGTCGGCACGCCCTTGATCAAAGCGAGTCCCGGTTCCAGGAGGTTTTCCATTCCGCGCCGGTCGGCATGACGATCAGCCGGCTGGACGGCATAATCACGGAGACCAACCCCGCACTGACCGAGATTCTGGATTATTCGGCTGCCGAACTGACCGGTCGTGACGTCGGAGAATTACTCCATCCCCTCACCATGGTCAGGGACGTCACCGACGTGCACCTGCTGGAACAGCGCTTACGCCACCAGTCGTTGCACGATCTGCTGACCGGGCTACCCAACCGGAACTACTTGTTGATTCACCTGGACGCGCCGGGTGAGCGTGCTGCGCCCAACACCACCCTGCTGCTCTGCAAGATCGACGGCGCATCGGAGCCGATTCCGCGCGCGGCACCGCGTTCGCCCCGCCAGTGGCGCAGCAGGCCATTCCGGCGCTGCTGCACCCGTGAGTGGGAAACAGTGTTATAGCACCGAACGCCACTCACAAGCAGGCCAGTGCCGCACACCGCGCTGCGGTCTGGGTGGCTCGCTCCCTCCCCCGCAGCAGCCAGAGTCGCCGCGTTGTCGGGCGCTCCCGGCTCCGGTTCGAGGTCGGGGTCGGGGTCGTACGCCAGACCCACCCAGCCCCGTGGCACCTCCAGCCCGTCCGCGATCTGACTGAGCAGTGCGAGGGACTGCACCTGACGGCGACCCGAGATGATCTCGGATACCTCCGACTGCCGCTGGCCGGCGGCGCGCGATGCGGGTCTGGCTCACCCGGCGTCGTGCAGGATGCGGAATACCGCGGTGATATCGCGATGCGCCAGTGCGTGTCTCGCGGTTGGGCCGGTCAGCAGGCCGATCAACTCAGCCATCTCGTTCTCCGGGTTCGTGTCAAGGAGTTACTGCGGTTGCCACCCGATGAGGGGTCTCGCGAATTGTAGCTAGGCAAGTACATTCAATTGGTCAGGCAAAGACACCGGAGGTTTACCATGTTCGACATCACTACGGCTCACCCGCTGGCCACGTTCTGCGGCGAGTGTGGCTGCGGTTGCCCGCAGCTGTTCATCGACGAATCCGCCCCGCCCGAGCAGCGCGTCGTCCTCACCGATGACTTCGGCTCGCGGGTACGGATGAGCGCCGAGCAGTTCGGTGACCTGCTGACCCAAGCCAAGAGCGGAGCACTGGACACCGTCCTCTGATCCGCACCATGGATGGAGTCCTGCCTGGCGCCGGCGCCCGTGCACCCCGGGCGCCGGCGCTGCGCTCACACCAGTCGCTTGTCCCGGTAACACCATCGCCAGCTCTCGCCTGGCTCGGCGGATTGCATCACCGGGTGGTCGCTGCGGTAGTAGTGCACGGTGGCGTGCCGGTGCGGGCTGGAATCGCAGCACGCCACATGCCCGCAGCTCAGGCACATCCGCAGATGCGCCCACACCGACTCACCCATCGCGGTGCAGTCACTGCAGCTCGCCGGGTCCGCCGGCTCGGGCGCCGGGCTGGGTAGCTGGTCCACATGTTCACAGCTCATCACTGATACCTCCCGGCACTGATATCTCACAGTGCAGCATTCTGGCCTCATGGACGGTATGCCGCTGGTCCTGCTGGTGCTCGGCGCCCTCGCGGTGACCGCGATCAGCCGCCGATTCAGTCTGCCCGCACCGCTGGCGCTGGTCGTCACCGGCCTGGCCATCTCCGCGATCCCCGGGGTCCCGAACTACCAGCTCAACCCGGACCTGGTGCTCTACGGGATCCTGCCACCACTGCTGTACTCCGCCGCGCTGGACAGCTCGGCACTCCAGATCAAGGCGAACATCCGATCGATCGCGCTGCTGGCCGTCGGGCTGGTGTTGTTCACCACCGCGTGCGTCGGGGTGGTCGCCTGGTGGTTGGTGCCCGGCCTGCTACTGCCCGCCGCACTGGCGCTCGCGGCAGTGGTGGCCCCACCGGATGCGGTGGCCGCAGTGGCCATCGGGCGACGCCTGGGGCTGCCCCGCCGGATGATGACCGTGTTGGGGGGCGAGAGCCTGTTCAACGACGCCACCGCGCTCACCGCGTTGCGGGTGGCGGTGGCAGCCGCCGTCGGCGCGGGATTCTCGCTCTGGTCAGGGCTGGGCGGGTTCCTGATCACTGCGGTGGGTGGCTTGGCGCTCGGAGCCGTCCTCGGTCGGGTGGTGCACCAGGTGTGGCTGCGGCTGCGCGATCCGAGGCTGGAGAGCGCGCTGGGTCTGGTAGTGCCGTTCACGGCGTATGCCCTGGCCGAGCAGGTACACGTTTCCGGGGTGCTCGCGGTGGTGGTGACCGGGCTGTATCTGGGCCATCACGCCTCCCAGGCCGGTTACGCCACCCGACTCCAGGACCAGGCAGTGTGGCGGGCCGCCGACACCGTGCTCGAGGCGTTCGTCTTCGCGCTGATCGGATTACAGCTGCCGGCAGTGGTGCGCGGCGTACCGGGCGAACTCGGCCCGCTGCTGATCGCCGCGGCGGCGGTGTTCGCCACGGTGATACTGGCCAGGGTGGTCTGGGTGTTCCCAGCGATCTACCTGCCGCGAATGCTGTCCAGTCGAATCAGAACCCGGGACCCGGCGCCCCCGTGGCAGGTTCCGGCGGTGATCTCCTGGGCCGGCATACGCGGGGTGGTCACCCTCGCCGCGGCGTTCTCGATCCCCCTGGTCACCGACTCCAGCGCGCCGTTCCCGGGCCGGTCCGAGATCATCTTTGTGGCCTTCTTCGTCACCGTGGGGACCCTGCTGCTGCACGGCCTCACGCTGTCCTGGGTGATCCGCCGCCTCGGCGTCGAAGGCCGCGAGTCGCACGACGACGCCCTGGCCGAAGCGGACGCGATCCACGCTGCCACGCAGGCCGCGCTGGCCCGGTTGGAGGCCGTGTCGGACGGAGCGCCGGAGTCGGTGACCACCCGGTTGCGCCGGGCCGCCGAGCACCGCAGCCATAGCGTCTGGGAACGGCTCGGGCGTCCCGAGACCGAGTTCGGGGAAGCCCCCAGCCTCGTCTACCACCGGTTACGCCTGGAAATGCTTGCCGCCGAACGGGAGACCCTGGTGGGACTACGCGATACCGGCCGCATCAACGACGAAGTCCTCTCCCGCACGTTGCACGAGCTAGACCTGGAGGAAGCCATGCTGAACCGATGAGCGCCCCTGCCCGCGCCCTTCGAAGCGAATGGCGATGCTACGGCGTGCGAAGGGAGATCGTCTGGTCTCGACCGGGGCCTACCCCGATGGCTGAGATCCTCGTGCCGCAGAGTTCCTCTAGTCGGGTTACGTAGGCGCGGGCGTTAGATGGTAGATCATCAAGGGTGCGGCACTGGGACAGGTTCTCCCACCAGCCGGGAAGCTCCTCGTACACCGGCACCGCGTGGTGCAGATCGGTCTGGGTCATCGGCATCTCGTTGGTGCGCCTGCCGTCGACCTCGTAGGCCACACAGACCGGCACGGTGTCCAGACCGGATAGGACATCGAGCTTGGTGAGGAAGAAGTCGGTGATCCCGTTCACCCGGGCCGCGTAACGCCCGATCACCGCGTCGAACCAGCCGACCCGCCGAGATCGCCCAGTGGTGACCCCGATCTCCCCGCCGGTCTTGCGTAGCCGTTCACCCATGGCGTCGTGCAGCTCGGTGGGGAACGGGCCCGAGCCAACCCGCGTGGTGTACGCCTTGAGGATGCCTACCACGGCGGTGATCTTGGTAGGCCCGATGCCCGACCCGGCGCAGGCTCCGCCCGCGGTCGGGTTCGAGGACGTGACGAACGGGTAGGTGCCGTGGTCGACGTCGAGCAGGGTGCCCTGGCTGCCCTCCAGCAGCACCGTCTCGCCGCGCCGCAGGGCCTGGTCCAGCAGCAAGCGGGTGTCAGCGATCCGGTGCGCGAACCGCGCCCCCTGGTCGAGCACGGTGTCCACCACCTGCTCAGCGTCCAGCGCGCGCCGGTTGTAGACCTTGACCAGAACCTGGTTCTTGAATTCCAACGCGGCCTCGACCTTCTGCCGCAGGATCTTCTCGTCTAGCAGGTCCTGAACTCGGACGCCGACTCGGGCCACTTTGTCCTGGTAGGCGGGCCCGATGCCGCGCCCAGTGGTGCCGATCTTGGATTTGCCCAGGTAGCGCTCGGTGACCCGGTCGATCTCGACGTGATATGGCATGATCAAGTGGGCGTCGGAGGAGATCAGCAGCCGCGTCGTGGCCACGTCGCGGGACTCCAAACCCGCCAGCTCGTCGAGCAGCACACCAGGGTCCACCACGACGCCGTTGCCGATGACGTTGGTCACATCCGGGGTGAGAATGCCTGATGGGATGAGGTGCAGCGCGAAATCCTGCCCGTCAGGCAGCACCACGGTGTGGCCCGCGTTATTGCCCCCCTGATAGCGCACCACCCACTGGACCTGCTCACCAAGCAGGTCGGTGGCCTTACCTTTGCCCTCGTCGCCCCACTGGGCGCCAATCAGCACGATCGCCGGCATGTGTTACTCCAAGCAGGTGAGATTTGCCACGCTAACGCGCTCACTGAGCGTAGACCCCGGAGGTGGAAGTGGTGGGGGCGGTGGTGTTGACTTGCGGGTCATCCCGGTGGTCCGGTGCCGGAACGGTGGTGCCGGTGCCGGCTCGCCCTGGACGCGAGGAGCTCGACGAGCCGCTGGCCGGGCTAGCCGGTCGCCGGCTGGTGGTCTGCGGCACCGACGCCGACCTGGCCGCGGTGGTACTGCGGCTGCTGCGCATGTCGTCTCTGAGGGTGCCGGTGGGTTATGTGCCGTCCTCGACGACGTCGGCGGTGGCCCGGCTCTGGGGCCTGCCTCGGACGCCCGCAGCGGCGGCCTCGCTCGCGCTGGGTGGCCAGCCAGCCCGAGTTCCGCTGGTGCGTGACGACGCTGGCGGGGTGCTGGTCGGGCTCGGCGTCGTGCGGCCGGTGCAGGGGGTGGCCTACTGCGACGACGATCCGGTGCTGCGCGGCCACGCCTCCCGGCTCGAGGTGATCCCGGACCCGCAGCACGGGCTG
>DATEMN010000096.1:0-5061 GCA_035275565.1 Pseudonocardiaceae bacterium | reverse complement strand
CCCGCTAGTGCGTGCAACCCGCTTGGAGCGGACGCTGGGCACCCCGGCCCGGATTTACTTCAAGGACGAGGCAGGTTCCCCGGCAGGGAGCCACAAACCGAACACCGCCGTCCCGCAGGCCTTCTACAACGCGAGTGCTGGCATACGCAGGCTGACTACCGAGACCGGCGCTGGCCAGTGGGGAACGGCGTTAGCGTTTGCGTGCGCCCAGTTCGATCTGGAATGCGCGGTCTACATGGTTCGGGCGAGTTTCGTGCAGAAGCCCCACCGGCGCGTGATCATGGAGACGTGGGGCGGCTCGGTAGTGCCCTCGCCGGTCGATGATCCGAGCCATCCCGGTTCGCTGGGCACTGCCATCTCCGATGCGGTGCGTGACGCCGTCCACCGCGTGGACACTCACTACGCGCTGGGCTCCGTACTCAACCATGTGTTGTTGCACCAGACGGTGATCGGACTGGAAGCCCGGGAGCAGCTCACGTTGGCCGGAGAACGGTTGCCCGATGTAGTGATCGCGCCGTGTGGCGGTGGATCTAACTTGGGCGGGATCTCGTTTCCCTTCGTACCCGACGCAGGGGTACGGCTGCTCGCAGTCGAGCCGCTGTCCTGCCCCACCCTGACCCAGGGCCGGTTCGATTACGACTTCGGCGACACTGCTGGGTTCACCCCGCTGCTACCGATGTACACGCTGGGTCACGACTTCGTACCGCCGAGTATCCACGCCGGTGGGCTGCGCTACCACGGGGACAGCCCACTGATCTCGGCGCTGGTCCGGGACGGTCGGATGGAGGCGGTGGCCTACCCCCAGGGCAAAGTTTTCGAGGCTGCCGTGCAATTCGCCCGCGTCGAGGGCAAGGTAGCCGCCCCGGAGGCCGCGCACGCGATCCGCGCGGTGATCGACGAGGCGCTCGCCGCCAAGGAGGCTGGCGAGGAGAAGGTCATCCTGTTCAATTACTGCGGCCACGGGTTCCTCGACCTGTCCGCCTATGACGACTACCTGCATGGCGGGCTGGCCGACGAGCAGGGTTGACGGTCAGCGGGGGAGGAGCTCTGGGGGGAGTTTCGCGGCGGCGGGCCGGTCCAGCAGCCACAGCGTGCGGCGGCGGCCCGTCGCGCCCACGGCGGGCACCTGCACCTCCCCGCCACCGCCTAGGGCCATCGTCACCGCGGCGGCTTTCGCCGAGTCCGAGACGATCAACCACACCTCAGCCGCGCACCGGATGGCCGGTAGCGACAGGGTGATCCGGGTAGCCGGCGGTTTGGGGCTGCCCCGCACGCCGATCACCGCGCGCTCGGTCTCGTAGACTGCGGGGGAGCCGGGGAACACCGAGGCGACGTGGCCGTCCTCGCCGACACCGAGACAGCAGATGTCGAACGACGGCGCCGGGCCGCGATCCTCCGGCCTCCGTTGGTGCAGCAACAGATCCTCGTAGGCCCGAGCGGCGGCATCCGGGTCGTCTCCCCAAGGGCCGTCGGAGGCGCCCATCGGGTGGACCCGGGCCGGATCCACCTCGACGTGGTCGAGCAGTGCCTCGCGGGCCTGGGTCTCGTTGCGGTTTGGGTGACCACGGGGCAGGAATCGTTCGTCGCCCCAGTAGATATCCAGCCGCCGCCAGTCCACCGCCGCGGCGGCGTGGGTGTTCGCGAGCTGGCAGAGCACCGCGATCCCGGTGCGTCCACCGGTCAGCACCACCGACGCCGACCCCGAAGAGGTCTGAATGTCCACGATTCGGGTGACCAGCCGGGCTGCTGCGGCCGCCACGAGCACCTCCGCGGTGGCGTGCACCACCACGTCGGCGCGGCTCACCGGTCGCCCCGGATCCCGCCCGATCTGGTCCGGCGCTGAGTGGTCCCGGGCCGGAAGTCCACCTCGGTCAGCGCCTGCAGCGCGGCCTGATAGATCTCGTCGGGATCTAGCCGGCGCAGCTCCTCGGCGAGGCAGTCGCGCACCGGGGGGCGCTTCAGCGGCACCCGGCGGTCGGGCTGACCCGGTTGCCGCAAGGTGCCCACCTTCCCGTCGGGCCGGATCAACTCCACCGGACCGGAGCGACGCTCCAGCACCGCCGAGCTGATCCCCCCGCCGTTACCACTGACGCCGCGACGGATCGGGACCCGCAGGCGGGACCGCAGCCAGCCGGCAAGCAGATCAGCGGACGGGTTGTCGGCAGCACCCGTCACGGTGACCGCATCGACGTCTTCGTAGGGCGGCAGATCGAGTGCGGCGGCGAGCAGCGCGCGCCACGGAGTGATCCGGGTCCACGCCAGGTCGGTGTCCCCGTCGGTGTAGGAGGTGCGGCGCAGCTCCAGTGTCTTGATCGGGTGGCGGACCGCGGCAGCATCGGTGATCCGGCGCTGCGCCAGCCTCCCCATCGGGTCCTGCGCGGGAACCGCGGGCGCCACCCCCGGCCACCACACGACCACCGGGCAGTCAGGTAACAGCAGCGGGATCACCACGCTGTCGCCGTGGTCGGCCAGCGGGCCGTACAGGCGCAGCACGAGCACCTCCGAGGCACCGGCGTCACCACCGACGCGGATCTGCGCGTCCAGCCGTGTCGCGGCCCTCTTGAGGCCCCTGGCTACCACGAGCACCCGGCAGGGATGCTCCCTGCTGGCCTCGTTGGCGGCTTCGATCGACTCCTCCACTTCCGCGGAGTCGTCGGTGACGATCACCAGGGTGAGCACTCGGCCCAATGCCACCGCACCACCTCGTTCCCGCATGTCGATCATTGCGTGGTTCACTGCGGACGTGGTCGTCGACGGCAGATCAACGATCATTGCTCGCCTCCTCGTGCGGAGTGCGGTGACGCTCGGCGGCGCCGGTGATGTTGCGGGCCATGCCGCCGAAGATGATGTCGTGGAACGGGGCAATGGTTTTCCAGTACACGTGCCCGGCCAGACCGCGGGGTTCGAAGAGCGCCCGCTGCCGGTAGCGGGCGCCGCCGTCACCGTCAGGAATAACCTCGAGTTCCAACCAGGCCCGGCCGGGCAGCAGCATCTCCGCACGCAGTCGCAGCAGCCGGGGCCGGTCGAGATATTCCACTCGCCACCAGTCCAGAGCCTCGCCGATGTGCAACCGGCGGGGGTCGCGGCGGCCGCGGCGCAACCCGACGCCGCCGACGAGCCGGTCGATCCACCCGCGCACCGACCACGCCAGCGGGAAGGAATACCAGCCGTGCTCACCGCCGATGGCTTCGATGATGTCCCACAGGGTGCGCGGATCGGCGGCGCAGCGGTGCTCGCGGATGTCCTGGTAGAGAGAACCGCCGGACCAGTCGGGATCGGTGGACAGCGGATCTGACGGTGCCCCGTGCCAGGAAGCATCCGACCATCGGGTGGGTACCTCGGCGTTGCGGATATGCAGCAACGCGAGCTCGACGGCGTGCTCGTAGTGAGTCAGGCCGTCCTCGGGGTCGGGGATGTGGTCGGCGATGTCGTGGTTGTGACAGACCACCTCGTGTACCAGCGATTCGATCAACGGAATGGCGATGCTCCGGGGCACCGGGGTGACCAGGTTCACCCATTGCGCCGACAGCCACGGGGTCAACACCGGCACCGGCAGCACCACGCGGCGGAGCAGACCGGCCACGACTGCGTATCGACGCATCATCTCCAGGTAGGTCAGCACGTCGGGCCCACCGATATCGAAGGACCTGTTGACCTGTGGCGGCAGCGTGGCGGCGTGGGTCAGGTAGTGCAGCACGTCGCGGACCGCGATGGGCTGGATGCGATTGTGCACCCAACGTGGTGTGATCATTGCCGGGAGTCGTTCGGTGAGATAGCGCAGCATCTCGAAGCTGGCCGATCCGGACCCCAGGATCACCGCGGCCTGCAGCGCGACGGTGGGCACACCGGAGTGGAGCAGGATCTGCCCGACTTCGGCGCGGGAGGCCAGGTGGTCGGACAAGTGCTCGGCGTCGGGTGTGATCCCGCCCAAGTACACGAGGCGGGTCACACCCGACGTGCGGGCCGCGTCGGCGAGCACGTGCGCGGCTCGGCGGTCAAACTCGACGAAGTCACGCCGATTGAGCGAGTGCACCAGGTAGTAGACGACGTCCTGGTCGGCCACCGCGTCCCGAACGCTGCCAGGATCGATGACGTCCCCTTCGACGATCTCGACACGATCCCGCCAGGGCACCTCGGCCAGCTTGCCAGGAGTACGCGCCACCGCCCGCACCTGGTGGCCGGCGGCAAGCAGGGCCGGAATAAGCCGGCCACCGAGGTAGCCGGTGGCGCCGAACACTACGCATCGCATGTCATGGCCGTCTCCACGTCCGCCCGGTCCGGGCGATCATGCGGTCCGCGGACGGCGGACCCCAGGTCCCTGCCGGGTAGAACTCGGGGCCGCCCTGCTTGACCCAGTATTCGAGCACTGGGTCCAGGATCGCCCAGGACAGTTCCACCTCGGCATTGATCGGGAATAACGACGGTTCGCCGAGCAGCCCGTCCAGTAGTAGCCGTTCGTATGCCTCAGGCGAGGACTCGGTGAACGCTGTGCCGTAGCGGAAGTCCATCGTGACGTCCCGGACTTCCATCGCGGTTCCGGGCACCTTGGAGCCGAACCGGATCGTGACGCCCTCGTCCGGCTGGATCCGGATCACCAGGGCGTTCTGCCCCAGCTCCTCGGTCATGGTCGTCTCGAAGGGCAGGTGCGGAGCCCGCTTGAAGATCACCGCGATCTCGGTGACCCGCCGACCCAACCGCTTGCCGGTGCGCAGGAAGAACGGCACCCCGGCCCACCGCCGGTTGTCCACTTCCAGTGTGATGGCGGCGAAGGTCTCGGTGGTGGAGTCCTGGTGGAAGCCTGCTTCTTCGAGCACCCCGACGACCTTGGTGCCGCCCTGCCAGCCGGCGGTGTACTGGCCGCGCGCGGTGGTCTCGTCCAACGGCTCCACGAGCTTGGTGGCGGAGAGCACCTTGATCTTCTCGCCGCGCAGTGAATCGGGGGAGAAGGACAGCGGCTCCTCCATCGCGGTCAGCGCGAGCAGCTGCAGCAGGTGGTTCTGGATCACGTCCCGGGCGGCGCCGATGCCGTCGTAGTAGCCCGCGCGGCCGCCGATGCCGATG
>DATEMN010000095.1:0-13498 GCA_035275565.1 Pseudonocardiaceae bacterium | reverse complement strand
ATGCTTGATGCACCCCGACGCAGATCCTCGGCGGCGCCGCAGCGGTGACCTTCCACGCCCGACTCCGCCCCGTACGTCGCGTCCTGGACGCTAATGGCCAGTTCACCCACGGGCGGCTCGTCACCACGGCCAAGACCGGGCTGCGGGGAGCCCGGGCGTGATCGCTGCCAGCGTGCCGAGCTGCACCCAGCGCCGCGCGCTGCTCGAAATCCGACCACAGTGGCGTGTCCTCTTAGGCGCGTTTAGGTGCGCCTGCCATCTCACACTCGGTAGCGTTGCCGCCACTTGCCGTGAGTCCTGCGACTCGCTCGACAACCGAAGGAGAGGGTTGATGGTCGCACGACGACTCATCCCAGTGCTGGTCTTAGGGATCGCCCTTGCTGGTGTGATGGGCATCCCGGCGACCGATGCGACGGGATCGGCCCCGGCGGCATCGAGTACCTCAGCAGCATCGGAGCCCGTTTTGACGCGTCAGAAGCAAGGGGCGCCACACGCGGTCGCGGTCCAGGAAGGACCCAGCGACCGGAAGCGGGTCGCCCTCACCTTCGACGCTGACATGACTCCGGACATGCGCCAACGCCTCGAGTCCGGGAAAGTGCGTACCTGGTACAACGAGAACGTCATTGAGGTGCTGCGGCGGACCGGTACACCAGCCACCCTGTTCCTGACAGGACTGTGGGCGCAGACCTACCCTGGGGTCGCCGAGTCGCTCGGCGACGATCCGCTGTTCGAGATCGCCAACCACTCACTCGAACACAAGGCATTCCGTCCGTGCTACACGCTGCCCGCATTACGCGAGGAGGACAAGCTCGCTGCCGTCAGCGAGAGTGAAAAGGTCATCGAGCAGATCACCGGTAAACGCCCCTACTACTTCCGGTTCCCTGGTGGGTCGATCACATGTGCCCGCCAGCGCGACGTCGCACTCGTCGCCGCACTGGGTGAGCAGGCGGTCGACTGGACGGCTGCCGGTGACGCATACCAGCCAGACCCGCAGGCGGTCGTCGATTCGGTCATGGCAAACATCCGGCCCGGCGCCATTGTCGCCCTGCACATGCACGGCTCGAACGAGACCCCCAACGCCCCTGCCACCGATGAGGCGATCGCACTACTCATTCCCGAGCTCAAATCCCAGGGCTACGAGCTCGTCACGCTCGGCCAACTCCTAGAGCAGTGACTCCTAAAGCGAGCTGCGCGGATAGACCGACACCGGTGCGGAGATGGGGCCGTCTGCTGACGATGCGCCGGCCGGGGCGGCGCTGAAGGAGTTCACCTACCTTGTTGCCCTGGCCCAGTTGCATTAAGCGGTCGGCCCGCCGGACTTCCTCCACGCGCCGCCCAGAAGCCATGACGCAGGTATCCAAATGCCCGGTTTGTTACGGTTCTCCAAGGTGCCTGAAAGGCATGCCCCTCCGCTCTGCTGCATGGTGACCGGCTGACCTTTGTCCATAAAAAGCGCGAGCTCATAGATTGTGGCTAGTTTACCGCCCGAGTGCATCTCTCGGGTGTCGGTGTAGAACACGCGGCCCGGCGCGAAGTCGGAGAACAGATACTTGCCGCGTAGCTCGGTTACATTACTACCCTGGTAGACGAAACCGCCGACCACCGCGTGCCCGCTGGTCCGACACGGTGGCTGACCCGGCGGTGGGTCATGGGCGAAAGCCACCACAGGATAAATGTAGCCGTATTTGCTGTCATCAGCAGGCGGGGCAAAGACACCACAAGAGGGGTCGCTGGCCTTGAATACAAACGGGCCCTCCTGCTGGCTCCACCCGAAATTGTCTCCAAGGCGTACTTCGTAGATCGATTCGATCTGCTGCTCGCCAATGTTGCCAGGAACATCCGGTGGCCGTTGCCAGAGTCCCAACTGAAGCGGACGGGATCGCGCAGACCAGAGGCGTAGATTTCCCCGAGAGCAGCTCCCGGTTTGCCCACAAAGGGGTTGTCCGCCGGAATCCCGTAGTTTCCGTTGGCACCGTTAGTGCCCCGCGGGTCGATTCGCAGGATTTTTCCTTGTGGAACCCTCAGATCTTGGGGAACCGTGGTCACCACACCTGGGCTCTCTTCGCCGACCACGCCCCCGTCACCCGCCGCGATATAAAGCAATCCGTAGTCTTTGTCGCCGGGCTGTGCGGTCGGGTTGAAATCGATCTGCTGGAGTCCATGTATGGTGTCGGCGAATCCGAGCCGGAGCGCTTCCCTTCGTGTTCCCTTGAAGGCGCTCGCGGATGGATCAGTTGCCTTCCATTCGGTCACCACGGCTTGAGCAGGCATGTTCTGCGGGTAGGGTAGATCGGGCATCTTGACTTGCGGGACCTTAGGATTAAGCGCAGGGCCGGCTTCAGTATGGGCGGTGTAAAACTTACCGGTTTTATTGAAGTCAGGAGCGAAAGTTGCGAAGATGAACCCGCTTGAGAGACTCTTGGTATTCAAGAAGTTCGGAGCGAACTCCACGCCGACGTCAAGGTAGATTTGTGGTTTACCATCTTTAATGAGATACATCTTGCCGTTGAGATCGGGTACGGACAGGCGTCCCGAACCGTCCGGGATCTCACCCAAATAATTGATCCGGGCCCAACGGTCAAGATTGTCGCCGGGCGATGGTAGAGGATCCGGCTTCGACGGCGGTATCGTCACGAACTCCTGAAGAGTCAACCCCAAGCCGGAAGCAACCGGGTCCGCAAGTGATGAGCAAGCGGTCTGGTGTCGTCAAGCGTTGAACTTTTGCAGGCGGAATGGGATGGCGTTGGACTGGTGGCTGGTCCGTTGATCTCTTCCCAGGCTGGATGGTGGAGTAACCATACGACGACTGAGCAAGGCCGGCGGGAGTGGCTGGACCGGGTCTATTCCAACACGGCGCTGATCACTGCCTTGGTCGAGGCACCACAGCTCATTACGTCGCGGTCGTCGTCCAGTATGCCGGGGCTGATGACCCGGATGCTGGAGACCCTCGACGTCCGCGACGGGCACCGGGTGCTGGAGATCCCGACCACGCACCGTTCGATCGAATCATCGCCACCTGTGCGGTACCCGCTGTGCCGTGGTCGTGGGTGGCGCAGACCCGCCCCGGTAGAGTCATCCTCACCGATCTCAAACCAGTGCTCGGCGCCGGCAGCCTGGTCCGCCTCAGCCGCTACCCCGACCGGGCCGAGGGACGGTTCGACCTGACTTATGCGGGCTTCATGGGTTCGCGTCACCACCCCGCGGCGCAAGCCCCAGTCCAACCCAGGGCTACGAAGCACCGGTCACTGGAGCCCGAGTACCGCACCACCACAGTGGACCCGCGCACTCCGTGGGAAGCACTGGTCGTGTGGTTTTTGGCCAGCTTCGATCTCGGCACCCGCGTCTCGCTGGGCTATTGCCGTTTCGAGGACGGCCAGCCCACCGCCGTCTCCGTCACAGCGGAGGACGGTTCCTGAGCGGAGGTCACCCTCACCGACGATCACGGCGTGCACCACGTCACCGAAGGTGGCCCGCGCCGCGTGTGGCGCATTATCGAAAACGCCCACGCGCTGTGGAACACACTCGACCACCCCAGCTGGGACCGCTTCGGGCTCACTGTGACCGAAGGTCATCAACGAGTCTTGCTCGACACAACAACCAGCAGCCACACCTGGTTACTACCACCGGCACGGGAATCCGACGCCCTGTGAATCCCGAATAGTCGTGCGACGGTTGCCCGTCCCGGTGAGGTTGCAAAAGAGCGCGCTGAGTTGCCCGGGATTACCTCTGTCCAGTGCGCGTGCTCATCCATCACACCGGTGGCCTTGACCGCGCTGGTGACCAGTTCTTCGATCACGAACACCGCCTCGAGTAGGATAGATTGAGCTCCCATCTGGTGAGGGTGGATACCACGAACAGGCCAGCACAGCTGATAGCCGTCGAGGTGGCAACAAGCCTGATGCCGTCAGTAAAACACCGACTAGTCACGAATGTGCCCCGCATGTTTGGCACCGCTGGCGTCTGGTCTTAACCCAGTTCTCGCCAGTACGCCTGGCGTGTGCCAGATCAGTCCAGCCTTTAGGTAACACGGGGATGGTGGCGAGTACTTCTACTCGCAGTGGTTCATCTGGATAGGTTTCTAATTGTTTGCCCTCGAAAATATAGGCCACGTTATCGCCGCGTTGCCAGCGGATCGTACAATTTCCCGAGGGAAGGTACGCCCACGCTGTAGGGCTGGTCATCGGCATGGCGCCGCCGCGACTCATGAGGTTGGACCGTTCTGGTAGCCGCGTGCTTCCTTAGTCGTCTGGATAATCAGGTCAACTAGGGCATCAGCCTGCGTGGTCTCAAGGATCGCTTCGCAAATGAACGGACAGTCGAACGAGGTGATCCAGATCTTCCCCTTATAGGCATCAACAGAGAAGGTGACACGGCCATCCGGCCCTCGGCCTCTTACTGTGAGTCTGCGCCGGGTCATGGAATACCATGCCACAAACCTGGCCGCGCTGGTGCAGACGGGAGGGCGGCGCCCCGGGCTCTGGGCTTTCCCTGACCTGCTCGACCCAGCAGAACAAGGCGATGTGGGTGCCATCGACGTCGCACCATCGGTGATGAGCCGATCGCGGTGCTGGGTTGGGACATGGAGCACCTCCCCTCTCGCGGGTTTAATGGGAAACCGGCTGGCCGCCGGGAGCCGAGCCTCGGGGCCGCTCCCTCAACCGACAGCCAGCCGATGGGCCACGCGGGTTTCCGTACGGGACGTCTACGGCTATTCTCTGAAGAGATCCTCTGAGATAGTCTCGCGACGACGCGGGTGAACTTCCCTCATCTGCAACTGCGCAGGTGTAACGCCGCAGGACAAGACGACTGCACGGAGGATAATTTTGTCAACTGAGATGCTAGCGCCATTAGGTGCCGGATCACCACTCGCACGATAAATGTATTCCGCCGCTGACTCCGGAATGTCAAACAAGGTTACACCGTAGACGTTTCTGGTATCAACTAGCCTAACAAGTTGAGGTGCGAGTCATGTGGGTCTCGGGATGTGGTGATCGCTGCGCAGGCGCAGGCGATCGAGGTGCTTCTGTGTTTGCCCATGTTCTCTCTTTCTCGTCGTGCGCCGCTCGGCGTGGTGTCGGACTGGCTGGCCGCCGCAGAGTCGGGGTGGGAAGGACTCCACTCGGCGACCGGCCGCCTCGGGTGGTCACGATGGGCACTCGGGGCGGAGTGCAGAGGGGGATTTCCGGTATGGGCACGGCTTCTGCCAGTCGGTCGTGTGGCATGGTGTCGGCACGCCGCGTTCCCCTACGGCCGTTAGTCTGCGCGATCGTCATGCCAGCCACCTCTACGAGCGAGACCATCAAGATCACTACTTCACTTTCCATGCTCTGCGCTTCTCCACAGCAAGGGTGCGGTGATGTCAGTCCCGTGTCATCACCGCACGTGTCCCACCTCGCCCTATCTCGGACTCACTCGTTCTCATCTATGTCCCATCCATCGGGTATCCTCGGACCATGTGCAAGGAGGTCGCGATGACCGCAGCGGGGACAATCCTGAAGGCGCTACTCCGGGAGCGTCATCTGCAGGAACACCAAGCGTTTTGCCGCGAATATGATCGGATCGCGCGGCGGGTCGATCCGGGGCTACAACGCAGCTACCCGAGCAAGGCGACCTTCTATCGGTGGCTATCCGGCGATCTTCGTAAACTCCCGTACCCGAGTCACTGTCGTATCCTCGAAGCGATGCTGCCCGGCTGGTCAGCAGAGGAGTTGTTCCGATCGCCGTCCCCTGGCGAGGGGCCAAGCCTCGACCGTACCCAAGGGATGACGGGCCGCGCAGCCGCCAACGCCTCTGCTACCCCCACCCCGCTCGGTGACCTTGTCGCCGTGTTCGTGAGCCGGTCGGAGTTCACACACCGGGTTCCGCCAGACGAGCTTTTGAACGAGGCGAAGGATATCCGAGCGGTAGGCCTGTCCTTGAATCTTCTCTGTCAGCACTTCGGCGATCGACGCCTCCGATCGCTACTAGACGCCGGATGTAACCTGCGATGCCTTTTTCTTGATTCTCATGGTGACGCGATCAAAGCTCGCGAACAGGAGGAGGGCTACTCTGCAGGACTCCTTTCTTCTCTGACGATATTTAATTTGCAGGTATTAGAACGGCTTCGTCTGCAGCTATCTGACGATGCGCAGTCGCGGCTGCAGATCCACATGTACGACGAGCCTGTTCGTTTCAACATTATCATCGTCGACCGGCGCGTATGTATCGCACAGCCATATTTACCTGCAGTGCGAGGCATTGATTCACCGACCTTCGTCATAGAACTCCGCGACGGCGAACCTGGCTTGTTCAACGTCTTCGAGCAGGTTTTCGACACGCTGTGGGAAAGGAGCAAACCAGTTGGATGATCTGGCTGCGGCTCTCCCGGTGGCGATTGAGGCGGTCACTCGCGCCACAAGTATTGTCCGCGAGCGTGTCCCGCTTGTCGTGACAGCTAAGAGAAGCATTCGAGATATGGCTACTGACGTCGATCTTTCCGTCGAGAGCGTCGTGCGAGAATTCTTGGACCGCGAGTCGCCGGATACCAACTTCCTCGGCGAAGAACGCGGCATTTCCGGCAAATCCGAAGGCAAGCCGATGTGGGTCTTGGATCCCATCGACGGCACTGTGAACTTTCTTCACCGGATTCCTCTCTGTGCCGTATCTCTTGGATTGATCGACGGAACACGAACGGTCCTTGGTGTAATATCATTACCCTTTCTTGGTTCATTTTACTATGCTCTCGCAGGCCACGGAGCGTTCCGGAACGAAGATCCCATCGCTGTCAGCCGTGCTGATAGTCTCAGCACGGCTATTGTCTCGATAGGTGACTACGAGGTTGGGCAAGACGCGGAGGAGAAGAACCGGACGGCGTTGGCCGTTACAAGTGCGTTGGCTGCGAGCGTGCAAAGAATAAGGATGGTTGGATCTGCTGCCATAGATCTTGCCTGGGTGGCCGAGGGAAAGCTTGACGCCACGATCATTCTCGCAAATGAGCCGTGGGACACCAGTGCTGGTGTACTTATTGCACGCGAGGCAGGAGCCACTGTGTTAGACCGCGATGGCTCATCGCACGGATTGGACTCAACCGCTACCATCGCGTTTGCACCACCGCTGGCGATCGAATTGCTACCTCTCCTCAAGCGTGCCCTTAACAGATAACTCTCGGGCCGCTTGGCGCTGGTCCTGGGATCTGGTCCACCAACAGCCCCAGCGAACGGGTCTGAGGACACCACTGAGCGGGTCTTTCGGTAAGCGCCTGCGGCCGAGGTTACGTAGTCACCGGTGGCACGCCTATCGCGCGCCTGTAACGACGCCACGACCAGAACCACCGCGACTAGACCGGGCGCGACCACCGGAGCCAGCGGACGAGCGACGTAGAACAGCACCGCTCCTCCTGCGGCACCGCCGGCCAGGCTGGCGACCACGGCCAGGCTCCTGGCCTTTCCGATACGTTCATCCGTCGAGGGTGGGACACTGCGGACAAGGTCGACCAGAGTCCCGGTCATGAAGGTCGTGGACATCCCGGAGGGCGTGAGCGTCCTGACCGCAGCGCTTTGCGTCCCCATCGCCAGACCCAGAACCGCCGTCAACACCAGCTCCAGCACCGAGCCTGGCTGCCCCTCCATGATCGCCCAGGTGACGCAGAATCCCGCTTCGCGCAGGAACACGGCCGCCAGTGCGAACCGAACTCGGAGGGGCCACACCCCCACGCCGGACTTCCGGGTGGCCCGCCCGGCGGCAAAGACGTCTACGAGAAAGATCACGTCTGGCGGGAAGTGGAACCCGGCGAAGCCACTAGCGGACCACGTATGGAACGTTCTGCTACCGTGTTAGGGTAGATACCCTCGATAGAACCACGATGTTCACCCGGAGGTAGCATGGCCCGCTCACAACGCGTCATCTTCCGAAACATGCAGGGCAGGACCCGTCATAACCGCAACTGGGATGCCATCTTGCAGGAGTCTGCAGTCATCATCACGGCAGCACAGTGGCAGTTCTCCGGAGGAATCTTCGGATCAGACGGACGGCCCATCCTCGGACAGCCCGGACAAGAGCCGAACGTCTACGTGACGAACATCGGCCCGCATGGAAGACCAGGGGGCGAGGCGGGTGGCGTGGAGTTCCTCCTGCACACCGAGTCGAACTCGCCCATCGACGTCATGATCACTATCACGGTCTTCGACCCTGTCGAGAGCTTCGATGTCATCGGCTGACCGCTCCGCCGCGGATTTCGGTCATCTGTGAGGCTGTCCGGGAGGCGCGGACAATTGTCCCGCCGAAGCTAGGTCGATCTGCCACGCAGATCCGGCCGGGTCCGTTGCGTGCCATAGCCAGGTCCCCGTTTGCGCTATGTCATGTCCTCGAGCTGTTTGCCCTTCGTCTCTGGCACGAATCTCAACACGAAGAAGAACGAGAGCAGGGCGAATGTCGTGTAGAGGCCGTAGGCCAATCCAAGGCTAATGTCGGCCAGGGCCGGGAACGTCGTCGAGATGAGGAAGTTGCTGATCCACTGAGCGGCTGCGGCGAGCCCGAGGGCCGCGGCTCGGATCCGGTTGTTGAACATCTCCCCGAGCAGTACCCAGACCGTGGGGCCCCAAGAGATCCCAAAGAACACGACGAAGGCGTTAGCCGCGATCAGCGCGATCGTGCCAGCCGTGTCCCCGAGTACCGGTTGACCGTTGACCAGGGGCGTCGTGCCGAAGACGTAGGCCAGCGTTCCCAGGCTGACGAACATGCCCGCCGAGCCGATCAGCAGCAGCCGCCGCCGGCCGAGTTTGTCGATCATGGCGATCGCGACCAGCGTGACGACGATGTTGGTCACCGACGTCAGCACTGTGATGATCAGTGAGTGGGCCTCGGTGAACCCGACCTGCTGCCACAGTGTGGAGGAATAGTAGAAGATCACGTTGATGCCGACGAACTGCTGGAAGACCGACAGCAGGATGCCCACCCAGACGATCGGTAGCAGGCCGAGGAAGGGTCCGCGCAGGTCGCGGAAGGTGGACCGGACGTCTTGGACAATGGTGTGGCTGATCTCGCGGATCCGGTCATCGACACCACTTTTGAGCACTTGGGACAGCACAGAGCGGGCCTCTTCGGTGCGACCGCGGAACATCAGGTACCGCGGGGACTCGGGTATCCGCAGCGCGAGGATGCCGTAAGCCAGCGCAGGAACAGTCAGGGTGATGAACATCCACCGCCAGGCCGCTAACCCGAACCAGAGATCCTTGTTCGCGCCTCCCGCCGCAGTGGCCAGAAAGTAGTCCGACAGCAGTGCCACGAAGATGCCGGAGACGATGGCCAGCTGCTGCAGCGAGCCGAGCCGGCCGCGAATCGAGGCAGGCGCGATCTCCGCGATATAGGCCGGGGCAATGACCGAGGCCGCACCAACGCCGAGGCCGCCGACGATGCGCCAGAAAGTGAGGTCAGACGGCGAGAAGGCTAACCCGGAACCGATCGCACTCAGGAAGAACAGCACCGCGGCTACCAACATCACCCGGATGCGACCGATCCAGTCGGCCAGCTTACCGGCGAGCCAGGCACCCACCGCGCAGCCCAGCAGTGCAGAGGCCACGACGAATCCGGTGAGCCCCGCACCCATCCCGAATGTCTCACGGATGGCCAACACCGCCCCGTTGATCACGGCGGTGTCGAAGCCGAACAAGAAGCCCCCGAGGGCGGCCACCGCTGCCAGCAGAACCGCCCGCGCGGTGTCGTACTGCTCAGTCTTCGGCTCGATCGACCCCACGGCTCACCTCGTGATGATCAGTTCGGGAACCATCGCCTCAGCGTCAGCGGCGACCCCTGAGCCGGTCCCACAACCACTTGAGCGCCCAGAACGTTAAGATCTTCCTCAGCATGATCTCCTCCTGACCACGTGCCGCGGGCTGTCCCCGCCTGCTCGTCACCCCGTTCGGCGGACGCGCATCAAATACTGCACGCTGCTCATGACGCATCCCATTGTCGTCCGTCTAGGCAGTGTCGCGCACCTGGGTTACGGCCTGCCTCAGCTGTATGAGCTCGCTCCTGGTGAGCTCACGGTGATGACGTCGACTACCGAACGCTGCTCACGAGTTCTGGTGGTTTCCTGTATCTGTATCATCATGTGAATGGTCGCTGGCGGGATGATCCAGGAGAACCGTGCCATCGAGTACCATCCGCTGCGCCCCGTCGGCCCGGTGATGAAGTCGTTGTCCCAGTAAGATCAGACGTTCGGCGAACTCGTGCTGCTCCTCGGCGGTAGCGTTCCCTTCCATGATGCGCATTGCCAGTGGCAGCACATCGGTATTGACGTGGGCCAGCTCTGCAAGCAACTCGCGGTCTTCCCGGATCACGTCGCGGCCGCACCGCCACTACTGGCCGCAGAGTCTTTCAGTCTCACTTCAGTCCCTCATCCGTTCCGTCTCGTAAGAGGCATGCCGGCGGGAAGTCACCGTCCGCGATCGCTGGTGTGGAACAATGGTAGGCTTGGGAGCGCCAGGGCAGGACTGGCTGCCAGTATGAGTATTAATGGCTGGAGAAATGGTGGATGAGGGCACTCGATGGTCAGCGGCCGAGGAACATTGCGCGGTGGTCAGGGCTCGCGGCGTTGCCTTGGCGCAGTGTCAGGCTTTCTGCTCAGGTTGATCCGGGAATCGGCCGGGCTCACTCAGGTGCAATTGGCCGAGCAGCTCGGTGTGGATGTAGCCAGTGTGCAGGGCTGGGAGAGCGGTCGCCGGCCGCTGGCGGCCCTGCGCGCCGCGGACCTGGTGGGGCTGCGGTCCCGGCTGTTGAGATGTGGTGCGCAGCCCACCTTGCTCGCAACGCTGGAGGACGCCATCCAGGCGGACCTGATCATCGCCGAAACTGTGCAGGCCGGCAGTCAACTCATTGAGGCCGACCGGCACCCGCTGGGTGCGACGGTTCACCAGTGCAAGCTGACCAACCTGATCACGTGGCCGTTCACCGGGATAGTCCCGGTCCCGTTACGAGACCTGGTCACAGTGCGGACGCGGCGCGGACCTGTGCCCGACCGGCCGACGCTCACCGAAGACGAGCGGACCCGTTTCTTTGATCACCTCCTCGTGACCGCGGACGCCCACCTGCCTGAGTACGCGCTGTCCCGTCGCCAAGCGATCTACCTGCTCGGTTTCGATACCCGAGCAAGCACCGCCGAATGGCTGCGTACCGAGCAGCTGCGCGCCCTACGGGACGCCGGTCACACCGATCATGTTCCGTCCTGGGTGATCGTCCGATCCTCCGCCGTCGCACTGGCTTACGGCGGCGATCGTGACCCGTTGCGGGTCTTCCTCCAGCAGGCTCTGGCCACCGATCAAATGGAGCGTGCGAACCTCAACTACTGGGCCTATTGGGTGGGTGAGATCGACGGCATCCAGGTGGATGACGAGTTCATGGTCCGTATCGACCCACGAGAATGGAGCGGAGTTCGGCTGCTGGGGCACCTACTCGAGCTGCTGCGTCTCGATTCCGGGCACGTCGAACTCGACATCCACACGGTGTGGGCGCTGCTGCTCGCCCATCCCGCTCTGCTCAGTGACCATCCCACTCTGCGATCTGCGGCGGCCGGTACGGTCGAAAAGCTTGCCGAGGATAGCGACCTCAGTGCGCAGGCGCGACGTGAGTTGTCCGACATCGCGTACGCGGTTCGCCTCGTATACCGGTAGGTAGGGTCACCGGTCGTGGAGGAGTTGGACGAGCAGTATGTCGCTATCGCGGAGTTCGTTTTCGAGCTCGGCGTGCTCAAGCGGATCCGGCGCGCCGGCTGGTGGCAGGTGGGGGTCCGGGATCCCGAATCGGTTGCCGAGCACAGTCTGCGGGTCGCGCAACTCGCCTCGCTCATCGCCGCGGTCGAAGGTGCCGAGCCTGGTCAAGCAGCGCTACTCGCCGTCTGGCACGACTCGCCGGAAACCCGTACCGGTGACATCCCGCACACCGCCAAGCCTTACCTCGACCAACTTCCACCCGAAACGATCACCGCTGACCAGACCGCCTCATTACCCGATGCCGCCCGCAAGACCGTGCAGGAGGCGGTCGCCGAATTCGAAGCGCAGCAGACTCCCGAGGCGCGCTGCGCCCAGGACGCCGACAAGCTCGAATGCCTGATCCAGGCAATCGAATACCGCGACGCGGGCTACGCCAGGGTGCAGGGCTGGATCGATTCCACACGCCGTGACCTGCGTACTGACACGGCCCGCCGCGTCGCTGACGCTGCCCTGCGGATCTCCCCGCTCGCCTGGCGGGGTCGCTGACCGCTAGCCGATTTCGGGGGGAATGGTGATGAGGGGGCGGTAGTAACCGGGTCCTTGTGGTTCGCCGACCGGTTGGCCGTCGGCTTCCACCCAGGCGTGGGCGACGAAGGGAGCGGTGCGCACGCCGGTGCACCAGGTGGGCCAGACGCCGCGGATGCGGCACAGCAGCGTGGTGGCCAACGAGCGCTGGAGGCAGTACCGGCCGCCGCAGAGCACGCTGACCGCCAACACCGCGTTTTGGGCGGCTTCGGCCTGGTAGTAGGTGGCCGGTGCGGCGCGGCGGCGCAGGAAGGTGAGCACGGCACGGATACGTCGTGGTGGCAGGTGGGCGAGCACCCGGGCGGCACCGACTGCGGCCAGAGCAGCTGGCCGTTGCCGAAGGGGAAGTCTCCCACGGCGTTGCGCGGCCTGCGGCTGGCTCATGGGCGGCTCCTGGCGACGAGGCCGGCGGTATGCAGGTGCTCCAGGAGGGCGGCGACGTCGGCAGCCGCCTGCTCGGAGCTCACCGGGTGCCGGTCCACCAGGGTCTGGGCCACCTGGTGGGGCGCAACGCCGTCGAGCAGCGACCGAAGAACGAGTGCGCCGGTGCGGTTGAGCTGCCAGTACCGGCCGGCGCGCTCGTCGAGGAGCACCAGGCCGTCGTCGGTGTCCACGGTGGACACATCAGCCCGCAACTGCATGGTCATCGGGACGCTCCCTCGTGGTGGTCGGGGTCACGGTGCGCAGCCATGCTTCGCACGCCAGGGTCCGGTCGAGCGCGACCATCGGCAGGGCGTACGGGTAGAGACCGAGGCAGACCTTGCGCAGGGCGTCGACGTCGACCAAGCCGAGCCGACCCAGCACTGGGTCCTCCAGCAGGCCGGCGAGATGGGCACGAGCTTGGCGCAGCCCGGCGTGCCCGTCGACGCTGAAGTCGCCTTTGGTGCTGCGCTGCAGGACTGTGGGGGGCATCAGGTCGCGCATCGCCTCGACGATCAGCGGTTTGAACCGCCACGGAGTGGTGCGCTCGTGCAGCCGCACGGCCAGGCATGCCTCGATCACCCGGTCGTCGAGGAAGGGGACCGCCATCGGCAGCCCGGCCCGGGCCATGATCCCGGCGAGGTGCCGGGTGAGGTAGCCGACGCCGCGGATCCGCGCCACGGCGGCGTGCTGGCCGCGGGTGGGGGCCAGCGGCTCGGCGTTGGCCGCCACCTGATGGAGCAGAGTGCGGGCGGCGTCGACCGCGAGCGGGGTGGCCCAGGGGGGGAGTCGCACCACAGGGCCCCAGC
>DATEMN010000094.1:0-2468 GCA_035275565.1 Pseudonocardiaceae bacterium | reverse complement strand
TACTACGGCGGTGCGCTGATCATCGGCTCGAACCCCGATGGCAGCAAGTACGCCTGTTCCAGCGGAACCACGGTCTTTTACGGGTCCGCGCCCAACCGGCTGTACGGCATGCTCACGGCGGCCCATTGCAAGCAGAACTTCTTCTACACCCGGGCCGGAGCGTTCGTCGGCCGGACCCACAAGATCAACACGAGGGCCGACGTACAGATCCTGAGGACCGGCTCGAGCGGTCAGTCCTACAGCAACCGCGTCTTCAACGGTGCCTGGAACACGACGAACTCCTACGCTGTCCGCAATGGCGGCAACCCGCCGCGCGGGATGCAGCTCTGCCTCAGCGGCGGCAAGAGCGGCACGATCTGCGGGCTTGAGGCCTTCGACATAGACGCGTACGCCAGCAACGGTCACGGGCCCGGGTTCTTCTTCCGCGATGCCGACAACACAATCGGCTGCGCCATCCAGGGTGGCGACAGCGGCAGCCCGATGCACATGCCCGCCTACGGTGACGGATCGGTGACCATCGCAGGCATCGCCGTGGGTGCGGACCTGCCCCCGGCGCCCTGCCCCCGGCACCCGATCTACCCCACTAGCAGCGACGCGACGTACAAGGTCGGCTTCGCCACCCGGATCAGTTCGGTGCTGGCCGCGTTCAGTCCGCCGGTCGGCCTGGCGACGACGGCCAGCGGCGTCGGCGGCGGGACCGGCTGAGCACCGCGCGGGCGCCAGCTCCCACGTTGCTTCCACACGTTAGTCACCACTATGCGATGGCGACGTACGCGATGATCGACGGCATTAATCTAGCCGCTGCCGTCCTCCGCGCCGCGGATTAGCGCCGCAACGTCGTATTCGATCGCCGCTGGCAGCGGGCGGCGTCCGCAGTGGATCTGCGGTCGCCAAGCCAGCGGGGCGACGTGGTCGTGGCTGCGACGTAGCATGACATCGGCTACGGTCACGAGCAGCTGAGTTTCATCCGCTGGACGGTGCTGCGTTCCGGATTTCTGATCTTGCGGGCTACGTTGCACGAAGTAAGCAGTGTGCGGGATCACGCCGACTTCTCACCATGTGCATAGACACCGCTCGGCTGGCGCGCTGAAGGTCCGCTTAGACCAGACGCCAACGTCCTGGCCGGCCTGGTTCGGCACTTGGACGGCAATCGACCCGGCACAGTAGTGGAGCAGGTTGGTGCCTCGGATAGAGGCTTCGAAACGCGTACCCAAGCGCAGCAAGACTCGACGGGTGAGCTGCACAAACGCGATCGATGCGCAGGGTGAATTCGACGGCGGGTCCCGTACAACATGGGAACGCGCTACCACCAGCCAGAACGCCGCGTTTGTGGTGGTAGGTGGTACGTGGCCGCTTCCGCCGAGAGGCCCACGGTCCCTGTGGCTAACATCATTGGCGCAGGGGTCAGGTCCTCAAGAGTCGGAGGTGGGGAGCATGGTCTCCGTTACGACTCGACGAACGATCATGTGGATCATCATCGCTGCCGTCCTGATCGCTGTGATCATCGTGGCCATCGTGCTGTCCAGCTCCGGTGGCGGCGGCACCGATGGCGGCGGCACGGGCTACTGACGGCGGGCGTCGAGGTGTCCAAGGGGTGACTGGTGCGGGGCGCAACAATCCAATTGCACAGGAGCTGCGCTCCCTCGCCGGCGGCAGCGACTGACTGCGCTAACGGATGGATTGCCGGAACCGGTCGTAACCAAGGCCGGCCCCGCCGCAGGCGCCTGCCCAGCATCACAAGCAATCCGGCATCACGAGCAATGAAGCGCCGGAATCGTCGATGAGCTTGAGGGCCCGGGGCCACCTCGCCTGTCGCGCTTGGCAGCGGGCTAGACGTGTTGACCAAGAGCGCTATCGACACCAAAGCCGTCCTGCACCTGACGTGCTGAGGCCCTGCTCGTGCCCACGGCGATGTGATCTCAGGGTCGGCCCTCATCTCCTCCGGGGGATCCCTGAATTCGCCCCGGCCCGGGCACAACCCGTCGAGTCCGGGCGTTGACTCCGGACGACAGACAGAGCCAGGGAAAGAGAGGACCCCATGTCATCGCCCTACCAGCCTTACGCCGACGCCACCCCTGCGACGCCGTCCGCGAGTAGCCGCATCGCGGCGATCCTCGCCCACCTGTCGGCGCCGATCGCGGCGCTGCTGAGCGCCGGGTCGCTGAGCCTTCTCGGGCCGCTACTCGTGTGGCTGGTGAAGAAGGACGACCCGTACGCCCGCCGGGCAGCAGCCGGCGCGTTCAACTTCAACCTGACGTTCTGGTTGCTCTACCTGATCAGCTGGCTGCTGATCTTCACGGTGATCGGCGCGGTCGTCGGCATCCCGATGATCATCGTGCTGTTCATCGTCTCCGCGTGGTGCCACGTCAAGGGCGCCCTCCGTGCGGCCGGCGACCTACCGTACGACTACCCCTTCCAGATCCGAGTGCTGTCCTGAGCCCTCCACGCTGGTCGACCACCGACACCTC
>DATEMN010000093.1:0-4658 GCA_035275565.1 Pseudonocardiaceae bacterium | reverse complement strand
CATGACCAAGCCGAACGGTTCCTCCCAGCAGACCGGGAAAACCAGGCAGGCGGCCCGGGCGAACAAGTCCCGTTTGGAGATCGCGTCAGCGATACCGAATAGAGTGGTGTCGGGACCGAGTCGGGGTTCGATTTCCTGTGCGAAGTAGGCGAGCTCAGCCGGTTCGCTGCACTTGCCCGCCAGCGTGATCGGTATACCTGCGGCGCGGGCTGCCTCAATGGCTAGGTGCGGCGCCTTGTCCCGGTTGAACCGCCCGAGGAACAGTGCGAAGTCCTCTTTGTCGGGCTGGAACGGGAACGTGTCCGTGAGTACTGCGTGATGCACGGTCGCGGTCCACGGCAAATCAGGTGCGCCAGCTCGTTGAGCTGCGGAGACGGCCACCAGTCGTATGGTGTCGCCGAGCGTCCGATAGTAGCTGCCCAGCTCACCGTCGAGCGGTCCGTGCGGGGTGACGATCGTCGGCGTCGGCCGGCCACGGGCCAATAGGGGGCCGGCCAATGTGTGATCGTGCACGATGTCGACGTTGCAGTCCTCGAGGACACGCGCGCAATACGCCGCATGCATCACCTCGGGCAATGGTTCGTTCAGTCGCTCTCCTGGTGGGATCTCGTAGCTGGCAAGGAACTCCTGCGCCTTGGTGCCGTGCGATCCAGCGGCAATCAAAGTGACGTGATGTCCGCGGTCGACCAGGTTGTCCACCAGCTCAGCCACGATCGTCTCCACCGCACCATAGCCTGGCGGAGGTATGGTGAAGTACGGTGTGGCGATCATGGCGATGCGCAGGGAAACCATAACCCAAATGTGGAAGAAATTTCCAGATTTGTCAAAGGGTTTTGGTGAGTTCGATGAGAGGTGACGGGGTGGTCGCGGTCAGCGGCTGGCGCGGGGAGCGGACCAACTGGACGTCATTGGGCAGCCCACCGAGGTCCCAGCCGTCCGGCTTCACTTCGATGCTCACTGCCGATCCAGCCAGGTGCAACGAATCGATCCGCAACGGTAGATAGCGGTCAGGGACGGCCGGTGCGCACCACACCTGGCCGAACGGGATCCACGGATCGAATCGCAGCAGGGTACGCAACAGGAACAATGGGCTAGCCGCCGCCCATGCCTGCGGACTGCAGGCCGTCGGGTAGGGCACCGGGTCCGGAAAGTCAGCGCGGTCGAAGCCGCAGAACAATTCCGGTAGCCGTCCGCCGAGCCGTTCTGCCGCATCGAACAGCGCGGTGGCGATCCGCTGGGCGGCGTCGACGTAGCCGTAGCGCATCAAACCGGCGGCGAGGATCGCGTTGTCGTGTGGCCAGACCGAGCCGTTGTGGTAGCTCATCGGGTTGTAGGCGCCCATGGAGGCGGCTAAGGTACGTACCCCGTACCCGGTGAACATGTCTGGATCGAGCATCCGGTCGGCCACCGCGGCGGCTTTATCCTCATCGACGATCCCGGTCCACAGGCAGTGGCCGATGTTCGAGCCGAGCGCGTCCACCGGTCGTTTGGTCCCATCCAGGGCTAGCGCGAAATAGCCGCGGTCCGGCAGCCAGAACGCATGGTTGAAGGCGCGTTTGAGGTCGACAGCCTTGCTCGCCCAGTGCCGGGCCAGATCCTCGTCGCCGGCTCCACGGGCGAAATGTGCCCGGGCCAGGTAAGCGGCATAGACATACCCCTGCACCTCGGCCAGCGCGATCGGGGGCTCGGCGAGCCGACCGGAGACGAAGTTGATCGGGTCGCCAGAGTCCTTCCAGCCCTGGTTGATCAGCCCACGGTTGGTCATCCGCTGGTATTCGACGAACCCGTCGCCGTCCCGGTCGCCGTAACGTTCGATCCACTCCAGCGCACGATCGGCGTGTGGCAGCAGCGCTTCGACCTCGTCGCTGGCTAACCCCCAGCGACGCAGCTCGCCGAGCAGCATCACGAACAGCGGGGTGGAATCGATGCTCCCGTAGTAGACGCTTCCTCCACGCAGAGCCAGCTCGGCATCCAGACCGGAGCGCACCTCGTGCAGGATCCGCCCCGGTTGTTCTTCGCTGCGAGGTTCGACCTTCTCGCCCTGCAGCCGGGCCAGGGTCTGCACCGTGCTCAGCGCGAGTCCGGCGTCTAACGGCAGCAGCATCCAGCTGGTCAGCAGCGCGTCACGACCGAACAGGGCCATGAACCACGGGGCCCCCGCGGCGACGACCGGCCGGTCAGGATGCTCCAAATCAAAGATCCGCAACGCGCCGAGGTCTGCGGCGCTGTTTGCGATCAGCCGGGTCAGCGGCTCGTCTGGGGTACTGATCACCGGCGTCTGTGCCTGCCAGGCAGCCAGCGCTTCGGCCGGCCGAGTCTGCTCGATCGGCTGACCCGGGAAGTAGCTGGGTGGCACCTCATGCCCGTCGATTGACGGCGCCACCTGGACTGAGACCGTCCACTCCGCCCGCGGCGGAATCACCGGCTGCCACACCAGTTTGCCGGTCGCCGTGATCGGTTCGCCACTGGCGGTGATCGTGACCGCGCGGGCATCCGTGTCTTCCTGGTAGCTCATCCACAGTCGATCGACCTTGGCGATACTCTCAATGCCGTCGAGGTGGCGGACCCGGCCCTCTTTGACCTCGAACAGGTCGGCAAAGTCGGAGTTGGCGGACAACGTCACGCGTACCGCGGCTGGCTCGACACTCAGGTTACGTACGGTGATGTCCTCGAGCATGCCGTTTCCGACATAACGGCGACGGACCACGACCAGGGTGCTGTTGACCATCCCGGGTCGGGGGGGTCGCCGTCCGATGAACGTTGCGGCGTACGGCGCCGGATGGTGCACGGCGAGCGGCTCAAGCCGGACTCCGTCAATATCGAGCGTCACGCGGGAGAGAAACCGGGTCTCCCGGAAGAACAAGCCCTGCGCTGTCCCGGGGTGGATGTCACCCGCTCGGTCGCTGATACAGAACGTTACGCCCTCGACCAGGGTCACCGTCCCCGGTGCAGTGGCCGACGGGTCCGGTACGCCGTCATAAGACCAGCCGTCGCTCACCTTGTCTCGCCTTCGCTCGCACGGTTGAAGCCGCCATTGTCCACATGAGGTGATCTCGAGTCCACACGAGGTGATGCGGGTGCCGACCCTGAGGTGTCACATCCACGAGCCCGGGCCCGACCTCGGTGATACCGCTCGCCCCGGTCGACCATGAGTCGGCTATCACAGCCCTAGGCTCTGGGCAGCACTGAATGCCGCTCACGAGCTGTGAGCGGGCGGGCCACCAGCGCCCCGAAGACGAGGCCAATGGTGGTCCATATGACCAGCTGGGTGCCCAACGAGGCGAGCCGGAAGTCCCACAGCACGGTCGCCGGGAAACCGTCGGGGACCTCGTTGATGGTCGGGAGCAGCAACTGCACGAGTGCCACCGTCACAATGAACGCCGCGCCTGCCGCCAGAGTCGCGTTCCAGGCGCCCAGCTGCGACGTGAGCCGCCGGCCGAGGTAGATCGCCGCGACCGCCAGCAGCACCGAGGCCACCACCATCGCCAGATACAGCCCAGTCCGCTGGCTGATCGTGTCGTGGTTGCCGACCGCCGGCGGGTTGGCGGGATACTTCAGGAACGGCACGACGAACACCACGAGGTAGCCGCCCAGCGCCAGGACGGCGGCGGTGGCCCGTGCGGACAGCCGACCGACGCGGCCGTAGGCGACCGCGAACGCCAGGCTGAACAAGCCACCGAAGGCAACGGCGTACACCACGACGGCTGTGGCCAGCCCGATGGTGCTCTGCACCGTCCGGCTAACCAGCTCCGGCTCCGGAGTCTCGCCTGGGACGGCCGACTCCAGGTCGATCGCACTGGCGACCGACGGCTCACCGAAGAGGTACGCGAATACCAGCGCGAGCAGCCCGGCCACCAGACCGGAGAGCATCCCGCGCACCAACAACGTCCGCATCATGGTCGGGCGCGATCAGTGGCAGGGGACGCCGAGCAGATGGCGACCGTCGTGCACGAACTCGTGCACATACTGGCCCGAAATGATCGCCGTCGCGCCCTGCTCGGCGCCGACGAAATACAGCAACAGCAGACTGAGAACTCCTATGAAGATCGCCCAAGGCAGTATCTCGCGAAGTGGGATGCGGATCGGAATCGGTGTGGCAACGGAAACGGTGCTCACGGTGGTACCTCCCTGGGTTGACGCGACCCACTAGACGGTGATCACGACGGCGGAGTGTCTGACTCACGAAATCCGAAGAGAGTTCGTCTACAGTGGCGCGACCGTGCCGGGTTTACACCGGCTTACCCCATTCCGTCGTTCAGATGACGGTATGCATGGAGCAACGGTGGCGTCAATCGACCGTACCGGTGCCGCCGAGCCTGCCGATGGCACGGTCGACCACCGTCCTGCGGACCCTGACAGGGCGCGACCCTAGACTCGGCGACCGTGGCTGGACGGATCAGGGACGCCGACATCGCGGAGGTCCGCGAGCGCAACCGGATCGATGAAGTGGTCGGAGAGTACGTCGCCTTGCGCCGGGCCGGGGCGGACTCGCTCAAGGGGCTGTGCCCGTTCCACGATGAGAAGACCCCCTCGTTCCATGTTCGCCCAGGTCACGGAACCTTTCACTGCTTCGGCTGTGCCGAAGGCGGATCCGTTTTCCACTTCATCATGAAGATCGATCACCTCGGTTTCGTCGAGGCCGTGGAGCGGCTGGCCGA
>DATEMN010000092.1:0-6545 GCA_035275565.1 Pseudonocardiaceae bacterium | reverse complement strand
GCAGGTCGATCCCGTCCAGCCGGGCGGCCAGCGCGGCCTCCAGCGCGGCGACGTCGTCGGGCACGAAGTGCATCAGCTGCGCCTCACCGCCGGCCTCCCGAACCGCGGCGGCCAGCATCGTGCTGTTTGACTCATAGATCTGACCGTGCTGTAGGGGTGTGCCCGGCGTCACCAGCTCCGAGCCGGTGGCCAGCACCAACACTCGTGCCCGGCGGTGGATCGGTAACTCGGCTCGGCCGACCGCGGCCGCGACGCCGAGCTGTGCCGGCCCCAGGATCGCACCGGTCACCAGCACCTCGTCGCCGGCCGCCACGTCCCCCCCGACCCGGCGCACGCTCTGGCCGGCGGATCGGGCAGCGAAGATCCGCACCAGGGGCAGTCCGGCGTCGGTGAGCTCCACCGGTACGACGGCGTCCGCGCCGGGCGGCATCGGGGCGCCGGTCATGATCCGGTGCGCGGTCCCGGGCTGTAACGACGGCGAGTCGGTGCGCCCGGCGGGGATGTCCTCGGTGACCGGAAGTGCTACCGGTCGATCGGCGGTGGCGTCAGCGACGTCCACCGAGCGCACCGCGTAGCCGTCCATCGCGGAATTGTCGAACGGTGGCAGCGGCAACGACGCGATCACCGGCTCGGCCAGCGCGAGACCGGCGCATTCCATCAGGGGCAGCCGGATCACCGGAGTGGCGGGCAGTAAGGCCGCCACCACCCGGCCGTGCTCGTCGACGGAGCGGATTTTATGCGCTGTGGTCACCCCTCGTATCCTGCCCGGTGCTGCTGAGCCGCGCCCAGCCGAGGCCGGTGATGGCTGCGCCGATCGCTGACTCCCGGTAGCGTGGTAGTCGCTATCAGCTATCGCCGTTGCGCCGCTGGTGCGGAGCGACGCCCGTAGGAGGATGACTATGGCCGAGGGCACGGTGAAGTGGTTCAACTCCGAAAAGGGCTACGGGTTCATCGCTACTGAACCGGGCCCGGACGTATTCGTGCATCACAGTGCGATCGACATGGACGGTTTCCGGACGCTCGCCGAGGGTGACCGGGTCAGCTTCGAGATCGCTGCCGGTCGGGACGGGCGGGATCAGGCCACCGCGGTCCGCAAGTTGGGACCCTAGACGTTCCGGTGTCCGGGCGCCTGCTTGCACTCGACGGGCTCGAGTGCTAAACACAGGTTGGCACTCGAGCCCGTCGAGTGCCAGCTGTACCTACGCAGCAACACTGAGGTCGGGACGGTGAGTCCGGCGATCGCCGGACGTCCGTCGCGGGCACCGAGCCTGGCCGAGCACTGTGTCCTTGCCGCGGACCCGCCGCGGTGCCCATGACCGGAGGACCACAACGCAATGGCCAAGATGATCGCGTTCGACGAGGAGGCCCGCCGCGGTCTCGAGCGCGGGATGAACCAGCTCGCCGACGCCGTGAGGGTGACGCTCGGCCCCAGGGGCCGCAACGTCGTCCTGGAGAAGAAATGGGGTGCCCCCACCATCACCAACGATGGGGTGAGCATCGCCAAGGAGATCGAGCTTGAGGACCCGTGGGAGAAGATCGGGGCCGAGCTCGTCAAGGAAGTCGCCAAGAAGACCGATGACGTCGCGGGTGACGGCACCACCACCGCCACCGTGCTGGCCCAGGCGCTGGTGCGCGAGGGCCTGCGCAACGTCGCAGCCGGGGCCAACCCGATGGCACTCAAGCGGGGCATCGAGAAGGCCGTCGAGGCCGTCTCGGCGCAGCTGCTGAACTCGGCCAAGGAGGTCGAGACCAAGGAGCAGATCGCGGCCACCGCCGGGATCTCCGCTGCTGACCCGTCGATCGGTGAGCTCATCGCCGAAGCGATGGACAAGGTTGGCAAGGAAGGTGTCATCACCGTCGAGGAGAGCCAGACCTTCGGGCTGGAGCTCGAGCTCACCGAGGGTATGCGCTTCGATAAGGGCTACATCTCGCCCTACTTTGTCACCGACCCCGAGCGTATGGAGACCGTCCTCGAGGACCCGCACATCCTGCTGGTCGCGTCGAAGATCTCCTCGGTCAAGGACCTGCTCCCTCTGTTGGAGAAGGTCATGCAGTCCAACAAGCCGCTGGTGATCATTGCCGAGGATGTCGAGGGTGAGGCGCTGGCCACCCTGGTCGTCAACAAGATCCGCGGCATCTTCAAGTCGGTCGCCATCAAGGCGCCCGGTTTCGGTGATCGCCGTAAGGCGATGCTGGCCGACCTCTCCATCCTCACCGGTGGCGAGGTGATCAGCGAGGAGGTCGGGCTCAAACTGGAGAATGCCGATCTGTCGCTGCTTGGTCGTGCCCGCAAGGTCGTTGTCACCAAGGACGAGACGACCATCGTCGAGGGTTCCGGTGACGCCGACCAGATCCAGGGTCGGGTCAACCAGATTCGCATGGAGATTGACAACTCGGACTCCGACTACGACCGCGAGAAGCTGCAAGAGCGACTGGCCAAGCTGGCCGGTGGCGTTGCGGTGATCAAGGCCGGAGCGGCGACCGAGGTCGAGCTCAAGGAGCGCAAGCACCGCATTGAGGACGCGGTGCGTAACGCCAAGGCGGCCGTCGAAGAGGGTATCGTCGCCGGTGGTGGCGTCTCGCTGATCCAGGCGGGCGCGCTGGTGTTCGAGAAGCTCGACCTCACCGGCGACGAGGCCACGGGTGCGAACATCGTCCGAGTGGCGCTTGAGGCCCCGTTGAAGCAGATCGCGATCAACGCTGGCCTTGAGGGTGGCGTGGTGGCCGAGAAGGTGCGCGGCCTGTCTGCCGGGCACGGTCTCAACGCGGCCACCGGCGAGTACGAGGACCTGATCAAGGCCGGCATCATCGACCCGGCCAAGGTCACCCGGTCCGCGCTGCAGAATGCGGCGTCTATCGCGGCCCTGTTCCTCACCACCGAGGCCGTGATCGTTGACAAGCCGGAGAGGTCCCCGGCACCGGCGGGCGGCGGTGGCATGCCCGACGGCGGCGGTATGGACTTCTAATCCGCGCTAGCTACACTCCGCAGGGGCCGGGCTCTCGCACGAGAGCCCGGCCCCTGCGGGCAAGCTCATGCTGGGCTGCGGTCAGCGCCTCCCGGTCGCTATCGGCTGCGCCCCCTGGGCTTGGCCGTAGCCGGACACTGCGGCGATGGTCGCCTTCCGCGGCGCTTGGCAGAAACACATGGTCTCAGAATTTCGAGGTGCGGATCACCGGATGGGGCCTGGTGCGACCGATTGGCCAGGTATGGGCTTGAGCTGCTATTCAGTGCGCGTGTTCGTGAACGTCCTCAAGGTTCCGCTCGTGGACGTGCGCGTGCTCGTGTGACTCCCCGTTGTGGCTGTGTTCGTGCTCGTGCTCGACGTGCTCATGATCGTGCAGGATGTGCGCGTGCGTATGTGTTACATCCTCGTGCTCGTGCTCATGAGTGTGCGGTTCCATGGGTGCCCCGTTCTTGCCATATTTGCCCTTGATGTCGAATTTCCTGCAACAATTTTGCGCAGGAGATCGAGCCTTCGTGTCGATGGTACACGTCGATCATAGGCTGCTCGCAAGCATTTTATATGATGCATCAAAATTGCAGCTGACTTGGTGGTGCAGATACCTTTTCCTGTTAGCTGGCTTAGGCGGCGCGGCCGTCATGATCGAGTCAACGATGAGGTTCGAGTCGACTCCAGGGCGATAATCGGACGTATGTCACTGCCGCTCCTCCTGAACTCGCGTCGCCGCGTCGTCCCTGCGACCACGATTCGGCTCCGAATGGCACTCGATGGGACTCCCGGAACTGCCATTCGGCTCCGAATAGCGGCGAGCGGTAGATGATGATGAAGAACAGTTATGGGAGGATGACGTTGTGATCGCGGGACTGCTGCTGGCGGCCGGGGCTGGTCGGCGTTACGGCATGCCCAAGGCCCTGGTCGATGACGGCGCCTGGTTGCGTCGGGCCGTCGCCACGCTGATCGACGGCGGATGCCACCCGGTTCTCGTCGTGGTCGGCGCGGCGGCCGAGCGGGTCACCCCGCTGGTGCCGGCCACCGCTGGCACTGTGCTGGCCACGGACTGGGCGGAGGGCATGGGCGCCTCGCTGCGTGCCGGCCTGACCGAGCTGGTCCGCAGCGCGCCGTCGCAGGTGCAGGCCGCGGTGGTGCACCTGGTCGATCTGCCCGACGTGGACGCCTCCGTGGTCCGCAGACTCGTCGCGCTGGCTGGTCCCGCGGTGGTGGCCAGGGCGGGATTCGAGAGCCAGCCCGGCCATCCGGTGCTGTTCGGCCGGCAGCACTGGGCCGACATCGTCGCATCGGCACACGGTGACCGGGGTGCCCGGGACTGGCTGGCGCAACGGTCCGACCTGACAGTGGTGGACTGCTCCGACTTGGCCAGCGGGATCGACGTAGATAGTCCGTAGGTGAACCTGCACCGCGGTCTGGCCGAATAGTCTTTAAGACCTGAGCGTTGACAGTCTTGACACACGAGAAGCTCTGCTGAGGGAGGCCTGCGGTGCGTGAGGTGCTCGATGAACTGATAGCGGAGTGGCGCCAGGGTAGATCCACCGCGGTGGGCACGGTGGTGTCCACATACCGATCGGCACCCCGCCCGGCTGGCGCATCCATGCTGGTGACGTCGGACGAGCGCGCGGTCGGGAGCGTATCCGGTGGCTGCGTGGAGGGCGCGGTCTTCGAACTGGGCCAGCAGGTGCTCGCCGACGACACCCCGATCCTGCAGCGCTACGGCGTCTCCGACGATGACGCCTTCACCGTGGGGCTGACCTGTGGCGGCATCATCGACGTGTTCGTCGAGAAGGTGGACCCGGTCAGCTTCCCCGAGTTGGACGAGGTCACCACGTCGGTGGCTAAAAAGGAGCCGGTCGCGGTGGCCACGGTGGTCGCGCACCCCGATCCTGAGCGGGTCGGGCTCCGAGTGGTTGTCTGGCCCGACCGGCACTCTGGCACCTTCGGCTCTTCGCGTGCCGACGAGGCGGTGATCGAGGATGTTCGAGGGTCGCTTGCCGCCGGTCGCACGGCCACGCTGCACTACGGTCCCGAGGGGGAACGCCGCGGCGAGGGCATGGACGTGTTCGTGAACTCCCTGGAGCCGCCGCCCCGGATGCTGGTGTTCGGCGCGATCGACTTCGCCGCCGCGATGGCCCGGATCGGGGTGTTCCTCGGCTACCACGTGACGGTGTGCGACGCGCGGCCGGTGTTCGCCACCCAAAGCCGCTTCCCCGATGCGCACGAGGTCGTCGTGAACTGGCCGCATCGGTACCTCAAGGAGGAGGCCGCAGCCGGGAGGATTGATGGGCGGACTGTGGTCACTGTCCTCACTCATGACCCGAAGTTCGATGTTCCGGTACTCGTCGAGGCCCTGCGGATGGACCTGGCTTACCTCGGTGCGATGGGATCGCGCAAGACCCATAAAGACCGGGAGGCTCGGCTGCGCGAGGTGGGTGTGACCGACGAGGAGCTGACCAAGATAGCCTCGCCGATCGGGCTGGACCTCGGTGCTCGCACCCCGGAGGAGACTGCGGTGTCCATCGCCGCGGAGATCATCTCCCTGCGCTGGGGCGGCGGCGCCACCCGCCTGGCCGCCCTGGACGGCCCCATCCACGGCGCGAACCCCATCGCAGAACCCGAACCGGCCGCCACCTAGCCACTCGCCAGCGCGGAGCGCCGATAGAGGTCCCGTCAGGCGGCCGCTGCGGTGGTGGTGGCCGATTCGAGAGCCAAGGGCGAGGACTTCCGTCCTTGGGCGCTGCGCTGGCAGGCACGTGCACGTGCACACCCCGCTCGGCCAGGTCACCGACCGGCAACTCTAGCTCTGCCCCGTGCGAGCGGAGGTAGGACAGCGCGCGATCTGGGCGGATTCCTTCATCACGCTCACCGAGTTGCCCGGTGAGCGTGACATCCGTCGATCCGGTCTCCTTGTCCGCCAGTGATGCCTCCACGAACAGCACGTCGCCGCCGGCGCCAGTCACCGCGAGCCCGGTCGCCACCCCCGGCACAGCCGTGCGCTCCGCAGACTCCGGAGTGTGCTTGGGCCGACCGACATAGCCCTGCACGTTGTCCGGCCCGATATGGACCGGAAGCTCGCCGCGACCCAGCGCCAACCGCGTGGTCACCTTGCGCAGAATCCGGGCTATCGAACGCTTCCAGCTGACGAGCTTGTCCAGCCGCTGGACCACGTCCGGGGTCTCCAACAGCCAGAGCTTCTGCTCCTTGGTCAGGTACGAGGCATACCCGGCAAGGTCCCGCACCACCGCGGCTTGCTCCCCTCCGGGCAGCTGGCTGATCTGTTCCACCACGCCCCACGAACCCACCGAGGCGTACTTACCATCAAGCCGGGCACCAGCAGAACCTGCGGCTGGCTGCCCGAGTCAGCATCGGTGGCGGCCCGAGCGGCTTCAATGGCCGCCCGGACCTCGGCGTCCGCGAGCCGCAGCGAAACCACAGATGCAATCTCGTCGGCGCCGTTCACCTGCCAGGCCATAGTCCCCCGCTATTCCCAGCCGAATCGACCCTAAGTTAGCCCAGGCGGGTCGTGCCGACCCGATTATCTAGTCGAATTCACCAGCACGGACCCCGGTGGTG
>DATEMN010000091.1:0-17281 GCA_035275565.1 Pseudonocardiaceae bacterium | reverse complement strand
ACCCGGCCGATGCGATGTATGTACGCGTCGGGCGCTGAAGGAACGTTGTAGTTGACGACGTGGGTCAGGTGCTCGATGTCGAGCCCGCGAGCGGCCAGGTCGGTGGCGATAAGCAGGTCCGCGGTCGTGTTGCGCAGGCGTCCCATTACCCTGTCGCGTTGCTCTTGGCCCATCCCACCGTGCAATGCCTCGGCGCGGTAGCCGCGCCCGTTCAAGGTCTCGGTGAGCTGGTCGACCTCTTCCCGGGTTCGGCAGAAAACGATCGCCGCCGAGGGTGCCTCCACGTCTAACACTCGTCCGAGAGCAGCGGGCTTTTGCGCGCGGGTGACCACATACGCGCTCTGCCGTACCAGCGGGCCGGTACCTGCGGCCGTCGCCTCGCGGCCCATCTCAATCCGGACCGGATCACGCAGGTGGCGGCGAGCGATCCTGTCGACGCGAGAGGGCATCGTCGCGGAGAACAGCACGGTCTGCCGACCCTCAGGAGTGCCCTCGAGGATCGCCTCGATGTCCTCGGCGAACCCCATATCGAGCATTTCATCCGCCTCATCCAGCACGATCGTCTCCACATCCTGCAGACGAAGGGTCCCACGACCGATATGGTCAATTGCGCGGCCAGGTGTGGCGACCACGACATCGACCCCGCGTTCCAGCACCCGCAGCTGCCGGCCGATCGGCTGCCCGCCATAGATCGGAAGGACACGGACGCCAAGATCGCGGCCGTAGCGGTGGAACGCTTGTGAGACCTGCATGGCCAGCTCACGTGTGGGTACGAGCACCAGCGCCACCGGCCCCACACCTCTCCGGTCACCGGACATTCGCTGCAACACCGGCAACGCGAACGCCGCCGTCTTTCCCGTCCCCGTCGCGGCCTGACCGAGCAAGTCACGTCCCTGCAGCAACGGCGGGATCGCCCCGCGCTGGATTGGCGTGGGCTCCTCATAGCCAAGCCCAGCCAGCGCGTGCAACAACTCGGGCCGCAGCCCCAGATCAGCGAAGCCCGCACTGTCCTCGGACGCGCTCACACTCATCATCGCCCTCCTGGTCCTGCTCCCGTCCATCCATGCTCACCTAAACAGCACTCCCCGTGCCCCTAAGGGGCCGCGAGCGCCTCCATGCGACCATGCTGATCAGGACCTGGTGCGTGCACGCCCCCACCCTAGTACCCATGGTTGTATCAAATGGGCGATACCTACGGAGACCGGGCCGCGTGCTGTCGGTCGGGCACGCGGATCAACGAACACTGGGGAGCCGGATGCGGGGAAACTCGTCTGTCCGTTTCGGGAAAGGGCTGACGGAAAAGGACCCGAACCACGGGCACCTCGCCGGCGGCCTATTTCACTTGACGGGCGGGAGCTGGAAACCAGTCAACAGCGGCCATAATCAGTACCCCCAGGAGGTTGCCGCTCGCACCTCGCGCTCGCTCGGCAACGTCATCAACGATGCGCTCCGGATCACGTTGTCTGAGCGGTCGCCCACTCGTGTCCCCGTCTACTACGAGCCGTCGCCCACCGAGACCGCCCCGGAGTTCTGCGAGGAGGTGCTCGCCGCGCCGGCTGCTGTTCCGATCCGGCCCGGGCCACGCTGGCTATCGAGCACGGCGCGATGTGGATCAGCACCGAGCGGGGATTTGCCTGGTTCTCTGGTCTGCGCTGGCGGCCCTGCTCGAGGCTGGCTGACGGATCTGGGGATGTTACCTCCAGACGACATCAGCCGCCCTACGCTAGGAACGATCCTGCACTTGGGAAGTGGTGGTGGAATTGGCTAGAACGGATGCTCGATCCGGGGGAGCTGGTGGAGCTGGGCTGTTCAATGTCGTCAGTGTCGTGATCCTCATCATCGGCGTGTTGGTGATCGGCATAGCGGCCGCCCTGCTGGCCCGCACGCTGGCGGCGGCACAGAGCATCGACAAGAAAGCACAGACTATCGCGGAGAACGCTGGCAAGATCAATGTTGCGACTGACCCTGTCATCGAGTTGAACCGAACCAATGACATTGCATCCTCGATCTTGTCGAGCGCGAAGCCGCTGGAGGGTCTGCTCAACACGGTCGACGCTACCGCCCGGGAGATCGCCGGTCTGGCGAAATCGATCGATGCGACCGCAGGAACGATCAAAGAAACCGCCGGAACGATCAACCAGACAGCCGGAACGATCGACGAGACGGCTGGCACGATCAACGAGACCGCTGGCGGCATCAACGGCAGCGTCGGGACGATCAACGACACCACGCAGGGCGCAGGATCACGCGGTTAGGGACACCGTGCACGGGTTAACGGCGCGGTCGGGCTGAACACACTAGCGGTCCAGAGCACCGGATACGGCAAGATGGACACCTTGCCGATGGCGCGCCGACAGCCTCGAATCGTGACACCGACCCGCCATTGCGAAAAGGCGCAAGCGATGTTCGCCATGTTATCAGTCGGGAGTTACCCCTCAGTGACAATGGTGGGATCGCCCGTCGAAGGTTTGACTGCCGCGGAGCAAGAGCTCGACGCGCTCGTCGAGGTTTTGCGGGGAGGTATCCCCGGGTGGTCCGACCTCTTGCGGCGTCGATCCCCAGGAACCCCGCCGGGTCCAGCCATACCCGCCACCTGGGCTCGCTAACCGGGCTGTGGCCAGCTATTTCGGCCCTATGCAGGGTTGGACCGATTCAGGCGGGGTATCCCGTGAGGTGGATCCTGCAGAGAGGAGGGAACGGTGCCGAAACCTCAGGACGAGGGCATCACGATGCCCTCCGACATCTCCGGGTACCTGTCTGTCTTCGACCGCTTCGCCACCAGAGCTAGTGACTTCGTCTCCCGGGCCTGGTTCTTCGTCGCGTGTGTACTGGTGGTGCTGTTGTGGGCGCCGTCGGTGATCTTGATCCGAGACATCAACACCTGGCAGTTGATCATCAACTCGATTACCACGATCGTCACGTTCTTGCTGGTGGCGCTGTTGCAGAACACGCAGAAGCGCGCGGATGGCGCCACCCAGCACAAGCTGAACGCCATTGCCGATGGTTTGTCGGACCTGATGTGCCAGTTGGCAGCCGAGCATCCCGAGCTTCTCAATGACGGTGACGAGCTGCGCCGGGCTGTCGGGTTAGAGCGACGGGAAAGCGCAGGGTCTCGACAACGGACTCGCTGAGATAATGCTTGCATCGGTGACGGTTGCCGCCAACAGTTCCCGCCTGATCCGGTACCGCCTAGCGGGCTAACGCGTCACAGCGTCCGCGCCAGCCGATCCGCCAGCAGGCGGGTGAACCGTGCCGGATCGCTCAGCTCACCGCCCTCGGCCAGTAGCGCCATCCCGTAGAGCAGTTCAGCGGTCTCAAGTAGGGCGGGGTTATCCTTGCGCTCGTCGTAGGCTTTCTGCAGTCCGCTCACCAGTGGGTGCATGGGGTTGAGCTCGAGAATGCGCTTGATGCTCGGCATGCCCTGCCCCATCGCGCGATACATCTTCTCCAGGTTCGGTGTGAGGTCGTGCGTGTCTCCGACGATGCAGGCCGGTGAGGTGGTGAGGCGGGAGGATAGCCGTACCTCCTTCACGTCCTCTTGCAAAGTGGTGGTCATCCAGGACAGCAGTGCTTCGAAGTCCTTTTTCTGCGCCTCGCGTTCGGACTCCGCGGTTTCCTTCTCCTCGTCGGTGTCGAGGTCGACCTGTCCCTTGGCGATCGACTGGAACCGCTTGCCGTCGAATTCGCGGACCGAGTCGACCCACATCTCGTCGACTGGATCGGTCAGTAGCAACACTTCAAACCCCTTTGCCCGGAAGGCTTCCATGTGCGGTGAACTCTCGATCATCTGCCTGGAATCGCCGGTCATGTAATAGATGTGTTCCTGGCCCTCTTTCATGCGCTCCAAGTAGTGGCGCAAGGTCGTCGACTGCTCCGCATCGTGGGTCGAGGCGAACGAGGCGATCTCCAGGATCGTCTCTTGGTTTTCGAAGTCGTTGAGCAGCCCTTCCTTGACGGCGCGGCCGAACTCCTTCCAGAACGTCGTGTAGTGCTCGGCGTTGCCGGTCATCATGTCTTTCACTGTCGAGAGTACCTTCTTGACCAGGCGCCTGCGCATCAGCTGGATCTGACGATCCTGCTGGAGGATCTCCCGGGAGACGTTCAGCGACAGGTCCTGCGCGTCCACCACACCCTTGACAAAGCGCAGGTAATCGGGCATGAGCGCTTCGCAGTCGTCCATGATGAACACGCGTTTCACGTACAACTGCACGCCGCGCTTGCGGTCCCGCATGAATAGATCCAGCGGTGCGCGGGACGGAATGAACAGCAGTGCCTGGTACTCGAACGTCCCCTCCGCGTTCATGCGGATGACCTCGAGATAATCGTTCCAGTCGTGACTGACGTGCTTGTAGAACTCCTTGTACTCGTCGTCGGACACCTCGCTCTTGGGGCGCGCCCAGAGTGCCTTCATCGAGTTGATGGTCTCGACGTCCAGCACGGTCTTGTCATCTTGATCCGTGCGCTCGGTCGCCATCCTGATGGGCCAGGCGATGAAGTCGGAGTACCGCTTGACGATTTCCTTGATCTTCCAGCTGTCGGTGTAGTCGAAGAGGTGGTCCTCTTTGTCCTCCGGTTTGAGATGCAAAGTGACCGCGGTGCCCTGCGGCGCGTCGTCGACCGACTCGATGGTGTAAGTCCCGGCACCGCTGGACTCCCAGCGGGTGCCGTGATTTTCTCCGGCGAGCCGGGTCAGCAGGGTGACCTTGTCGGCCACCATGAAGCTGGAGTAGAAGCCGACCCCGAACTGCCCGATGAGCTCCGGCGGGGCTGCTGCATCTTTCACTTCCTTCATCTTGCGTAGGAAGTCGACCGTGCCGGATTTAGCGATGGTGCCGATGAGTTGCACCACGTCGTTACGTGACATGCCGATGCCGTTATCCCGCACGGTGATCGTCCGCTGCTCTTTGTCGACCTCGATGTCGATGTGCAGATCGGAGGTCTCTACCTGCAGGTCCTTGTCGCGAAACGCCTCCAGTCGGACTTTGTCCAATGCGTCAGAGGCGTTCGAGATGAGCTCTCGCAGGAAGGTGTCCTTGTTCGAGTAGATCGAATGGACCATCAACTGCAAGAGCTGGCGCGCCTCGGCCTCGAACTCGAGCGTTTCGACCTGCGTGTTCACCGCGTTCCTCTCTGACGACCGGTTGCCGATGGGACGATCGTACGACAGGGCGCGCCGGGGTCTAGCTAACTGGCGATGATGGCCCACGCGGTCTTGCCGCCAGACGCGACGTCGACCCCCATGCCGTGGTGAGATTGCCGAGCATGTCCGGTCTCAGGCCGAGTTCCCGCTGCCGCAGGTCGATCATGCACCGCTGCGGCCGGGAGGGTGGCGCGGTCAGGCTGGCGATCGATCTCCGCCTTGGCCTCCTGCAGCAGGTGATACACCGGCGCCAGGGAGGACACCCTGCGCGCGGCCAATGCATGGGTCATCTGCGGGTCGGGCCGGCATAGCGCGATCTTCGCCGCTGGCCACCCGCAGTATTCGGCGAGCGCGGCGGAGAAAATCATCATTTCGGATGGCTGCGGACCCAGTTCGAAGCCGCCGACGTCAACCGCGACTCGTCCGGTACTGCGCAGCTCCTTGACGACCACCCGACGCAGCTCTGTTGCGTACTCAAAGTAATCGATCCTCGAGAGTGCACCTTGACCAGCGGTCCGTGCCCTGCGAACGGTTGGTTGAGGTCGGCGCCTCAGTTGATTGGCTTACAGCCGGTGCCGACGTCAGCGGACCGTGATGCCGTCTTCACGCTTGTGGCCTATGAACACCCAGCCGACCGGCACTGTTTTGTGGCGCCACCCCGGTTCATGGCCGGTATGCACGGGCTTCTTGGGCGGCATGGGTCAGCGTGTTCACCAGGCTATCGACGTTCACAGGCTCAAGGATAGCTTCGCCGTTGAACGAAGGTTCGACCGACAACCAAACCGACTGGCGGCACGCCTCGACAATTACGGTCACGGTCTCACCGCACCGGGCACTGACCCGCATCATTCGCCGCACTGACTTACGCCTCCTTCAATTGGAATAGCCAGACCGGCGACTCAGGGGTTGGCATCGCTGGTCCGGCTATTACCCCTGTCAGGGGCAGCGCAAAACTAGCGGATGAGAGGCGATCAAGGACGAACGGTGGCCTCTGCGACTCGCTGGTTCGGTGGTGGTTGTGAACTGGCAGTTCGTTGAACTTACGGTCGGTCCAGCAACCCGATCTGTACCGCAAACGACCTAACCTCAGAGGCATAAGAAGGCTTCGCTCGCTTTAGCAGAGTTCGCACCATGTTTCGTAGATCTTGCCGGTGCTGGAAGTCTTCCGGGCATAGTGCTTCAGCCATCTTCAAGTGCACGAACACGGCGGTATCGTTGCCCTTGCACTCATAACACTGAGCGACTTTTGTAAGCAGGCTGTTCTTGCGCTCCAATGACGGCGTACGGGAAATATCCACGTCATTCGACAGGCGCAGCGCCTCGCTGATCTCGCCACTCTCATATTCTACCCTGACGCGGTGGATACTCACGTTCGTCGGCCCAAAGAAGAGCGTGTTGTGGTAGTTGTGCATCTCGTCGACGCGCAGCGCGGCTTCATGAGCTGGACCGCGTAGAATGGCCCGCGCCCGCCAAGGGTCGCCGTTTCTTAGCGCTCCCAGCGTCGCTACCAATTGCAATCCTCCATAGAGCGAGAAGTGTTCAGGAGTCCCGTCTGGCAGCAGTGGCTCCAGCCTCTCCGCTCCTGCCATTGCCAGGTCAAGCGCCCCGACAGATTGGTCATCCGTCAGCAAGGCATGGCCAAGGCTCCAAGTGGCAGCGGCAATCAACAGCGGGTCTTTTGTCTCCTCGGCGTAGCGCATAGCCCTATCCGACACCATGCCACAGAGATCGGTCCGGCCAAGGTATTTCAGCACTGCCCGCGTCAGCATGTAGACCTCGGACACCTGGCGGCAGGCTTCAGCTGAACAACCGGACTCATGCACGGCTCGCTCGCTATTGACAATCAATCCAGGCAACACTTGTAAGGCATCGCTATACTTGCTGGGAGAGGTAAACCACGCCTTCTGTGTGGCCTTGATCTGTCTGGCCAGTTCTTCCAGGCTGGGAAGCTCGCCGATGTCACTGAGGGAAACCGTGCGGTACGTGATGAGTGCTCGTTCCAACTCGGCCAGCCGGAAATTTACCGGTCCCTCATAGTCTTCACTGGGTGCCTCGCCCAACAGGGCGGCGGTCCGCACACCGAGCACCTTGGCAATCCTGCGCAACACATGCAGCGTCGGTGTCTTGGTTTCGGCTTCGATCATCTCAAGGTAACGCACCGTGATGCCCGCGTGCGTGGCCACGCTGGTCGTACTCTTCTTGCGGTCGATGCGGTACAGTTTGATCAACTGGCCGGTGGGGATGTCGGGCACGGGGCCTCCTTGATTACAGACCACCCCTGAGGATACTCAGAGGGGTGTGGGGATAAAGGCGGGGACTGTTCTCTCATGGTCCGATGGTGCGCACGGTCGGCACAGCCCCGGGTGGCGAACGCCAGCAACGATGTTGGCTGGTTCGCGCTGTCCGGCGGAACTATCGAGAATAAGGGGTAACCCGATTATCTAGAGTAGCACGTATTCGCTTTTTTCTAAGAAACTTCACCACTGCATTATTCTGAATTCCTGTCCAGTCAAAGTAATTATTTGCTCGTTGCTGACCTCGCGTTCGCTCATGATCGGAGACGGTCGTGGGCACCCGCGCCAAGCGCGAGCTGCCCACACTGCTCCGACGGTGGTCAGCGCCACCATGGGCGTAGTGGCACGTGGGAGTTGCCGGTGTTGTCGGGGCGGACTGCCAGTATCTGGTGCAGCTCGATGGTGTTGCGCTCGAAGGCCAGCTGCGAGGACGCCATGTACAGGCCCCACACGCGGGCAGTGGCCTCACCGACCTCGGCCACACACTCGTCCCAGTGCGCGGTGAGGTTGGCGCACCACCCCTGCAACGTCAGCGCGTAGTGCTCCCGCAGGCTTTCCACGTGGCGTAGTTCGAAGCCGACGTTCTGCGCCTCGGTGATGATTTTGCCGGCGCCGGCCAATTCCCCGTCCGGGAACACGTAACGGTCGGTGAACGCGTCGGTCTGGGGTCGGGCTCGGTTGTCCGGGTGGGTGATGCTGTGGTTGAGCAGCCGTCCCCCGGGGCGGAGCTTGGCCAGCAGCAGCCCGAAGTAGGACGGGTAAGACTGCACGCCGACGTGTTCGATGAGCCCGATCGAGGTCACTGCGTCGTAGTCGCGGCCGGGGGCGTCCCGATAGTCCAGATGGCGCACTTCGGCGAGCTCGCCCAGGCCCTCTCGGGCGATGGCTTGTTGCGCCCAGCGGGCCTGCTCCGCGGACAAGGTGACCCCCAACGAACGGACGCCATGCCGGGCGGCATAGCGCACCATGCCGCCCCAGCCGCAGCCGACGTCGAGCAACCGCATCCCCGCCCGCAGCCCCAGCTTGTCGGCGATCAGCTCGTGTTTGCGCTCCTGAGCCTGTTCCAGGCTTGCCTCCGGATGGTCGAAGACCGCGCAGGTGTACGTCATGGACGAGCCGAGCACCATTTCGTAGAAGCGGTTGGAGACGTCGTAGTGGTGGTGCACCGCCTCGGAGTCGCGGTGGCGGGAATGCGCCAGCCCTTCGACCACCCGCCGCCACCGTGGCCGCGACTCCTGCGGCGGCGGCGGCACCGGCCGCAGCAGCTCCCAACCCAGCGAGCGGGTGATCAACGCCAGTTCGGTGATGGTCGGACGCCGGAAGCGCAGCTCGTCGGCCATCAGTTGCATCGCCCGGTACGGGTTACCCGGGTGCACTCCGGAAGCGCGCAGATCCCCGGCGATGTACGCGCGCGCCATGCCGAGGTCGCCGGGCGCGGTGAACAGGTAGGTGGCGCCGCGCGGGGTGGCCAGATGCACGCTGATCTCGGAGTCGGGCGGGCCGGTGGCGCTGCCGTCGTAGGCGGTGAACCGGACGGGGAACCGGCCGTCGGTGAGCAGGTCCACAATCCCCGCCAGCGACAGCCGGTCCGACGTCGATGAGGTCGTCGGAAGAGAGCGCCGGAAGGTCGTCATCTGCGTCGCACCGCCTTCGCGTAGAGATCCAGGAGTCGCCGGTCTGGGTCGTAGCGCTGCTTGAGCGCCGCGTAGTGCTCGCCGCCGTATCGGGCGTCGAACTCCTCCCGTGCGTAGAAGGAGTCCGAGTACAACGATTTGTGCCCGCCCACGGCGTCGACTTGGTGTTCGATGGCCCGGTTGGTGGCCCCGTAGTTCATGTCACTGCCGGTTCCGCCGGGGGCGATCGGCACGGTTGACCAGAAGCCGACATTAACGTAGTCCCGGCCGGGTTCCAGGGGATACAAGGGCCAGTCGCATTCGCCGCGCAGTCGCAACGGGCACAGCCACACCGGCTCGATGCCGACGTGCTCGAGGAACCAGCGCAGGAACTCCGCGGTGCGCTCGAGCGGGATCTCGACGTCCTGGATCACGCGTTCCTGGCGTGGGCGGCCGCGCCACATGTCGATGCGGTTGGACAGGTCCAGCCGCTGGTCCAGAGCGACCAGTTTCCAGTAGACATCGCTGCGGCGCAGCCGGGCCGGCCAGAGCCGCCGGATCACCGGGTGCTGGACACCGAAGGCTCCCGAGCACCAGAACCAGTCGGTGTCCCAGCGCCACAGGTAGTCGTGTGTGCTCAGGACATCGTGCCGGCGCTGCTGGATCGAGCGGTAGTAGATCTGCTGGCCGGTGTAGTCGCTGACCGGCCCGTCATACTCGGTGCGCTGGCCCAACGTCAGGTAGGACTCGGTGCGGGAGAACATCACGCCGTCGAGGTAATCGACGCTCTCGCCGTCCCACTCCCGGGTCGCCATGATCCGCGCCACCCCGCCGCACAGCTCGTCCAGATCGTGGAAACGGACGTGGCGCAGTGCGACGCAGCTGCGCACCGGTTCCAGTTCGATGCGCAGCCGGGTGGCGTAGCCCAGCGTGCCGTAGGAATTCGGGAACCCGGCGAACAGGTCGTCACCCGGGGTGGCGGTGACGATCTCACCGGCGCCGGTGAGCACGTCGAGCTCCAGGACTGACTCGTGTGGCAGGCCGTTGCGGAATGACGCCGCCTCGATGCCCAGCCCACTCACCGCGCCGCCCAGCGTGATCGTCTTGAGCTGCGGGACGACCAGCGGCGTGAGCCCGTGCGGCAGGGTCGCGGCGACGAGGGTTTCGTAGGTGCACATGCCTGCAACATCGGCGATGCGGGCGGTCGGGTCGACGTGCAGCACCCCGGTCAGGCCCGAGACGTCCAGGCCCGGGCGGTCCGTCGCGGCACGCGACCGGAACAGGTTCGACGTTCGCTTGGCCAGCCGCACCGGCGACCCCGCGGGGATCGCCCGGTAACTGGCTCGCAGCCGCTGAACAGCATCTCGATGGATCCGTTGCGCCCCGGTGAGCTGCACGGCCCTATACGTTACGGCCAAATATGGCTCGACCGCACCGGTTTCTCCGACCCGGACGTGGCTACCCGGTGGCACTACTACGCTGTGAGAGGGTTACTGGGACCTGGCCACGTGGGCCACCCGGGCCGCGCGCGGGTCCGGATTCGAGGAGAGGAGCCGCGGTGCAACCCGGCGGAGCGCCCGATATGAACATGATCATGCAGCAGGCTCAGAAGATGCAGCAGCAGCTGATGAGCGCCCAGGCGGAACTCGCCGAGGCGGAGGTCACCGGGCAGGCCGGTGGGGACTTAGTCCTGGTCACGCTAGCCGGCTCCGGCGAGGTACTCAGCGTGACCATCGACCCCAAGGTGGTCGACCCCGACGACGTGGAGACCCTGCAGGATCTCGTGGTGGGGGCGATGGCCGACGCCCACCGTGCCTTGCACGATCTCACCCAGCAGAAGATGGGTCCGCTGGCCAGCGCGCTCGGTGGGCCCGGCGGGGGTCTCGGCCTGCCCGGCGTATGACTCATGATCGGGTACGAGGGCGTCGTCCAAGACCTCATCGACGAGTTGGGGCGGCTGCCCGGCGTCGGGCCCAAGAGCGCGCAACGGATGGCCTTCTATCTGCTGGCCGCGGACCCAGCTGACGTGACCCGACTGCAGGAGGCACTGCAGCGGGTCAAGGATGGCGTGGTCTTCTGCGCTGTGTGCGGCACGGTTTCGGAGAAGGAGACCTGCCGGATCTGCTCCGACCCGCGCCGCGATCCGACGATGGTCTGTGTGGTCGAGGAACCTAAGGATGTACTTGCGGTGGAGCGCACCCGTGAGTTCACCGGCCGCTACCACGTGCTGGGTGGAGCGCTCGATCCGTTGTCCGGCGTCGGCCCCGATCAGCTGCGGATCCGGGAGTTGCTCACCCGGATCGGTGCCGACGAGATCACCGAAGTGATCGTCGCGACCGATCCGAACACTGAGGGTGAAGCCACCGCCACCTATCTGGCGCGGATGCTGCGGGACTTCCCCGGCCTGTCGGTGACCCGACTCGCCTCCGGCCTGCCGATGGGCGGTGACCTGGAGTTCGCCGACGAGCTCACCCTAGGCCGCGCTCTCTCCAACCGCCGCGCGGTCTAGCCGTGCCCGACTTCTGAGACCTGCTTGTGAGTGCGTAACAGTGTCCTGACACTGTTACGCACTCACAAGTGCCTCAGCGCATGGCGCGGTTGACTGCTGACACGACGGCGTTCAGCGAAGCGGTGACGATGGAGCCGGAGACACCGACTCCCCACAGGGTCTTCTCGCTGACCCGGCACTCGACGTATGCCGCAGCCGTGGCGTTGTCGCCGGCTGACATGGCGTGCTCGGAATAGTCGAGTACTCGGACGTCGAATCCCAGCGCGGCCAGCGCGTCCACGAAAGCCGCGATCGGGCCGTTGCCCGAGCCGGTGACGTTGTGTTCCTCGCCCTCCACCAGCACGCTCGCCTCGATCACGTGGTGGCCCTCGCCGTCGTCGGACAGCCGGTGCCGCAGGACCCGCAGGGGCGTGTTCCGGTCCAGATAGTGCTCGGCGAAGATGTCCCGGATCTGCCGTGGTGAGACCTCGCCGCCTCCCGTGTCGGTGTGCTGCTGGATGACTCGGGAGAACTCGATCTGCAGCCGTCGCGGCAGATCGAGTTGGTGCTCGGCCTTCATCACGTAGGCCACGCCGCCCTTGCCGGACTGCGAGTTGACCCGGATCACCGCTTCGTAGGTGCGCCCGACGTCTTTGGGATCGATGGGCAGATACGGCACCTCCCAGCGATGCTCATCCACCTCGACCCCGGCTCGCGCGGCGTCGGCCTGCATCGCCCGCAGTCCCTTGTTGATCGCGTCTTGGTGGCTGCCGGAGAACGCGGTGTAGACCAAGTCGCCACCATAGGGGTGCCGCTCGGAAACTGGCAGCTGGTTGCAGTACTCCACGGTGCGACGGATCTCGTCGATGTCGGAGAAGTCGATCTGGGGGTCGATGCCCTGGCTGAACAGGTTCATCCCCAGCGTCACCAGACACACGTTGCCGGTGCGCTCCCCGTTGCCGAACAGGCAACCTTCGATACGTTGTGCGCCGGCCTGGTAACCCAGCTCGGCGGCGGCGACTGCGGTGCCACGGTCGTTGTGCGGATGCAGCGAGAGAATCACCGCGCTGCGTCGTTCCAGGTTGCGGTGCATCCACTCGATGGAGTCGGCATAGACATTGGGGGTCGCCATTTCGACGGTGGCTGGCAGGTTCAGGATCACCGGCGCGTCCGGGGTGGGTTGCCAGATCCCGGTGACCGCGTTGCACACCTCTGCGGCGTAGGTCAGTTCAGTACCGGTGTACGACTCCGGCGAGTACTGGAAGCGGAAGTCGGTGTCGGAGTACTTACCCGCGTACTCCACGAGCATCTCGGCCGCTGAGGTCGCGAGCTTCTTGATCCCCTCGCGTTCCTCCCGGAACACCACCCGGCGCTGCAGAATCGACGTCGAGTTGTAGATGTGCAGGATCGCCTTGGGTGCGCCGGCCAGGGCCTCGAAGGTGCGCTCGATCAGCTCCGGTCGGCACTGGGACAGCACCTGGATGCGGACATCCTCGGGCACCGCGTCTTCGGTGATGATCTCGCGGACGAAGTCGAAATCGGTCTGACTGGCCGCCGGGAAACCGACTTCGATCTCCTTGTAGCCCATCCGCACCAGCAGCTCGAACATGCGCCGTTTGCGGGCTGGACTCATCGGGTCGATCAATGCCTGGTTGCCGTCTCGCAGGTCCACCGCGCACCACAGGGGCGCCTGGCTGATCGTGACGTCGGGCCAGGTGCGGTCCGGCAGTGATACCGGTTCCACGGTCTGGGCGAAAGGCCGGTAACGGTGCACCGGCATCGCGCTGCCGCGCTGCGGGTTCCACGTAGCCTGATCGAGGGGAGCCAGGGCGGAGGGGCTCTGGATGCGGCTGGTGCCGCCTGTGGTGAACGCGCCGACATTGGGGGGTGGGGGAGTCATCTGCTGCTTCTGCGCCTTCTCTGGTAGCCGGACACTTCGACCGGCGGATGCGCACTGCGCACGAAGACTCCGCGATGGGGGGCCGGTCGTCGTCACACCCCGTCACGGCAGCGAAGCAGGAAGGCGCATACCACGCGATGACGGTAGCCGGGACCTCCCTACGCGACGCAACTGCCCTCCCAGATCGTGAGATTTCTCGTCGTGCTCGGTCCTTCACGAACAGTGCAGACCGTGGCGGACCGTGGCAGACTTTCGGTATGGGCGGAGCTGTTCGGGAATCTTCCAGCCGGACGTCGGTCGGGGCGCGCGCCAGGATCGTCGGGGTCCTCGCGACCGTGATTCGGGTCGTGGGCTGGCTGTTTGTCCTGGTTCTGGTGGCTCATGTGGCGCTGCGCCTGGGCGAGGCCAACCCGGCCAACGGCATCACCAGGGTGGTGGCGTACTGGGCGGATCGGCTCCAACTGGGCTTCCACGACCTGTTCACCCCGGCCGACGAGAGAGTGCGGGTCGTGGTCAACTACGGCCTCGCTGCACTCTTCTGGCTTGTGGTCAGTTCTGTGCTGGCACGTCTGGTGCGGCGTCTCGGCTGACCAGTAGGACGGACTGGGTCGTCCGTGGCACCCGCCCGGTGCCGGTTACCGGGTGTGTCATGAGGCTGCGGGGCGGGTCGTCGTAGCTATTCCGGGTGAATGATTCGATGTTCACTCCTTCGGGAGAGCGCATCACTCTTCGTAGCTTCACGCTCTGTATACATCCCTATTCGGTGTGTTACTGGCAAGTCTTGTGAACAAGCAGTAGCGGTAAGTAATGGCTTGATCGGGGGACCATGACGACCGCGCCCCGAGGGTTTGCGGGGCCGCTACCTGGATCGCGGGGCACCTTCGTTGTCGCGACCCGATAGCATCACGGCAGCTCAAGCTGGGTTCAGCGATTCTCTTTGCGATCTTCGAAACCGTGCCGACGGGATGGCGTAGGCGGGCGGACTTGCCCTCTGCGGCGCTGGTAGCGGGCTCGGGTCGAACTGGTCGCTACAGTCCGTGCTCACGACCTCACCCCTTGCGTTCTTGGTCGACTTCCTCCAAGCTGCCGATTACCTAACGGGAGCAGCTGCCCCGGGGAGGCGTGCTGAGGAAAGGAGGCCGTCCCAGCGGCGTCGGCCGTTGCGGCGAACTCGCTTTTCTCTGCCGTAACTCCCCGCCCCTGCACGCTTCCCGCTGCACGAAAAACCCTGCACAAGGAAGCGGTGGTGGAGTTGGCTAGAACGGATGCTCGAGCCAGTGGATCTGGAGGAGCTGGACTGTTCAACGTTGTGAGCGTAGTGGTCCTCGTGATTGGAGTCCTGGCCATCGGGATCGCTGCTGCGCTGCTTGCCCGAACCCTGGCGGCGGCACAGAGCATCGACAAGAAAGCGCAGACCATCTCAGGAAACGCCGGCAGTATCGATGTCGCAACCGACACCGTCGTCCAGCTGAACCGGACGAACGAGGTCGCTGCCTCGATCTTGTCAAGTGCGAAGCCGCTGGAGGACCAGCTCCGGACGGTCGACACCGTCGCCCGCGACATCGACGGTTTGGCAAAGTCGATCAATACATCCGCGGGGACGATCAACGGCACAGCTGGGACGATTAACAGCACGGCAACCGCGATCAACGGCACTGCCCGCGATATCAACGGCAACGCCGGGACAATCAACAGTACTGCGGGAACGATCAACGCCACGGCGTCGGGAATCCTCACGCAGACCAACTTGATCCTTGATGTGGCTCAGCGAATCGACGCCGATGCGGTGACGATCAATGAGACCATCGCGAGGACCATTGTCATCGCGCAGAACATCAAGATCGACAGTACGAATATCCTCAATCAGGCGATCAGGGCTGAACTGACGTCCCGCTGCATCAACTCCAAGGTGCGCCTGAGCATCATCGCCCCGCCGCAACCACCCTGCTAGGAGGATGGAAGATGACAACACAAATCGCTAGGTCGTCGACCACCGCCTACGGATCCAACCCGAACAGTTCGTTCGTCAGGTGGCTGTGGATCTGGGTCACACTCGGGCTCATCGTCGTGGTCGTCGTTATCGGGTTCCTGATCGGCATCGTGCGAGCGCTCGAGTCGATCGATGTGGGGCTGTTCTCGGCATCGAGTTCCGTGGCCGGTGCCACGGGCGATGTCACGCCCCTGCCCAACTACATCCAGACGATCAATGGTGCCCTGACCGACATCGACGTCTCCTTGAAGCCGATCCGTGGCCAGGTCGCCGACGCCACCGCGTCACTTCAGTCGATCAAGGGTTCGCTGCAGAGCATCGATGCATCGTTGAAGGACACCTCCGGATCACTGGTCAACACCTCAGGTTCGCTGGTCGACACCTCGGGCACCTTGGTGGGCGTCTCCAACGCGGTGGGCACCGTCAACGGTTCGTTGATCGATACCTCGAATGTCCTGCTTCAGGTTCTGCGTAACGCGTCGGCGATCGAGCTCACCCTCGAGTCGATCCAGAACGAGGACAGCCAGGGTACCGCGAGGATCTACAAGCAGGTCGACTTCGCGAACGGGATCCTGACAGCGATCCAGAACGACACCTTCAACATCAACCTTCAGCTCAACGAGACCAACCGGCAGCTCCTGAACATCTGCACTTCGCCGGTGCTCAGTCTGCTGCCCCCGTTCAAGTGTGACCCAGCTCGCCCGTAGGAGGTGACTGATGCGACGCCTGAGTTCCAATGCTTTACCGGGCATCATGCTCGTGATAGTTATCTTCTGGGCGTTGTTCGCCGTGGTGCTGCTGACCGGCATCATCAGCACGGCTAATCGGATCGAGAACCGTGTCGGTGTGATCAATAGTGCGGTCACGCCGATCAACAGCAAGCTCGACACCGTGGCGGTCCTCACCAACGTTCAGAACACCGCCAGTCAGATCCGCGATGCGGCTGCGCCACTGACCGGCATCATCGGGAACGTGGTCAATTCCGCCAGCAGTATCGACAACAGCGCCAAGACCATCCTGGGCTCAGCGCAGTCGATCAACGGTTCGGTGAAGACTATCAACGCTTCGGTGTTGGAGATCAATAAGAGTGTGAAGTCGATTGCTCCTGCCGTGGACTCCATCCTCGTCAGCGCGCAGTCGATCAACGCTAGTGTGAACAAGATTGGGCCGAACTTCGTTCAGGTCGTCGATCTTGTGTACGACATCAAGACCAGGATCGTTCTGGCCAGCGCTCAGGTCGATGACATCATCAGGTCTGTCAACGGTATCTTGGGTGACCTCGATTCCGTTGGTGTCCAGGTCGATCTGATCAACAACAATGCCCAGGGTATCTCGTCCTCTCCGTTGATCATGAACTCGGGCAATGCCGGTGTGATGAGTGAAATGACCAAGGCTAGCGCTGGGCAGGGTCCAGCCCCTCAGTCGGGGCTGCCGGCTTTCGATCTGCTGCCTTCGGTACCACTGCTCGGGTTGCCGGCTCCGCTTCCGTTGCCGTCTACTGAGCAGCTGCCGTTGGATGTGGGCAAGCTATTGCAGGGTTTGCCTCTCCTGTCAGATGCTGGCAACGTCCTCGGCCTGGTGGGTGCCGCACCCAAGTAATCCCAGCGTCGTTGATAGTTACAGCGTCGATGAATTAATAGGGGCGCCGACCAGCCAGGTCGGCGCCCCTATTGTCGTCTTTCTCGAGGTTCGCGCTGGGCGTCGCGGATCCGCTCATAGCATGAGAGCCTCGCCATGTGGCGCAACGTGCACCTCAGTCCCGATCGGGGCGAGTTCGCGGAACAGGCCGTAAAACTTCTCTGGCCTAGCCAGCAGGGCCTGGTGGATCGGCACCGCCAACCCGGGGTCGACGGCTC
>DATEMN010000090.1:0-7646 GCA_035275565.1 Pseudonocardiaceae bacterium | reverse complement strand
TCGGCTACCGCGGTGACGAGGTCGGCCAGCGCCTCGGTGGATGCCTGCATCATCCGGCGGGCAAGTTCGGTGCCAGGCAGTCCCATCGCCGTACCGGCAATGTCCAGCGCCACGGTGGCGCCGCGCTGGTGGCCGGCTGCGTAGTCACCGTCGGGGACCAGCCCAAGCGCGTTGGCGGCACAGGTGTTGGTCAGCGCCGACATGGTGCCGTCAGCCAGCCGCAACGCCAGGTAATCGGCGGGATCCCCGGGTCGCGGCGCGAGCGCCTCTGGGCGCGCACCGGCCAACCGCTCTGGTGGCAGGAAGCAGGAATAGGGGAGCCCGGCGATGTGCGCGCTGCGCGGGCCGACACCGTAGACCCGTCGCCGCCGCACCCGCAGCATCGATCCCCCGGCAACCCCAGCCACCTGCACGTCCAGCGCTCGGACCGCAGTGGCCTGGCCAGCCACCCGCACGTAGGACAGTGCGGGACGGCCCGCCGTGATCGCTGCGACATTCGTCGAGGTGCCGCCGACCTCGATGATGACACCGTCGCCGATGCGTAACGTGCGCAGCGCTCCAGCCACGGAGGCTGCGGGGCCCGAGTACAGCGTGCGGGCCGGCGCAGCGCGGAACCCGGCCAGATCGGTGGCGCCACCGTCACCACGCATCACCATGACGGGGCAGGTCACCCCGGTGGCGGCCACCCCAGCCTGCACGACCTCGGCGGTGCGCAGCGCGATCGGCAGGATCGAGGCGTTGAGCGCGGCGGTGACCGTGCGCAGCTCGAGGCCGTACAGACCGGTCAGCCCCGACGAGGTCGTCACGGGCAGCCCCCTCTCGGTGGCCAGCGCCGCGACCGCGTCCTCGCACGTCGAATCGTCGGGGGCGAACGCCTCGGCCACGCACACTGCCTGGGCACCGGCATCGGCCAGCCGCGCCAGCGCCTGCCCGGCCGCGCCGGCATCGAATCCTGCGGTGAGATCCAGGAACTCGTGGGCCACCGCCGCGCTGATCATGGTCCGGTTGCGTGCCTTGCGCAGGTAAGGTGCTCGACCTAGGCCGAGCACACCGACTGGCACGGTGTCGCCCTCCAGCAGTGCGTTCACCGCCTGCGTTGTGGAGTGGGTGACCAACTCAATGGTCTGTGCACCCACATCGGCAACCAACTTCGCGACCACGTCGACCACGCCCGCGGACACCCCATCGCGGTGGTCGTGGGTGGTGGGCACCACTGCCCGGCCAGCGATCTCGCCGGTGACCGAATCGACTGCGACCGCCTTGGTGAACGTGCCACCGACGTCAACGCCTACCCGGACACCCATCGTGCCTCCCGGGCACGGCGGGGTTGCAACATCAGCAGCCAGAGCGCACCGAGCGCGTACACCGCAATCAACGCCGCTTGCGCGGTGAGAGTCTGCGCGCTGGGCCAGTAACCCAACGCCTGGGACAGGAAGATCGGCGCGCGTGGCCAGCCGGTCAGCGGGGTGAGCGCAACCAGGTCGGCGGTCTGCAGGCTTCGCACCGCGTTGCCAAGGAAGGCAACCGACGTCGCCATCAGCAGCACCACGGCACAGACCAGGAACGTCTTCACCGGCAGCCGGCGGCCTAGCCTGAAGATGAGGTAGGCCACCACGACCAGGGCAACGAGACCGGCCGCCAAGCCGATCACGATCCACCAGCCCAAGCCCACACCGAATTCGACCAGCGCCTGGTAGAGCAAGGCGGTCTCCAAGCCCTCCCGGTACATCGCCGTGAATCCAACCAGCACCAACGCGGTGGTCGACCCGATCGACACCGCGTTGAACAGCCTGCTACGCACGAACTCCATCCACCGTCGCTGCTCCAAGCGGGTGATCAGCCAGAACGAGATGTACAGCAGCATCGCGACCGCGACGGTGGCCACGGCCGCCTCCAACACTTCCCGCCCGACAGGCAATACCGCTAGCACGGACCGCAGGATCAGGTAGGTCAGCGACGTTGCCACCAAGCCCAACGCCACTCCCCACATAATCGGCTTGCGGTACCGGGTGGACTTCGTGGCCTCCAAATATCCCAGCAAGGCAGTCAGCAGTAGAACCGCCTCGATGCCCTCCCGGAAGATGATCAGAAAGGACTGCCCGGCCACCACTGCTGCGGCGTTGAAGCCGGTGTCGGTCAACCGCCGCTCGGTGTCATCGATCAACCGCCGCAAGTCGATGATGTTCGTCCGCACCACCTCGACCGGCGCCCCAGACCGGATCAGACCTCGGATCTCGGCGAATTTCGTCTCGGCGTCGGCGGTCAGGTCGGGAGCCACCACCCGTAGCGGCACCTCGACGTACTCGAAGTGGTCCAGGTACCCGGTCTTGGCCTGGGCGAAGGCATCCTCGGTGTGTCCCTGTTTCACCAACTCCAGGGTCTGGTCGATCGAAGCGCGTACCACGGCGAGGTGGCGAATAGCCTCCTCTCGCGAGATCGCCTGCTGCTGGGCCAACGCTTGCTGCTGGGCCGGGGCCTGGGCCGCAGCGGCGGAATGCGCACCGCCCAGCAGGGTGACCACCGGTACGAGAAGGGTCAGCGCCAGCCATACGCCGAGCAACCGGAGCCGGATCATCCGGGGTACTTGGCCACATAGGCTTGCACCACCGGCGAGATTGCGGCGGCACCCCTCGCCGCCGCGGCGGCATCCCCGTCGTCGGCTGCGTTCTCCAGTACCGCGAAGTTGTCCTCCATCGCAAGGTAGGTGTTCTGGTCGTGCTGCTTGACGATGTCCTCGATCGGCCTCCAGGCTGGCTCGATCTCACCGGCAAGACTGACGGCACGAGCCTTGTCGCTGCCCGCCGATGCGGCAATGTCCTTGGCGATCTGGTCGATCTTACGCATACCCGCTGCGACCGTAGCCGCTGTCACCGGCTGCGTCTGGGGCGCTTCGGTGGTCGAGGTTGGCGCCGACGTGCTGCCACCGCTGGAGCAGCCCGCAAGCCCCACAACGCCAGCAATAACCAGCGTAAGGCCCAAGCTCCGGGACCGACTGATCAACATCAGACCCTCCCAACACCAGAAGTCCATCATCCTATCGAGTGATGATAGGCTATGTTTCCTTAACGGCAACCGCAAGAAGCCACCGCGTGAACGGGAAGTCGGGCTGGACAATCACCTATTTGGCGGACACGGTAACCATCGACGGCGATCAGACAGGTCTCACGATCAACCTCACGGTCACCCAACACAAGAGCAGATCCATGTATTGACCCAGTGGCAAGAATTCACTGATATCACCCGGACACTGGCTCGCTGCCAGCAGACTCGACTTCAAGCAGTGACTGACTACGTCGCTCTCGCTCGACAGCCGCGGCTCCGCCGCGGACACCAAAGAGTCGCTTGACCCCGATCAGATAGATCACCGCGGCAATGTTGATCACAAGCGCACCGATCCGGACGAGCGTTATCCGCTCGGTCAGCTCATAGATCTCCAGAGGCAGGAAAGCCGACGTCGCCACAACCGTGAGGTACTCCCCCCACCGGCGCGCACGCCACAGCCCCACTCCCTCCACCAGCTGAATGAGCGCGTAGGCCAGGACAGCGAGACTGGCCCACACCAGAGCGGACGGTTGGATGGCGAAGGCGTTGCGGATCGTGGCAACTACCGGGGACTGGTTGATGTCATACCCGAACGCGTCGGCCAGCGGCTTTGCTAGCGGCAGATTGTTCTCAAACAGCTGCCGCAGCGAAGCTTCACTGTTGCTGAACCGCCAGATCGCGTAGGCGATTCCGAGCAGCAGAAGTCCCCGGATGCCACGCTCGAGGGCGAGAATCCGCAGCACGAACAGGTCCCGTAGGGCGCGTCCGCGCAGTACCAACGGCGCCTCGGCCGCCGGGCCGGACCCGTGCGGATGCCCAAGCACGAAATCACCACAGCGCAGGCAACGCCACACCTCGCCGAGGGGCGTATGCGCATGTAGTCGGCAGCGCAGTGACTCCTCGGCCGGCGCGTAGGTCAGGTGACTGCGGCGAGCGCAGGTCCGGAGATTCCAATCCACACGGGAACCCTAGGTGCGGTGATCTCTGAGGGCACAATTGCGTTGGCGGATGGCCAGTTCGGGCAGGCTGAACTGATACGTCAGCTCCACGCACAAGTACCTTCACCAGTGCCGTCTGACACGGCTGTCCGCTACGCTGGTTGGCTGCCACGCACGGCCTTGTCAGCGACCCGGGAGTAGTTCGGGTCGGTACGGAGCCGACTGTGTCTGGCGCCGTAGGCGAAGTACACAACGAGCCCAATGGCCATCCACACGACGAACCGAATCCAGGTAGCCGCTGGCAAGTTGAGCATCAGGTAGAACGATGCCAGCACGGCGAGGAGGGGAACGACCGGGACGCCGGGGCATCGAAACGCGCGGGGTAGATCCGGACGGGTACGGCGCAGCACCAGCACGCCGATTGCGACGAGAACGAAGGCAAACAAGGTACCGATATTGACCAGCTCGGCCAGCTCGCTGAGCGGCACGAACGTCGAGATGACGGCCACCACGACACCGGTCGTGACCGTGATACGGATCGGGGTGCCAAACCGCTCGCTCACCGTAGCGAATCCCGACGGCAGCAACCGGTCGCGGCTCATCGCGAAGAAGACCCGGCTCTGCCCTAGCAGCAAGATCATTATGACAGTCGTCAGACCAAGCAGCGCCCCCACCGAGATTACAGTCGCAAAGGCCGGTTTGCCGACCGAGCGGAATGCCTCCGCCAGCGGCGCATCAACCTTGATCGATGTGTACTTCACCATCCCGGTAATCACCAGCGATACTGCCACGTAGAGCGCCGTGCAGATCCCCAGCGAGCTGAAAATCCCGATCGGCATATCTCGCTGCGGGTTCCTCGTCTCCTCCGCAGCGGTCGCAACGGTATCGAAACCGATGAACGCGAAGAACACCAGCGCAGCACCGGTGAAGATACCCGTGACACCGAAGGATCCGGGTGCAAAACCAAGATCCTGCAGCAGCGACGGCGTGCTCGTCGCACCCCCGGCGGTCGGGGAGCCAGCCGGCGGGATAAACGGCGAGTAGTTACTGACCTTGATGTAGAACAACCCGGCCACGATGACGAACAGCACGACAGCGATCTTGACGGTGACGATCACGATGTTCACCTGCGAGGAGACTTTGATCCCCAGGCAAATGATGCCGGTGAGGATCAAGATGATTATTGCAGCGATCAAGTTGTGCCCATTGCCATAGGCCCAGCCCGGGATGGTGACACCCAGGTGCCTCACCACGTCAGCGAAGTAAGTCGACCAACCGACGGCCACCGTGCTGGCACCGAGAGCGAACTCAAGGATGAGGTCCCAACCGATGACCCATGCCACCAGCTCACCAAGACTAGCGTAGGAGAAAGTATATGCGGAGCCGGCCACCGGCACCGTACTAGCGAACTCCGCATAACACAACGCAGCGAGCGCGCAAGCGACGCCCGCGAAGATAAATGAGAGCGCAACAGCCGGCCCGGCCTGGACCCCCGCAGCCTTGCCGGTAAGTACGAAGATACCAGTACCGATGACCACCCCCACCCCGAAAACGGTGAGATCGACCGCACTGAGCCGTTTATGGAGCCGATGCGCGGGTTCCTCGGTGTCCGCTATCGACTGCTCGATGGTCTTTGTACGCCACAAATCCACAGCCCACCTCCTCGGGACAGCGACAGCGATGCAGGCCCGGACACAGCCGCACCGACCGTCACAGTGTCCCATGACCAACACTTCTGATAGCACCGTCCACTGACACCTTCGTCACACTCCACACTAAGCGCAGAGATAGTGACAGTGGTCGGCGGACTTAATGTCAGCGGTGCTGTGCGTGTGCCGCAGGTTCGAACCCCGCCGGGGGCACGTACAGCATCCACACAAGCGCCATTCACGATCTGACCTGGCGCTTCGTTGATCGCCTCCACCGCGCCGATGATCTCCGGCAGCTTGTTGCCGGGCAGCCGGACGCTGATCACCACGTGGTCGCCGTCGTCGGTGATGTGGATGGTCAAGCTGCTGGCCTCGAACAGCCGCCGTAACAGCGCCTCGGGCGCATCGGCCAGGTCACCGATCAGGTACGGCAGCGCATCCAGTAGATCCACGTCGGCGGCGTTCGGCCGAGCGGGCGCGGTCTCATCTGCCGCATCCACTTCGGAATCAGCGGCTCGTGCGCGGGCTCGGTCGACCAGACCCACTTCACCGGGTCGTTGACCTTGCCGTACGCCGATCGGGACGCGCGGCGGTTGAACACCTGGTAGCCGGTGTATTTGGGGTTCTTCAGGATCTCGAACACCGACGTCTTGCCCCACGCGCCGCGAGCGCGGGTCTTGCCCGGCGGAATCGGCGGCGGGTACTTGGCCGGGTCGGCGTTGAGCCGGTCGACGAGTGTCGTAACCGACCCCTTCGTGGTAGCGCCACAGCGCGATCTGCGTGACCGTCTCCCCGCACGCGCCGTCGGGTTCCAGGCGGGTCTTGGTCTGGCCCTTGGCGGCCTTGGTGGGGTTGGGGTGCCGGTAGGTCTTGGCCTTGTAGCCGTAGGGCGGTTTGTCAATGTTCCAGCCCTCGCGGACGTGCGTGCACAGCCCGCCCCAGGACTGTTCGAGGGTGTTGAGCACCTCGTACTCGGCGACCGACTGGTTGATCCGCCGTTGCAAGATCAGCTGCGCGCGGCTGCCGGTCAGCGTGATCGGCTCGTTCGCGGCGAACAGTGGCACACCGGCCCGCTCCAACTCGCGTTCGATGGACAGGCCCTCGAAGGTGCGCCGCGCAACGCGGGACACGCTCTCGCAGATCACCACGTTGAACTGGCGACCAGGATGGGCGGCCTCATCCAACAGGTCGGCGATGCCGCCGTCGCGGGAGATCGGGATGTCGTAACGAACGATGTAAGCGCATTATCGCCACCGTAGTAGATCGACATGCGTCAGGCGCGGGGCTCGCCGTGTTCGAGATACAAGATCGTCCCCGACAGGCATGCGTGGTGGGCGTTCGCCAGGCGACGTTCCAACCGTGGGATCACGTACCGGCCAAGGTCGGCTACCGGCACCCACGCGGTCTGGTCGATCTCCACGCCATCCAGCTGGATGGCTCGCTCGTCCTGGCCCAGCTCGCCACAGTCGAACACGTAGAGGATCTTGTCGCCCTCAGCGTCGTTCGGTGCCCAGTCGTGCACCAGCAGCTGCCGAACCGTCCGCTCCAGCCCGAGTTCCTCGCGTACTTCACGCTCGCACGCCGACGTGGGAGACTCGCCGCGGTCGACATATCCACCCGGTATATCCCACCGATTGCCGTACGTCTTCCGCACGAGCAGCACTTTGTCGCCGTCCACGAAAAGTGCGCCCGCAGCAATGCGAGGCGTGGCGAATTTATCCGCCGGACTACTCAATTCACTACCCCAGCATTGACGCGCAGAGCGAGCTTTTCCAGCTCAACCGACGGTTTACCGACCGACCGGCGAACAAGATTCACCACGATCTTCCGCGACAGGTGGTGGTGACGCACCTGCTCCGGTGCCATCCGCTCGGCGTCCAGCACCGTATGCTGGCGTGCCTCCCTGATTCCGGACAGGGGACCTTATAAGGTCCCTTCCGGAACGAAGGGGGATACATGCCAGAACGGCGCAGAAAGTACACACCTGAATTCAAGGACGAAGCGGCGAAGTTGGTGA
>DATEMN010000089.1:0-4691 GCA_035275565.1 Pseudonocardiaceae bacterium | reverse complement strand
CGGCGGTAGGCACGGTGCTTGACTCCGTCTACCGGACGGGCCTGCTGGAGTGGCCATTGCCGCCGACGGCCGACGTCGTGCTCCGGCAAAGTGGCTACGCGGGCGGGCAATCCTACGAGATCCCCTTCGCGCTGCCGAGGCTCCAGCCGGGACCCAACCTGGCGGTCAGGCACGAGACCGGCATCCGGGTGGAGGAGGATGCCCCCAACCGGATCCACCTCGACGGGGAAGTTCTCGAGCCCAGGGACTTCGAGGACGCGATCGTTTGTGGCTTCAGCCAGGTCCACGAGTGGTTCCAGCGCAACGCGGCCCGCGCCACCCAATACGTCTCAGACCTGTTCGGTGACACATCGGTCCGCTTCGTCGCCCGTGCCACGCAGATCTACACGCAGCTGCTCATCGGCTCCCGCCACCCCCGATGCCTCATCGAACCCCTGGAAGTGGACCTTGTCTTCGAGCGGCTGAGCGAGGACCCGCATCGGTGGGACACCAGCGGCCTGGCAGCAGCCGGCGAGGCCCGCTCCCTCTGGCAGCTCGATGTCCCGATATTCACGGCACCCGCGACCGGTACCGAACTGCTACAGGATCACACCGAGGCGATCGCGGTCGAACTCGAACAGTCACCGCTACAGCTCGCGACAGATCGGATCCGCCGCCTGTCGACCGACGACTGCCTGCAGCAGGTGGGATACATCTCCACAAGCCTGGCTCTCGACCAGTTGCACAGCCCCTCGTTCGTGGCGACAGCCGTGGACTACGCCCGTCTCGTGGGCGATGAGCTGCAGCGGCTCCTTGGGAATCCATCCCGGGTGGTGAGCTGGGCATACGAGGACAAATCAGACCACATCCAGGGCTCGCTGTACTCCGGGAGCGCGGGTATCGCCCTGTTCCTGGCCTACCTCGACTCGATCGAGCCCGACGAGAAGCTGCGGCGCGCCGCGGAACGCGCGATGGCGCACGCGCTGTCCTGCGAACCGTCCGGGATCGGGGCCTTCGACGGCCTGGCCGGGCTGGTCTACGTGCTGACCCACCTGAACCATCTCTGGGGCGACTCCAGCTGGCTCGAGCCAGCGGTGGACCGCAGCCGGCAGCTCGCCGAGATGATCGACCAGGACCGGGCGTTCGACGTTCTGAGCGGCAGCGCCGGTGTAATCCCGGTCATGCTCGGTCTCGCCGGCGTGTCCAGCGAAGGCATCGACATCGCGCACAGCTGCGCTCGTCACCTGTTGCGGCACGCAGAGCGTACGGATCTGGGCCTCAGCTGGCCGCCCAAGCATCAAGACGAAGCGGCGGGCAATTTCACCGGCTTCGCGCACGGCGCAGCGGGTATCGGCTGGGCACTCATCGCGCTGGGCGCCTCAACCGGGCGGGAGGACTACGTTGAGACCGGGACGCTGGCCTTCGGCTACGAACGCACGCATTTCGACCACGACCGGCAGGACTGGTACGACCTGCGCACCAGCATCCTGGAGATGACCCAGGGCCGACCCCACTTCGGCAACGCCTGGTGCAACGGTGCCGCCGGCATCGGCCTGTCCAGACTCGACAGCTGGGCCACCCTGGGGAAAGCGGACGACCAGCTGCGGCGCGAGACGTACCTCGCCCTGTCGGCCACGCTGCGGAATTTCGCGAAGGTGGGCAACGACACGCTCTGCCACGGCCGGTCCGGGAACGCGGAGCTGTTCCTGCGATTCGCCAGGGTGAAAGACGAACCGGCCTTCCAGCTCGAAGCCAACATTCAGGCCCAGGCGCAGTGGCGACGACTGGCGACCACCCCCGGCTGGCCCAGGGTCGACGGTGACCATCAGGCGCTACCGGGACTGATGATCGGCGTCGCCGGGATAGGGATGCACTTCCTGCGACTCGCCCATCCCGACCGGGTCCCGTCACCACTCCTGCTGGACCCGCCCCCGCACACCGTTGAGACCAGGGATTGAGACCGATGTCAATCGACTCTTGCACGGCGTTTCTCGAGCAGACCCAGCGCGAACCGGATCTCCGGCGACTCCTGAGGGCCACCACGGACATCCGTGAGCTGATCGTGCTGGGACGCAAGCACGGCTACTCGTTCGACGTCGACGACCTCGTGGCGGCGTCGACCGCCCTCGCCACGCCGCCTGCCCCCACCCAATCCTCGGACGCCGTGGCCAAGACCGCCGAGACGACGATCTGCCACTACGAGTTCGACCTCCACGACCTCCCCGAGCTGCGGCCGATCCTGACCGAACTGCCACACCTGACGATCAAGCCGCCGACCGTGGACCTCGATCTGTTCCGCGCCGCGTTCCGCCGTGACGACCTGGCGTGGGTCTGGATGTCGCCGGCGGCTTCCGAGTTCCCGCGTCGCTACCAGGACGTGATGGCTCCACCTTGGTCTCGGGGAGAAGGTGAGCCCGACCGAAGGGATTTCCATCTGGTGAATCTCGATCAGCACGTGGACCATCCGCTCTACGAGCGGTACTTCGAGGCGAAGGCGCGGACGGTTACACACCTGGAACGGGCCTTCGGATCGGAGGTCCAGTTCTCGGGCAGCATGTGGTACCCGCCGTTCGCCTACCGGCTGTGGCACACGAACGAGACCCAACCCGGATGGCGGATGTACCTCATCGACTTCGACGAGGAGATCCCACCCTCAGACACGAAATCCTTCTTCCGCTACCTGAACCCACACACGAAGGAGATCGTCACCCTTCGCGATCGTCCCGGGATGCTCCGCCTCTTCAAGGTGGAACAGCACAAGGATCGGCTGTTCTGGCATTGCATCGTCAACGGGGCCGATCGAAACCGGTGGAGCTTCGGCTTCGTCGTACCCGACGACTGGATGTCGAGACTGCCGCGCAACTCGACCGTGAAGGGATAGAGATCCGTCATGCCCAAAGATCAACCGTATGGCACCAGCGAGTACCAGCGGGTACTGGCCACCGGCCGGCTGGACCTCATCAGCGAGTACCAGCAGAACCACGGTGGTATGGATATTCGACGCATCCAAGCGCTGATGATCCTTGCCTCATGCCTGTCACCAGAAGGTGACTTAGCCAGAATGCTGAGATACGCCCTGGTGCTTCCCGGTGAAGCCTGGTTGTCCCGGTCCATCCCGATCACCGATACGAGTTTCGCCGGCACCAAGACCTGGCTGGAATCCATGTGGACCAACGGGGATCTGTCTCCCGACGAACAGAGACTCCTGGACTGGCAGAATTCCGCCGAGAACATGGAGTCCGCCGTACGAGAACTCAAGGGCATCGAAGAGAAGCTGGGCACAAAACTCGCCGCCCAAATCGTCCAGTGATACCGCACGTCAGGATCATCACAGTGTGCTGGCCACAACTGCGCGCTCAGCTGACGGGCGCGCCGAACCACTTCGGCAGCTGGCTGAGCAGATCCTGCTGAACCTGGGCAACACCGGAGAGCAGGGCCTTACCAGGCTTCTCCGAGTAGCTGCCATGCAGCAGCTGGTTGGCCTCCCGATTCAGCAGCACCACCACCTGCTCGCGCACTCGCCCCGAGCCGAATTGGAAACCCAACCTGGTCAGGTGATCGACCTGTTCAGTGAGCACCTGTACATCGGCCATGCCCACCCGCTGACCCGCCGCGCGGGCCGTGCCCTGCGCCGGGGGCACGATGAGGGCGAACACCATGGGTTCGGCGAACGCTGCCGCGCTGAACGCCGAGCCCAGCAGCAGCTTGCGACGGCGCATGTCCCGTTCCGATAGCTCAACGACCGTGCGGACTGTGCCCTCCAGTGTGCCTGAGCAGGTCAAACCGTCATGCGGATCCTCCCCGGTGGGCTCGCGGTCGATGAACCCGCACTCGGTGACCGTCACCTCATGCTGTGGTCCGTCCGGAGACCAGCCTCATCAGCGAAAAAGATGGTGGCACCAGCTTCGGCAGCATCGGCCCGGATCCGCGGGTAGATGTCCTGCTTCCACGCGCGAACCGACGATGACGGCAGGGTGCGGATCAGGTCGGACCTCACTGATGAGGAGATCCACTTCCACTTCACCGGGGACTGCGACGATGACGCCGCGCGGGGGGCGCGGGCACGGTTGGTGTCGCAGTCCGCGGCGGCCTTCGCTCAGCCACCACGCACGGTGTCATGGCGAACCGTCCCGTCCACGTTCGTGCTGTGCACACAGGATCGAGCGACGCCACCCGCCGTTCAGGCCACCTGGTCAGGCAGGGCACGACGGATCATCGAGATTCCCACCGGGCATCACCCTTTCCTGTCCAGACCGGACCTACTCGCGGACATCCTCGCTGACTCCGTGATCGGCCAAGCCGACTGAACAACCGCGTGTACGCAGAGCCATCCACTACCGGTAGACCCACATCGACTCCGCGGCCTGCCAACGAGAAAGTCCACAAGCACTCTTCTGCCGAATAGCGGGTGTTGCTGTCGGCGGCCGTGGAAACGTCCGAGTGTCGGATGCAAGGCTTGTCGAGGGGCACTGGGTTGGACTGGGTTTTGTGGCGGGGTCACCGGCCGGTAGTCCCCGAGCTGCTGCCGTTGTGTGGGGTGGTCTTGGTGAGTTGGGTGAGGAACTCGGTGTTGGTGTGGGTCTTGCGGAGGCCGTTGAGGAGCATGTCGATGGCCTGTTGGCTGTCCCGGCCGTTGAGGGCCTGGCGCAGGGCGCGGGTGGCTGCCATTTCTTTGGTGGTCAGGAGTAGCTCTTCTTTGCGTGTGCTGGACT
>DATEMN010000088.1:0-4786 GCA_035275565.1 Pseudonocardiaceae bacterium | reverse complement strand
GACCGAGATCCCGGCGTCCTTGACCACGTTGCGGAACGGGGCCCGGCAGCGGTCCAGCAGGTCGGAGGTGATCCGCTGGAACTCGGCGCGGGACAGCGTCTCATCGAGGAACAGCGGGTTCTTGTCCGCGTCGACGGTGATGTAGGGCAGGTTGATCGTCGCGCTGGAGGAGCTGGAGAGCTCGATCTTGGCCTTCTCGGCGGCCTCACGCAGCCGCTGCATGGCCATCTTGTCCCGGGTCAGGTCGATGCCCTGCGAGCTGCGGAACTTGTCCACCAGCCAGTCGATGATCCGCTGGTCCCAGTCGTCCCCGCCGAGGTGGTTGTCCCCGGAGGTGGCGCGGACCTCGACCACCCCTTCACCGATCTCCAGCAGCGACACGTCGAACGTGCCACCGCCGAGGTCGAAGACCAGGATGGTCTGCTCCTTCTCACCCTTGTCCAGGCCGTAGGCCAGCGCGGCCGCGGTGGGCTCGTTGACGATCCGCAGCACGTTGAGCCCGGCGATCTGACCGGCCTCCTTGGTGGCTTGGCGCTGAGCGTCCTCGAAGTAGGCCGGCACGGTGATCACCGCGTCGGTCACATCCTCGCCGAGGTAGGACTCAGCGTCGCGCTTGAGCTTCATCAGCACCCTGGCGCTGATCTCCTGCGCGGTGTACTTCTTCCCGTCGATCGTGGTCGACCAGTCGGTCCCCATGTGCCGCTTGACCGATCGGATGGTCCGGTCCACGTTGGTGACCGCCTGATTCTTGGCGGACTGACCGGTGAGTACCTCGCCGTTCTTGGCGAAGGCGACTACCGAGGGCGTGGTACGCGCGCCCTCCGAGTTCGCCACCACCGTGGGCTCGCCGCCCTCCAGGACGGACACGACGGAGTTGGTGGTTCCTAGGTCGATGCCGACCGCACGAGCCATGTGAGCAACCCTTTCGAACTTGACTGGTTCCGACTCAAGTCTATCGACGACCCTGCTGGCCCGACTTGAGTGGATCCCGCTCAACATATCTGATGCGTCTAACGGCCGGCGCACCGGCCATGTTCCCCGCCTGTGCCCTTAGCATGAACGTCTCGCTTCGAGTCGATCACGGAGAGGGCATGACACCTGGACGCACCGAGGGACGACTGCTCATCGGGATCGTGGTGGTCGGCCTGATCTGGTCGGGCATCGCCCCGGTCAGCCGCCTCACCTGGCTGATGGAGGTCGTCTGGGTGGTGGTCGGGCTGCCGGTGGTGCTGTGGGGATGGCGCCGATTCCCGCTCAGCCGACTGCTCTGCTGGTTGCTGGTGCTGCATGCGTTCGTGCTGCTCTACGGCGGGCACTACACCTACGCCGAGACACCACTGGGCGACTGGTTCCGGGACACCTTCGCCCTGTCCCGCAACCACTACGACCGGCTCGGGCACTTCGTCCAAGGTTTCGTGCCCGCGATCCTGATCCGCGAGATCCTGCTGCGCCGGACCCCGCTGCGGCCGGGCGGGTGGCTGTTCGTCCTGGTGAGCAGCGTCTGCCTGGCCTTCAGCGCCTGCTTCGAGTTCCTCGAGTGGTGGTCTTCGGTGGCGCTGGGCTCGGCGGCCGACGCCTTCCTCGCCACCCAGGGCGATGTCTGGGACACCCAGTGGGACATGCTCCTCTGCCTGATTGGCGCGATCCTGGCGCAGCTGTTGCTGTCTCGCCCCCACGACCACCAACTCGCCACGATCCGGCCCACCACCGAGGGTGAAGCCCGTGAACCCGACGCCACGGACGTTTCCGCTCACCGACGACGTCGGTAACGTCGACACTCACAGAGTTCACAACCGAAAGCCGCAGGAGCCCATGACGATTGATGAGGGCGGGCGGTGCGTAAGAGCTGACATCGCCGCGGGGATCACTCCGGCGGTTGCGCTGTTCCATTCGCTGGCCGATGAGACCAGGTTGCGCATCGTGCAGCGGCTGGCGCGCGGTGAGGCTCGCGTGGTGGATCTGACCGATCAGCTCGGGCTGGCGCAGTCCACGGTGTCCAAGCACCTGTCCTGCCTGCGCGACTGCGGACTGGTCGACTACCGGGCCGAGGGCCGCCAGTCGTTCTACGCCCTGACCCGGCCGGAGCTGATGGACCTACTGGTCTTCGCTGAGCAACTGCTGGCCGCCACCGGCCACGCAGTCGCGTTGTGCCCGGTTTACGGGGTGGGCCAGGAGGCCGAGCAGGACATCCCGCGCGATCCCCGGCGAAAGCCTGGGCGGGAGAAGGTTCCGTGACCACGTCGAACCTGGGCCCGGTCCGGCGCGCGCTGCTACAGCGCCGGATCCGGCTGCTGGTGACGGCGACCATCACCTACAACGTCATCGAGACGGCCGTCGCCATCACCGCCGGCACCATTGCCTCCTCGGCGGCGCTGATCGGTTCGGCCTGGACTCGGTCGTGGAAGTGGCCTCGGCGACCGCGGTGGCTTGGCAGTCTCCGGCAGCGACCATGAGAAGCGGGAGAAGACCGCACTGCGGGTCATCGCGCTGTCCTTCTTCGCCCTGGCCACCTACGTCACCATTGACGCCGTCCGCGTGCTGGCCGGTGCCGGGGAAGCCGAGCACTCCACACCAGGGCTGGTGCTGGCCGCACTCAGCCTGATCATCATGCCGTTCCTGTCGGCCGCGCAGCGCCGCGCAGGCCGCCAACTCAGCTCGGCCTCCGCGGTCGCCGACTCCAAGCAGACACTGCTGTGCACCTACCTGTCAGCGGTGCTCTTGGTCGGGCTGGCGCTCAACAGTGCATTCGGCTGGTCCTGGGCCGACCCGATCGCCGCACTGGTCATCGCCGCGGTAGCGGTCAAGGAAGGCCGCGAAGCCTGGCACGGAGACGCCTGCTGCGCCCCGCTGACCACCCCACCCGCCACAGCGCCCTCCGGCTCCTCCGACACCGACACCACTGGGAGATGACGGCGACTTCAGATGAGCTTTTTGCGCGCTCCGACGACAATGATTGATCGGATCCCGGTTGACAGGTGGAAGGGTTTATCGTCCTGCCTGATCAGCCGGGCACGGGCGTGGCGGTGTGGGCGCCATCAGCGTAAGTCGGACCGCCTCGATGACGCTGTCGGTCCTGCCCGTTGCCAGGCGCCAGCACCGGCAGCCTGACCAGCTCCGAGGGTGAGATTTGCAGCGCGTTGGCCAGGGCCACGATGTCCGAACGGCTGTCCAGAGCACGCTCCCCGCGCTCGATGAGGGACAGCTTAGACTTGCTCATCCCGGCCAGCCCGGCGATTACCCGCAGTCCCTCCCTCCGGGAATGGCGGATCAACCGCAGTCGACGGCCGATCGTCCGCGCGTCATCGCCAACGTCCACGAAAACCCACTCCTGCCCTTCACCGGGAATCCCTCCTCACCGATGCCCCGAGGAGCAACCCCGTGGCGGAACCTCTGTGAGGGAGGTGACGCAAGGCTATGCGGCGCCTGGTGGTGGACACTGCGCACCGTGAACTCCGAGGGGTACTCAGTGAGCCAATCTGGGGAAACACGCTCGCCAGCCCCAGGGAAACCGCTGATCGAGAACCACTCCGCAAGATCACCAGTAGTGGGCAAATCGGATACTTCGGCTGCCGGGTCTGCTGAGCGTGGGTGATCAGCTTAGAAATGTTGTCCACGGTGTGCGCCTCGAAACCAGCCAGTCATGCGAGGAAGACACGTTCGGGCGCGCACAGCGCCACGCCATCCAGCGCGCCGAGCAGCACGGCCAGATTGTTGGTCTGCCCTGGGGACAGTGAGGCGGTGGGTACAACTGAGTTGCAGTTCCCAGGCGATACCGAGCCAGGTTTGCGTCCCGAGATGACCAGAAGCTCAGGCTGCGACAGCGCTTGCGTCGAGAATCTTGCCGGCGGAGGACTTAGCGAAGGATTCGTCCACGATGTTACCGTGGAGGCGTCCCCTAATTGGGTGGTTGCGCCGGGTGTAGTCGCCCCCTGACCACGGTGTGGCGTTGTTGTCGCAGACCAACGTTACTGAAACTGGCCCCTAATCTCAAATCAAGCCCTGACCCCCCTAGCGTGACCAACCGGAATCCGGTGCGATCCCCGATGGCAGACCCATTTCTGCCGTCTAGCGTTAAGGGCATCAAGGCAACGGCAATAAGCCGGAGCCAATCGGAAGTTCTCTATTAATCGGAATCGCTATGGAGGTTGTGATGTTGAAGCCGGAACGTACTCACCCACCGGAGTCCGGCGTCGTCTTTTTCGCGATGCCGTTCGGCACGCAGTCCATCAATGGCGCGGAGTCGTGCGACTTCGACACTATCTACGCCTCGGCGTTCGCGCCGACGGTCGAGGCGTGCGGCATGAAACCTGAGCGTCTGGACAACCTGTACGGCACCCAGGGCGTGCTCGAAGGCATCTGGCGGGCGATCCAGCGCGCCGAGATCGTCGTCATCGACTTCTCGCTCCGCAACGCCAACGTCACCTTCGAGTACGGACTCGCCTGGACCCTCGGCAAGCGCGTCATCGCCCTCACCCAGGACCCCGAAGACATTCCGAGCGACGTACGGGGGCTCAACCGCTTCATCAGATACAGCCAGTACTTCGCCGATATCGAGGAGATGAAGCGCGAGTTGACCCTCCAGTTGCAGGCCCTGCGCGAAGAACCCGCTGAGGAACGCGCGCCGGTGATCTACAACTACCCCAGCGGGGGCATGATGACCATCACGGCCTCGGCGACTATCACGACCGTCCACCAGGACAAAGTCTTTGTCGAGACCGACGACGGACGGTTCGGGGTCATGCGCAACAGCGACGTCGACTACAGCCGCTTCATCACTGACATGGCC
>DATEMN010000087.1:0-3191 GCA_035275565.1 Pseudonocardiaceae bacterium | reverse complement strand
CTGGAGTTGGTGTGCAGCGTGTATCGGCGCAGCCCGGCCCGGTTTGCGTTCCCGGATGGGATGTCGGCGCCGGAGCGGCGATTCGCCGCGCTGGAGTCGGTCTATGGAGTGGGCGGGGTGCTCTCCGCCCAGCCGCTGGTGTACAAATCGCTGTCCACCGGAGTGGTCACCGAGCAGGACGAGGTGCGCATCATTTACACCTCCCGGCTGACGGCCTGTGACCTGGATGACGGCGTGATCGCGCTGTGCTGTCACATGTTCCAGGAGTGGGTGCCTAAGGCGTTTGACGTACGGCTCACCGTCGTGGGTGACCGGTGCTTCGCGGTGGCCTGTGTACGCCGACAGCCCCGAGGCCAAGGTGGACTGGCGCTCTCGCTACGATGAACTGCGCATATGAGGTATGCGCGACGCCCGGCGAGGTGTACTGCGGCGCGCGGGCCTACCTGCGCGAGTTCGGCCTTACTTTCGGGCTTTCGATTTCTCGGTCACCCCAGATGGCCGCTGGTGGTTCCTCGAGTGCAACCCGGCCGCCAGTGGGGATGGCTTGCTGAAAAGACCAGCTTGCCGATCGCCGATGCGATCGCCGACGAGTTGGTGGACGCCCTCGACCTTCAGCCTGGCCACCGTGTCCTGGAGATCGGCACCGGCACCGGCTACCACACCGCACTGCTCCGACTTGCGTGGGAGCCTCGCCGGCTCCCTGCTGCGGCTGACCGCAATCGACCCCGAGGTGGTCGAGGGGTCATTCCTGAATCTGCCTGGCGCGTTCATGCCCATGCGCACCCGGTCCGACAACCCGCACCGCGACGGTGAGAGCTGGGAGCAGGTGTTCGACCAGCGTCCCACTGTAAGACTTCCTAGATCTGGGGAGGCCAACTTGAGACCGCCCCGTCTAGCGGTCGCTGACATAGGAATCTGCGACGAAGCCCGACCGCCCCTTCCAGATCGCGACCAGATACTAGGTATGAACGCTCGTCGTTGACGCCGAAGCGGTTGCACAGGGAGTCCAGTTCCCATACCCGGCACCGGGCCCGCCGGTCCAGATCGATCACCAGGTCCCGGGCGATCGGGTGCAGCCGGGTGCGCTGCGGTGCAAGGCGGTCCGCGGTGTCGAGGTGCCGGATCACACGCCCAACGTGCGGATGGACGCCACCACATACTGCGATGATGCGTCACAGCTGCCATCCTTTGCGCAGTCCATCCCGGGAGGGCCCATGAGTACTTTGTCAACCCCGCAGCCACCACCGACGCGGGAGGAACCGGACCGCAACCTCGCGATGGAACTGGTGCGGGTCACTGAGGCTGCCGCGATGGCCGCCGGCCGCTGGGTCGGCCGCGGCGACAAGAACGGCGGTGACCAGGCGGCCGTGGACGCGATGCGCAAGCTGGTCGGCTCGGTGTCGATGCGCGGCGTGGTGGTGATCGGTGAGGGAGAGAAGGACGAAGCGCCGATGCTGTTCAACGGCGAGGAGGTCGGCAACGGGGAGGGCCCGGAGTGCGACGTCGCGGTCGATCCGATCGACGGCACCACGCTGATGAGCAAGGGCATGCCTAACGCGCTGGCGGTACTCGCGGTGTCTGAGCGGGCCACGATGTTCGATCCCTCCGCGGTGTTCTACATGGAGAAGATCGCCGTCGGGCCGGAGGCGGCCGAGGTGATCGACCTGTCCGCGCCGGTGGCCGAGAACATCAAGCGAGTCGCCAAGGCCAAGCAGATGGACATCTCCGACATCACCGTCTGCATCCTGGACCGGCCGCGGCATGACGAGCTGGTGCGCCACGTTCGCGAGGCCGGCGCCCGGATCACGTTCATCACCGACGGGGACGTCGCCGGCGCGATCGCCGCGGCCCGTCCGGGCACCGGCGTAGACCTGCTGATGGGCATTGGCGGGACTCCGGAGGGGATCATCAGCGCGGCCGCGCTGCGCTGCATGGGAGGTGCGATCCAGGGCCGGCTGTGGCCCCGCGACAACGCCGAGCGTCAGGCGGCCTTGGACGCCGGGCACGACCTCGACCGGATCCTCACCACCGAGGACCTGGTCCGCGGGGACAACGTGTTCTTCTGCGCGACCGGGATCACCGACGGGGAACTGCTGCGCGGGGTGACCTATGGCGCAGGTGGATGCAGCACCCAGTCCATCGTGATGCGCTCCAAGTCCGGCACCGTGCGGATGATCGACAGTTTCCACCGGCTGACTAAGCTGCGCCAGTACGCATCGGTGGACTTCGACCAACTCCCGCACGCATGATCGACGCTGGTATGACCGGCTACCGGATCGAACGCGACACCATGGGCGAGGTCGCGGTGCCCGCAGACGCCCTGTATCGCGCGCAGACCCAGCGCGCCGTGGAGAACTTCCCGATCTCTGGGCGCGGTCTGGAGCGGGCCCAGATCCGCGCACTTGGGCTGGTCAAGGCCGCCTGCGCGCGGGCTAATAGCCAGCTCGGAGTGCTCGACCCGACGCTCGCTGAGGCGATCGCCTCGGCCGCCGATGAGGTCGCGGCCGGTGCGCACGACGCGCATTTCCCGGTCGACGTGTTCCAGACCGGCTCGGGCACCAGCTCGAACATGAACGCCAATGAGGTGATCGCCACGCTGGCGAGCCGGGCCTGCGGCTGCGAGGTGCATCCCAACGACCACGTCAACGCGTCACAGTCGTCCAACGACGTGTTTCCGACCACAATCCACCTCGCCGCCACCGAGGCCGTCGCGCGCGACGTGATACCCGCGCTGACCCATCTGGCCTCGGTGCTGAGCCGGAAGTCACGGGATTGGGCTGACGTGGTCAAAGCGGGTCGCACTCACTTGATGGACGCGGTGCCGATCACGCTGGGCCAGGAAGCAGGTGGTTGGGCGACGCAGGCCCGGTATGGCGCCGATCGGTTGGCGAGTTGCCTGCCCCGGCTGGCCGAGTTACCCATCGGGGGCACCGCAGTGGGCACCGGTTTGAACACCCCGGCGGGTTTCGGTGCCGCCGTCGTCGAGCAACTGCATCTCTGCACCGGCCTGGATGTGCTCAGCGAGGCGCGAGATCACATTGAGGCGCAGGGCGCCCGGGACGGTCTGGTGGAGTGCTCCGGCGCGCTGCGCACCGTCGCCGTCTCGCTCTTCAAGATCGCCAATGACATCCGGTGGCTGGGCTCCGGTCCCCGGACCGGGTTGGCCGAGCTGCGACTGCCCGACCTGCAAC
>DATEMN010000086.1:0-4451 GCA_035275565.1 Pseudonocardiaceae bacterium | reverse complement strand
TCCGTCGGCGTCGATCACCGACACGGTGTCGGAGTTGGCATTGGCGACGTAAACATGACGTCCGTCCGGGGAGACCGCCACGCCGTAGGGAGTGTTGCCGACGGCGATGGTGGCGGTGACCTTGTTGCTGCTGGTTTCGATCACCGACACGGTATTATCCTTGAAATTGGTGACGTAGACACGACGCCCATCCGGAGAGACCGCCGCGAGCATGGGCTGGCCGCCGACAGCGATAAGGGCGACGGTGTTGTCACCAGTGTCTATCACCGACACCGTATCGGCGTGGCGATTGGTGACGTAGACACGACGCCCATCCGGAGAGACCGCCACACCGAAGGGGAAGTCACCGACAGGGACGGCATCGCCGACGACGGCGTCTTCACCGGTGTCGATCACCGACACGGTGTCGGAATTGGCATTGGCGATGTAAGCTCGACGCCCATCCGGAGAAACCGCCACATTATGTGGATAGTCCCCGACAGGAATGTCGACAATGCGGATTTTAGTGCTGGCGTCAATCACCGAAACTGTGCCGGCGTCGCGATTGGCGACGTAGACTCGACGCGCGTCCGGAGAAATCGCCAGGCCGAAGGGATGACGGCCGACAACGATGGGTGGCGCGACAGCGACGTTAGCACCAGCGTCGATCACCGAAACAGTGTCTTCAGGGGCGTTGACGACGTAGACACGAAGACCGTCGGGGGAGACCGCCACACCCACGGGGTGTTTGCCGACCCGAATGGAAGGGATCACCGGAGGGGCAGGCACAGTCGGTGTGGTGCCGGTACGCGGTGGGATGTCCGGTCTTGGCGATGGCTCCGGCTCGAACCAGTTGATAGCTGCCGCCCCCACAACAGCGGCTATCACAGCACCCGCTACTCCGATCAACGCAGCGACAACCGTCTTATCACGGAGCACAGCTGGCCCATTCGGTCCCGGCGCGGCCGATCAGCGCCTTCAGGCGGTCAGGGCCGGACCACTCAGCAGCCACCCACAGCCCTCCCGCTCGGTCACGGCGGGAACAACCCGATGAGCCGCCGGTCATCCAGAGGAGCCGAATCCTAACGGCGCGGCACCTGGGCCGGTGAGGTCAGGGGGTCAGTGTGGTGAGGAAGGCTCGCCAAGCTGGGTCGGGGATGGCCAGGGCAGGGCCGGTGCGGTTCTTGGAGTCGCGGACCAGCACGCCCTGTGGCGCGGGCGCGATCTCGACGCAGGCAGCACTGTTGGAGCTGTAGCTGCTGGTGCGCCAGCCGACCTCGACACAGTCATCACTATTGGAAGCTGTAGCTGCTGGTGTGCCAACGATGCCGTCCGGCTCAGGCGCGGTCATCATGGTCCTCTCGATCCGCGTAGAGCTCGGTTACCAGGGTGGCAATCAGCTCCCGTGATTCTCCCTCGTTCAGGGCAGTCTGGGTCAGCGCGGCCAGGATGCTCTGGTAGGCGGCGATCTCCTCACGCCGCTCCAGGAACAGGCAGGAGGTCTCGCTGTCCAGGAAGGCCACCGGCTTGAATTCGGCGAACTCCATCAGCTTGACCGCACTGGCACTGCGCTTACCGGACAGCAGCCGCGACACCCAGCTCGGTGACCAGTCGAGCTGGTGTGCGACCTGCTTTCCGTTCAGCCGGGCCTGTTCCATTGCCCGGCGCAGTCCCTCGCCGAGTTCCCGGCTACGCATCGTAGGCTCGCGATCGCGCGTAATGACCTCCCGCGGCGACCCTAAACCCACATGGCCTAGCATTTCAGTCAACTTTCTTTGTCATGAAGTCCATGCGTGACCTGAAGTCAATGGGATCGCTGCAAGTAGCCCTACCGTTGGAACCGGAGTCGCCTGCCTGGCGGACGGTTATTTACTTGCCGCACGGTAGATAGCTCCTCAAGGCTTTGGTCCATGGCAATACCGACCAAGACTGTCCTGATCTCCGGCGCGAGCATCGCGGGACCGGCCATGGCCTTCTGGCTCCAGAAGCACGGGTTCCACCCGGTCGTCATCGAGCAGGCCGGCGCGGTCCGTGGCGGTGGCTACCCCATCGACGTCCGCGGCATCGCGGTCGACGTCACCGAGCGGATGGGCATGCTCCCCGAGCTCCAGGCCGCGCGCACCCGGACGCGCGGGATCACGCTGGTCGCCGCGAATGGCCGGCCGGTCCGCACGATGGCGACCGGGGTCGAGGAGGATGAGGGGTCGGCCGGGCACGACATCGAACTGCCGAGGGGCGATCTCACGTCGGTGCTCTACGCACATACCCGCGACGACGTCGAGTACATCTTCGACAATTCGATCACTGGCATCGAGCAGCGGGCAGACGGTGTCGAGGTGACCTTCCGGCGCGGTGAGCCGCGCACCGTCGACGTGGTCATCGGCGCCGACGGGATGCACTCCAACGTCCGCGGCCTCGCCTTCGGCGCTGGCGAGCGGTTCCACCGTCCCCTCGGCTACTACTTCGCGGCCTTTTCGGTGCCCAACGATCTCGGCCTCGACCACGAGGCGTTGGTCTACAACAGCCCGGGCAAGATGGTCGGCCTCAATGCAGTGCGCGACGACGGACGCGTCCTTGCGATCTTCGGGTTCGCGTCGCCGCCACTGGAGTACGACACCCGAGATATCGAGCAGCAGTGGATGCTGATGGAGCAGACGTTCGCCGGTGTGCGCTGGGAGGCGCCACGTCTGCTCAGGTTGATGCGCGAGGCTGACGACTTCTACTTCGACTCGGCCGGCCAGATTCTGATGCCGGGCTGGACCGAGGGGCGGGTGGCACTGGTCGGCGACGCCGGCTACGCACCCTCGCTGCTCTCCGGGCAGGGGACCAGCTTGGCGCTCGTCGGCGCGTACGTGCTGGCCGGTGAGCTGGCCGCTGCCGGCGGCGATCACCGCATCGCGTTCCCGGCCTACGAGCGGGAGATGCGCAGTTACGTGAAAGGGAACCAGCGGGTCGCGCTGGTCAGCGCCCGCCAACTGATCCCGGCGACCCATGCCCAGATCTGGATGCGCAACCATGCGGTGCGCCTCCCCCAGCTGTTCGCCAGGGCGAACGTGCTGGGAAAGAGCATTCAGCAGGCGGCGAACTCGATGTCCCTGCGCTCGTACGCACCACCTGGCGGGTACCGTGAAGAGAAGTGCTAAGGCACGTCAGCAGTCGATCAGCTGAGGTGAGGACGTCGCGGATGGATGACCACCCGCACGTTCAGGTGGCGATCATCGGCTCTGGGTTCGCCGGACTGGCCATGGCGATCCAGCTCAAGCTCCACGGCATCGCGGATTTTGTAGTGCTGGAACGGGCCGATGACGTCGGCGGAGCCTGGCGGGACAACACCTACCCGGGCTGCGGCTGCGATGTGCCGTCCACCCTGTACTCGTTCTCCTTCGCCACCAACCCGAACTGGACCGCCAGCTTCTCCCCGCAGCGAGAGATTCACCACTACCTGCGGGACTGCGTGCGTCGCTTCGGGCTGGACAGCCACCTACGGCTACGCCACGAGGCACTCAGCGCCCGCTGGGACGAGGACTGCGCGTACTGGTCGATCGAGACCTCGCGTGGCCGGTTCACCACGACTGTGCTGGTGTCGGCCACTGGACAGCTCAGCGAACCCGCACTACCCGCGCTGCCCGGTCTCGATCGCTTCACCGGCACGGCCCTGCACACCTCCCGCTGGGACCACTCGCTGGACCTCACCGGAGCTCGGGTCGCGGTGATCGGCACCGGTGCCTCCGCGGTACAGCTGATCCCCGCGATCGCCGACCAGGTCGCCGCGTTGCACGTCTTCCAACGCACCCCCGCCTGGGTGCTGCCCCAGCACAATCGGGTACGCGGCCGTCTCGAACACCGCGCCATGCGGACCTTCCCCTGGCTGCACCGTGCGGTGCGCACCGCGTTGTACTGGGGACGGGAGTGCGCGCTGATCGGCTTCACCCACCCCCGGATCATGCGGGCAGTGGGCGTGCTCGCGCGGCTGCATCTGCGGCGCCAGGTGCCCGAGGCGGCGCTGCGGGCCGCGTTGACCCCGGCGTACACGATGGGGTGCAAGCGGGTGGTGCGCTCCAGCACCTTTTACCCCACACTGCGCCGCGAACACGTGGAGTTGGTCACCGACGAGATCCGCGAGGTGCGGGAACGCTCGGTGATCCTGGCCGACGGTACCGAGCGCCGGCTGGACATCCTCGTGTTCGGCACCGGCTTCCGTGCCGCCGAGATGCCGATGGCGCGGCTGATCCGCGGCCGGAGTGGGCGGCTGCTGGCCGCCGACTGGCAGGACCGGGGCGCGCAGGCCTATCTGGGCACCACTGTGACCGGGTTTCCCAACCTGTTCCTGCTCGCCGGTCCGAACAGCGCGCTGGCTCACAACTCGGTGCTGCTGGGGATCGAGGCCCAGGTCGGTTACGTGCTCGATGCGCTGCGCGTGATGCGGTCCCACCAGTTGGCGGTCGTGGAGGTACAGCCCCACGCCCAGGACG
>DATEMN010000085.1:0-4250 GCA_035275565.1 Pseudonocardiaceae bacterium | reverse complement strand
GGGGACACGATCGGTGAGATGATCACTGTCCATATCGGAGCTTCGTCCCATCACCACCCAGACACGCCGCACGTGATCAAACCGCAGCAACCCTCCCGGCAGCCCCAGCCCAACCCATCACGATCTTGGAACGGCCCTGGCGGTTGCGCCCGGCGAATTCGAATGCCGGGTCGACGCATGCCGTCCACGCCTGGAAATAGGCTCGTGCCGCAGCTCCCTCCAGACCCATGATTTCCTCGCGGGTCTCTGCGTCCGGGAGCATGCCTGCGTAGCTCTCCATCATTTCCACGCTCTCGGCGAGTTCCCGGGCACTCTGTTTCCGCATCATCCGGCGCAGCAGCACCGCCTGCTTGCGGATCTTCGCCTCGACCAACTGCCGTGCCAACGGAAGGAATCGTGACGGTGTGTCTGAAGCCACGAGCTGGTTTCGCAACCGCTCTACCCGATTGACGTGACCGGAGATGGCCTGCCCGAGGTAGCGCCCTCGCTGCGAGCAGAAGACCAATTCGACTCCAGCGGATAACGCCCAGTTTCGCAAGCCCGCCGTCACCCCCACCGGCCCGAAGCACACAATGCGCGCAACAAGCCCGGCGGGCACGTCCAGCAGCTCCTCCTCGTCACGTTCAACGACGACCCGGCCCTCACCGATCCGGACCCGGCTGCCCGCCGCACCCACGAACACGGTCCGTTCCTCGGGTACGTCGATCCGGTTCTCGATGACCGGGGGATATCTGGTTCCGAAGTCCTCGCCCAAGAAACAGAAACCGTCCTCGAACGACATGGCACCGGTCTTGTCGTCGCCCAATGTCATCCCGATCTCCCTTGCCGCCGTTGATGCGACCCGGCCCGCTTCGAGTGCGTCGTCCCGGCTGGTCGCGAAGATCGCCATATCATCGCCGTAGCGGATGACCGGATAGCCGGCCCGCCGGAGCCGGTCGTCGAGATGCTCCAACCCAAGATTGGCCAAAGTCGGTGATAATGGTGATCCCTGCGGCAGCCCGATGCCGGAACGGTTCCGGCGCTGACCCGGACCGTGCAACGGGCGGGCGAGCAGCAGATCCAGGACCGCCATCAGCTCTGGATCAGGCACGAGTACGCCGAGTATCCGCCTGAGCCGCTCGACCTGGATGCTGGGAAAGCAGTCATCGATATCGGTCCGCAGGACATGGGTGAATCCCTCGTCCCGGAGCCGGGCCACGTCCTGCACCGCATCGACGACGCCCAGCCCGGGCCGGTAGGCGAACGAGCTGGGTCCGAGCAGTGGGTCGATCAGCGGCGTCAGCACGCTCAGCATGGCGCGTTCGACGATCTGGTCGGCCACCGGCGGGATGTGCAGGACGCGCTCGTCGCCGTTCTCCTTGGGAATGCTTACCCGCGCCAGCCGGGCCGGCGCGTAGTCGCCGCCCAGCAGCCGCTCACGCAGTTCTTCGAGGTGAGCATCGGCGTCCTGCGCGAAGCGTTGAACGCCAGCCGAGAGCACGTCGTCGGCCGCGTCGTTGGCCAGCACCCGCTTCCAGGAATCGGCGAGCGTGCTGGAGCGGGCGATGCGGTCCAGCAACGCGCCCATGGCTACTCCCCGAGCTTGCGGACGCCGCCGAAACCGCGGGTGGTGTACGCACCCACCCCGCTGAACGGGGCGAGCCGGACCAGCGTGTCGACAGTGTGAGCATCCGCGGCGCCGTCGATGGCGTAGCGCACCGTGCCGACGAAACCGCCGACGAGCACACTGTCCTGCTGATGGACAGGGACCCGCTCGGTGCGGCTGGCGCCGCAGACAGCGGTGACGATCAGCGGGTCGAGGCGCAGATCCAGCTCGAGATCTCCTCCTTCGGGTGTACCGAAGTGCCGCCAGGCGGCCCGCAGGCTACCGAACACCGCCGCTGGTGACGGCCAGGGCAGGAACCGGTTGCCCCGGCGGAAGGTGACCGGGCTGACGAACTCCAGCTGCCAGCTGTCCCGCACCCGGCCGCTGCGCAGCTCGGCCCAGCTGGCCGCCGCGACCTGCGCAACCGGCATGCTCACGGCGTCGGCGTCGGCGTCGTTGCGCAGGCGCTCGGCGAGCCGGTCGTCCAGCAGACCGATCAGCAGGTCCGGGGTCTGGACCACCCAGGACCACGGCTTGCGCTGGGCGTGGTGGTCACCGTCGAGCCATCGGGACAGCGTGCGATGCACGGCCTGCCGATCCGGCCCGGCTGGCTCGGGCCACCTGCAGCGCCAGAGGCTGGGCATGTCATGGCCCCCCGTAGTAGTGGGAGGGCAACCGGGGGTCGCCGCCCAACCAGCTGTCCCATGCCTCTTCCGCGTCCTCCGGTGGCGGTAACGGATCCGGCCGTCCTTTGGTGATCCACAGCTGCGCGCCCGGCGGCAGCAGCCGGGCGTAGAACACATGCGTGAACACTGCCCACCGGTCGCCCGGCAGGAGGACGGGGCGCAGCCAGACCGGGGACGCGCGCCGCAGCGGCGTCCCATCCAGCTTCGGCTCCACGGTTGCCCTGAAACCACTGGACGACGAGAAGTAGCCGACGGGCAGCCCGAACGCGGCGATGGGATACCGGTCGTCGGTGCCGTGGATGACGTTGGTCCACTCGGGGGAGCGGGTGTGCTGGGTCGGCTTCTTGCGATCGTCGTGGTCCTGGGCGGCACGGAACCAGCGCCACCGCAAACCCGCCCGGTGCAGCGCCTCGCCCAGCGAACCAGCCCGTCTGTCAATCACGGATCCGGCCCACCAGCGGGGTGCGAGGGTCGGGAATTCGGGCAGTGGCTCGCCCTCGGGCGCAGGCGCAGGCAACAGCGCCCCCCAGCCGAGCGCGTCACGACCGGGCAGGGTGCCGGGTAGGGCGCACTCACCGAGGTCCGCCCAGCAGTCGGCATCCTGTGAAGGAAGCAGGTCAGCGTGGGTCCAGCCACAGGGCAGCTCACCGCAGACGCCGGTGCACACGAGCTGACCGAAACCACGTCGAGTGCGAGCGCCCAGGCCGCCGTAGGTTAGCCAGGCCCAGAGGGTCACCATGAACCGGGCATTGACCTTCTCCACAGCTCGGCCCGGCTGGACACGCCATGGCCTGCAGCCAGCGCCCGGAACCAGAACCGCAGCACCCCGCGGATGGACGGCACCCTGATCGGGGCGCCGCCGTCACCGGCCGGGTCATCCCCACCGAACAACGGGGTGCGGGCCTGCAGCGTCAACCTCGTCCAACTCATGGCGTCGAACCTCGCACTCTGCGCAGCCGCCCGAGCGGCGCGGTCACCGGACGGTCATCCCACAGGATCTGCGCGGCCAGGCCCACCGCGAGCGACCAGCCGGTCATCAGCAACAGCACCCCAGCCGGAGCAGCCGCCTGCCCCCGTTCAGCTCGGCGCAGCTGTCGGCGAGCGTTCGAGCCGACCATGGGCTGGCCGACCACCAGCTGTCCAGGCACTCGCCTCGCTCGGCCACCGAGGGCGCAACGAACGCGAGCACGGCGAGGCTGAGCACGAACGCGTACAGGGCGCCAATGCCCGCGATGACCAGCCCGCGCGGGTAGGCCCACCGCCGCCGGGCACCGTGCAACCGCGACTCCAGCACCAGGTAGAACCCGGCGATCACCAGCAACCCGGCACCGACCGTCCATCCCCACGGCGCCAACCACCACCGCGGCGTCAGGCTAAGCAGCACTACCTGACCGACGGCTGCGGCGGCCGGTATCCGCAGCAACGCCAGCCCACTCAGCCGGCTCGGCAGTGCCCCGGCCAGCCCGATGCCCAGCACCAGCAGGCCCAGCGCGGACCACATTGCAGCCTGCACGAGCGTGCCGGTGAACAGGCCGATCACGGCCAGCGCAGCCAGCGGGAACAGCCACGGCAGGAACCGGGCACCGGGACGGTCAGGCAACAGCGCGGCCGTTGCCGAGCGTAGCGAGCCACGGGGCAGCCAGTGCAGCTCGGCCAGGTCGGTGGCGACCCGCTGGTAGGCGCTGCGGTCCTGGACGCCTTCCGGTTCCAGGTTGAGGTAGCCCGGGCTGCCCGGCCAGGCCGGCTCGCCGCGCTGCGGCCGGGGCCAGGTCGTGGTCAGCCACCGAAGATCGGATTCGAGCCGAGCGGGGTCGCGCTGGTGCCTGGCGGCCAACCAAGGGTCGTCCTCCCAGGCGTTGAGCTGGGCCAGCCAGTCATCGCGGGCGGCCCGCGCCTCAGCGAGCACCAGCTCCCAGGAGAACTCGATCTCGTCGTCGCGGCCCGGTGGTCCCGACGACGACCACTCCACTATCAGCGGG
>DATEMN010000084.1:0-10596 GCA_035275565.1 Pseudonocardiaceae bacterium | reverse complement strand
GCCGCCGGTGAGCAGGTGGGTGTTGTCGGGTGCGTAGGCCACCGACAACACCGCGCCGGTGTGGTCGGTGAGGTGGCGGATGGGTTCTCCGGTGGTGGCGTCCCAGACCCGTACCGACCCGTCGGCGCCGCCGGTGAGCAGGTGGGTGTTGTCGGGTGCGTAGGCCACCGACCACACCCTGCCGGTGTGGCCGGTGAGGTGGCGGACGGGTTCTCCAGTGGCCGCGTCCCAGATCCGTACCGACCCGTCATCGCCGCCGGTGAGCAGGTGGGTGCCGTCGGGGGAGTAGGCCACCGATCGGACCCAGCCGGTGTGGCCGGTCAGTAGGCGCAGTCCGGCTAGTTCGTTCAGCGGCTGACCGGCATACTCGGGGCGGGGCGCCACGAGCCATCCGGTGGCCTGCGCTGGCTCCGGAGTGCACCGCAGCAGCTGTGCTCGATAGACGTCTGCGTCGGCGAGTTCGGCGCCGTCGATCTCACACTCGCGCAGGATGGTTCCCGTCGCGCGCGCACCGGACAACCGCACCGATGCCAGCCGCGAGCCATGCGCCTCAGCGTTCGTCAGGTCCGCGCCGCGCAGGTCGGCGCCGGTGAGATCCACCTGGTGAAACGTCGCTCGGCGCAGCGCGGCTCGGGTGAGGTCGGCTCCGGCCAGGGACAACCGCGGCCGGTTGGCTGGCAGAGTGGCGGTCCAGCCGATGACCCATCCTTGCAGCTGCGCCCCAGACAGCTGGACGCCGACCAGGGACTGGTGGGGATGTCCCTGTTCGGCCGCCCGCAGGGCATAGGCGAGGGCGAGTTCCGAGGTCTGCGGGACGTACCCGGCCGTGGTCAGCTTCAGTGCTGCCAGTGCCGCCGATCGGTGCTCGTCGGGCAGCCCGGCGATCGACTGGCCGAGAAAGTCCAACGTCTCAGGACTGGGCACCGGCATTGCCCAGGACTCAAGCACTCGCCCGTCGGTGGCGCTGGTGTTGGTCAGCGCGCGGCAGAGATACCCCGCCAGAAAGTACTCGAACAGCGACCGGTGGCCGAAGGAGAAGGTGTCACCGTTACGCGAGAGGAAGGTCGCGGTCCGGAAGTCGGCCTGCCACAGGTCGGGTACCCGTTCCCGGTAATGGCGCTGCATGTCAGGTCGTTGGTCAAGGGCGTCAAGCAGCCAGTTGTCGACCTGAGCCGGCTCCCACGAGTTCTTTCCGGAGCGCCACATCCCGGCCGCGAGCTGTTCCATCAGCACTTGCTTGTGTTCAGGGCGCAGGCTGTGCTTGCAGCTGTCTCGGTACAGCCAACGGTCGACGAACTCTCGATAGAGGTCCACCGAGCGCAGCGTGCGGCCCTGTAGTTTGGCGGTCTCGATGAACTCCACCTGGTCGGCGATCAACCGCAGGGTCAGGGGGCGGCGGGCCAGATCGGGCAGGTTGTGCACGCTGGCTATCGTGGTGAGGAAACCGTCGACCCAGGACTCGTCCCGGCCCAGGTTGGTGGCCAGGTACTCCCGCACCTGGTCTTCCCGGAAGGGAAGCATCACCAGCGCCAGGTAATTCTCGCCCCGCAGCCCGTGCCGTTGCTCACCGACGAAGTAGTTGGTTTCCTCGCGGATCGTCCGGAAGTACTGCGTGCGGCAGGTGAGCAGCAACTTGGCGCCCGACTCCTCCTCGACCGCCCGCCACAGCTGGCGGGTGAACAGCTGCTGATCGTGCGGGTCGAGGTGGACGAGCACTTCGTCGAGGCCGTCGAACACCACCACCGCATCGCCGAGGCGCACCCGCTCGCGGACGACGTCGGCGGTGAGCCGGTCTTTCGCGACGCCAGGCGGGCGGTGGGCGTCCAGCATCGTGGTCAGGATGTGGTCGAGCGTCATGCGTTCGGCCAGGTTGCTGATCCGCACGTCGCGCAGGTCGAAGTGGATCGGCAGCGGGCATCCCTCGCCGTTGTCTCGCCGCCTGAGCAACTCCTGGGTGAACAGCTTCACCGTGGTCGTCTTACCCATGCCCACATCACCGAGCAGCGCGCACAGCCGCGGCGTCACGCTGCCCGTGGCCCACTTGACCAAGCGCGTCACCGCCGGCGCCGTGGTGCCGGACCTAGCGTCGGCGCGGTCCAGCTGGGACTCCGTGAAGCTTGTCTCGGCCAGGTCGGGCTCGATCAGGCACGCGCTGTCCCCAGGACGGCTGCGTGCCGCACGCCATGACCACTCTGTCAGCGGGGCGTCCGGTCTGATCGTGACTACGGGAGGCGGTGGCTGGAGCGCCCCCAGAATCTCGTCCCTCAGGTGGTTGACGTAGCGCCGCCGTTGGTCGGTGCGGGTCAGCTCGTCCCAGGGCTGGTCGCGGTGCTTGATGTCATGGACCCGCAGCGGACCCAGGTCCAGTGGGCCGTCCGGCAAGCCGCTCAGGGCGAACACCACGACTCGCCCGGGACAGCTCAGCACCCGGCTGCGCTCCCGTGAGCCGGGCGCCAGATAGGCGGGGCTCACCAGCGCTACCCGGACATCTGCTTGCGCGCAGAGCCGGTCTCGGGCCGCATCGACGTCCTCCCCGAGCCCTAACGAGCCGGCGTCGGCCACTTCCCAGGACCGCTCGGTGTCCAGCGCCAAGACCTCACGGAGCCGCTTGAGCAGCGGCGCCACCTTCTGAGCGGCGCCGTCCGGGAAACTGATGTACACCAGGGACTTACCGAATTCCATGACGGTCTGGTCAACCGGATGCTTTACTCCGGTCCGGCTGGCCGCCGCGCCGGTGAACGCGGCGATGCTGTCATCGACCAGGTCCCCGCCGGTGAACCAGCCGTAGCGCTGGTCCGGCGTCGCTTTGCGGGAGTCCAGCTGCAGCGCAAGCTCGATACCGGCATCCGCCGCGGCCCGGTTCACCTTCTTGCGGAAGTCCTGGAAGGCGTCCTGGCCGCGAGCGTCACCTGCCGGGAACTCGGCGGCCAGCAGGGCGGCGCGGAGCAGGAACCGACCGTCCTCGGTCATCGTCTCCACGATCGCCGCCAACCGGGCCGCCTGCAGAGCGGTCAGCACCGACCGGCTCTGTAACCTCTCGACGTGACGGGTCACCTGCGCACGGTGCACACGGGCACTCATAACGGGCGGTACCCGTTCAGTCCGAGGAGCCGCCGCCGGATCGCGTCCGCAAGCTCGTTGGCGAAAATCCTGCGCTGGGCGCCGGACGCCTTCTCGAAGCTCCGACCGGCGCTGGTGAACACCACCTGGCGCTCGATCCCGCCCAAGTTCCAGTTCTCATCGAACCCAGGAAGCGGGCGCAACGCCACCGGCAGTGCCCCCTTGTCCGCACCGGGGCCGGCGAACCGTGGCAGCTCGTAGCGCTGAATGAAGCCACTGCCGAAGTAGCGGTTGCTCAATAGCAGCAAGCCGAAGTCGGCCTCGTCCAGCCGGTCGACGATGCCGGGAGTCAGCTCCTCCCCACAGGTCAGGTGGCTGTCCTCCCACCACTCGATCCTGACGTCCGCAAGCATGCCGAGCGCGGGAAGCAGATCGGCCAGCAACGCCTCCTTCAGCGTCCGATCCTGGTGGGTCCAGCTCAAGAAGATCCGCTGAGGCGCCTTTGCCGCCGACTCAACCACCGCCACCTCCCTGCGGTAATCTCGGATAAACCCGGATCGAATCCGGGATCGACATAGCCTGACACGGGTGCTGCTCAGGGGCAAGGGGGAACAATGGTGGCGTGCTCGGCTCGCTCGCGTTTCACACCGAACTGACCCGACTACGGGCAGCTAGAGGGAGGGCAATGTGGCTGGTCGCCTGTCTCGGTCTAGCCGGACGCCGTCGCGGCGGGCGGCCGGCGAGCTCGAGGCCGAAGTGCTCGCCGCGCTCTGGGCTGCGGACGGGGCACTCACCGCGGCGCAGGTGCGTCAAGCCGTCAGTGGCGGTTTGGCTTACAACACGGTGCAGACCATCCTGGTCCGGCTGTATGAGAAGGGATTGGTCGATCGGGTGGCCGACGGTCGGCGTCACGAGTATTTCCCGGTGAAAGGTGCCGAGGAGCTCGCAGCCGAGCAGATGCAGGTGTTGCTGAGCCGGAACCGGGATCGGCTGGCCGTGCTGCAGCGGTTCGCCACCTCGCTGTCGGTCGAGGATGCGCGGGCGCTGCGAAAGATGCTGCGGCGCCGCCCATGACGGTCAGCGTGTACCTGCCGGCGGCGTTGTCGTTGCTGCTGGCCGTGATAAGCCGGATCGTCGTGGCTTGGACCGCCCCGACCCGGGCCGTCGCGTTCGTGATTGCCGCAATGCTGTGTGCGGCGGCGACCACGTGGGGTCTGGTCCTGTTAGCGGCCACCCTGCTGGGCAACACCTCGCTGGTCGCCGGGGAAGCCAGTGAGCGCGGAGTGCAGCTGCAGGATCCGGTACCGGAGTTGATCGCAGTGATCGCTGCGGCGTTGCTGATCCTCGGTGCGGTCCGGGTGGTGCGGGTGCTGCGAGCCCGCCGGACCATGCTTCATGAGCTGCGGGCGGTGTGCTGCTCATGTGGGGGCGGTGAGCTGGCGGTGGTGGCGCTGGACGCTCCGCATGCCTTCGCGGTGCCGGGCCGTCCCGCCCGGATCCTGATCACTCGTGGTCTGTTGTCGATGCTGGACGGCGACGAACGACGGGTCGTGCTGGCGCATGAGCGCGCGCACTTGCAGGGCAGGCATCACTGGTTGCGCGGGGTGGCCGAGGTCTGCGCCGCAGTCAACCCGGTGCTGATTCCGGTGCGGGAGGCGGTGGCTTTCCTGGTCGAGCGCTGCGCCGATGAGCATGCCGCGGCGGTGACCGGGAGCCGGGTGCTAGTCGCCCGGGCGCTGGCCAAAGCGGCGTTGGCCAGCGGGACTCCCGGTGCGACCCCGTCCTGGCCTGGGACGCTGGCCTTTGCCGGATGCGGGGTGTCGGCTCGGGTCGCCGCGTTGCACTCCGACCCGCCCCGGCCCGAACCCTTGGTGCCCAGTGGTGTCCTGGCGTTGGGCGTAGCCACCGCAGTGGCCGCGGTGCAGGCCACTGTCGCGTTCTGCCAGCTCATCTACTGGTTGTGGCCCGCCTGACGGGCCAGCCCCCGTGCACCCCAAGAATTAACCCAGTGTGTCTTTCCGAGAGGATCCGCACGCTGGGCGACATCCGCTAACTTCTTACACGCTGTAGGAGACAACCCTGATATGGCTGGGCGGCACCTGAGATTAGGTGGGGACCGATGGGTGGACGGGCAGCTGGTACGGCCGCACGGGTGCTGGTCATCTCGGGCAGCGTCGGTGCGGGTCATGACGGTGCTGCCGATGAGCTGATCAGCCGGCTCGCCACGCTGGGCATCGCCGCGGACCGCCAGGACTACCTGGACGCGCTGCCGCGGGTACTTCGCTCTGTGCTCCGCGATGGCTACCGGCTCAGCATCGGGTACGCACCGGCGTTCTTCGCCTGGATGTTCGCCAATCTGGAACACACCGGCTGGGTGCAGCGGGTCGCGCTGGGGTTGTGCCGGATGGCGCAGCGGCACGTGCTGCGCTGGGTCGGTGATCATGACGTTGTGGTGTCCACCTATATGTTGGCCAGCCAGACGTTGGGTCAGCTCAAGGAGGCCGGGCTGCTGGACGCAACCCTGGTGACATTCCTGACCGACCCCGCGGTGCACCGGCTGTGGGTGCATCCCGCCGTCGACCACCACGTGACGGTGACCGAGGCCACTGCCCGGATGGGGCGCTTGGTCTACGGCACGCCTATGCGGGCCGTCGGTGGGCTGGTGTCACCCCGGTTCGCCGATCGACCCGACCCCGCCCATCGGCACCGGTTGCGTGCCGAACTGGGGCTGTCCCCAGACGGTCCGGTGGTGCTGCTGGCGACCGGGTCGCTCGGGATGGGTGACGTGCCGCACGTGGTCCGGGAGATCAGCTCTTCCGGGGTGGCCGAGGTGGTGGTGCTCTGCGGGCGCAACGACCGGCTCCGCAAGCAGCTGTCGGTCAAGCCCGGGGTGGTCGCCCTGGGCTGGCGCGACGACGTCCCGGAGCTGATGGCGGCCGCCGATGTGCTGGTGCACAACGCGGGCGGCCTGTCGCTGACCGAAGCCCTGACCGCCGGACTGCCTGCGGTGACCTACCGCCCGATCCCCGGCCACGGGATCGCCAACTCCCAGGTCCTCGCTGATGCCGGGCTGGCGCCCTGGCCGCAGGACGAGCCCGGGTTGGTCGCCGCGATCCGTCAGCAGGCCGTCCGTCGGGGCAATCCCGCGCACGTGGTGCGCAGCCCGGACACCGCCTCGCTCGTACTGGCCTTGCTGGCCGAACGCGGTCAGCAAGCCGTTTCCGACCACGATGCACGACCCGCCTGAGCGGCCTCTCCTGAACGTTCAAGGTGATCCCGCAGCGGCCTGACCGTGCAGCCCAGCCGATCGACCAGCTCGGCCAGCCGGGGTAACGCCCGGACAGCGGACCGCCAACTTCCGGTCACCCGGGCGGCACAGTCCGAGTCGTGCAACAGCACCGTGCCACCGGGCCTGAGCCGGTGTGCCACGGTGTCGGCCACCAGCAGCGGGCTGCGTTTTTCCCAATCCCGACCCCACGCCGTCCACAGCACCGGTCGCAGCGCAGCGCGTCGGGCAGCGGCGAGTGACCCCAGGGTCAGCACTCCGTAGGGTGGTCGAAACCAGATCGGCCGTATTCCGGTCACCGCCGTGACCACCGCTGCGGCGCCCGTGATGTCCCGGTAGACGTCGGCCGGCCCGCGGACCAGATGGTTGCGGTGAGTGAACCCGTGCACTGCGGCCTCATGCCCGGTGGCGACCACCTGGGCCGCCACCTCCGGATACCGCGCAACCTGCGCGCCGAGCATGAAGAACGTCGCGGTCCAGCCGAGCCGATCCAGCGCGTCGAGTACCGCCGGGGTGCCGTCGGGGTCCGGACCGTCGTCGAAGGTCAACGCCACGCTGCCCGGTCGGCCCAGACCGGCGAGGCCAGGACACATTGCGGCGCGCAGCACCCGAACCCGCAGCAACGCCGGAGCAGCCCAGCCGGCGACGGCGACCGCAGCCACCGCGCTGAGAGCCGTCCTAGGTCTGATCACACACCGAGGCTATTGCACCTACGCCCCGGTAGGCTCAGGAACGTCGTGACACTCGCCGTTCTGCTCGCGTTGCTGGCTGCGGCGTGCTTCGGAACCGCGTCGGCGCTGCAGCACCACGGTGCGAACCGGGTACGCCGGCGGTTCCCGCTGCACCCCAAGCTGTTGGCCGATGTCGCGCGTCAACCGTTGTGGCTGCTGGGGATCGTGGCCGAAGTCGCCGCGGTGACGCTGCACATGGTGGCCGTCAACTTCGGGCCGCTGTCGGTCGTGCAGCCCCTGCTGACGCTCGGCCTGGTGGTCGCGCTGCCATTACAAGCCGTGCTCGGGCGTCCGGTGAGCCGCCGGGCGCTGCTGGCCGCAACCCTGACCGTCGCCGGCTTGGCCGTCTTCCTGGTCGTTCAACCGACCGTGGAGTCGCGAGTGCCGCAGAGCGTCACCGAGTGGTTACCAGGATTGTTGCTGGTCGCGACGGTGGCCGTCCCCGCGCTGGCCACGAGCTGGGAGCTGTGGACGGCACTGGGCTGCGGCCTGCTGGGTGCGCTACTGAGCCTGGCCGCGTTCCAAGCTGGTCCACTCGGTGGCCCGCTGGCGGCGATGATGGTGATCGACCCGGTGATCGGCGTCAGCCTCGGTGCCATTGTGTTCGGTGAGTCCTTCTCCACCGGGCTGCTGGCGGTGATCCAAGCTGCCGGGCTGGCGCTGACCCTGGCCGGGGTGTGGCTGCTCGCGACCGGCGAGCAACACTCCGGGCAACCACCTGGTGTCCCACCTCGTGGAGGAGTACTGCGAATAGCCCGCTCCTGATCCGAGTGCGTTTACTGGCTGGAATGGCGGTTACGCTGTGCCCAGGTCGGGACGGTGGTGGAAGGGGCACGGAGTGAGCCCGGCGACAGCGTCGTCTCGGCAGGAACATCGGCTCGGTTGGTGGCCGCGCGCGGCCCTGCGGGCCGGGCTGGCGACGGCGGGTCTGTCGCGCCGGCTGGGCCTGGGTGCCGGGTCGATCATCGGTGGTCGGGTGACGCTGGCGCTGGACCCCGCGGCGCTGCGGCGCTTGGCCGCGGGGCGGCGCGTGGTGCTGGTGTCGGGGACAAACGGCAAGACCACCACCAGTCACCTGGCGACGGCGGCAATGCGCACGGTGGGGCCGGTCGCGCACAACGCGGGAGGCTCGAATATGCCCGACGGGGTGGTGGCGGCGCTGGCCGAGGCTCCGGACGCCGAGTACGCGGTGATCGAGGTCGACGAGCTGCACCTGGCCGCGGTCGCCGGCGCAGTCGACCCGGCGGTGGTGGTCCTGCTCAACTTGACCCGCGACCAACTGGACCGCGCAACCGAGGTGGGGGCGATCGCGGCCGCTGTCGGGCGAGCGCTGGCCCGGCACCCGCGCACGGTGCTGGTGGCCAACGCCGATGACCCGATGGTGGTGTCGGCGGCAGGCCGGGCTGAGCGTGTCGTGTGGGTGGCGGCGGGAGCCGGCTGGTTGGGTGACGTCACCACCTGCCCCCGGTGCGGCGGTGTCCTCACCTTCACCGAGCCCGGCTGGCACTGTGTGTGTGGGCTGGCCCGCCCCACCCCGGACTGGTGGATCGAGGACGGCAAGGCGTACCGCACTGACGCGGTGCTGCCACTGGACATCCGGTTGCCGGGGCAGATCAATTTGGGCAACGCCACCATGGCGCTGGCCGCGGTCTGCGCTGTCGGTGTCCCGGCCGAGCAGGCCGCCGGGGCACTGCGCGAGGTGGCGGTCGTGGCTGGACGGTACGCCATGGTGCATCGCGGTTCCCAGGATTTGCGCCTGTTGCTGGCCAAGAACCCGGCTGGCTGGGCCGGGATGTTCTCCATCCTGAGCGAGCCGCGACCGCTGCTGGTAATCATCAATGCCCGGGAGGCCGACGGGCGGGACACCTCGTGGTTGTGGGATGTCCCCTTCGAGCAGCTCACCTCCCGCCCGATGGTGGCTAGCGGAGAACGCGCCGCTGACCTCGGCGTGCGACTCAGCTATGCCGAGCTGGACCACCAGACCGTGCCCGACCCAATGGCCGCTCTCGCGGCATTACCGGCGGGGATGGTGGACGTGGTGGCCAACTACACCGCCTTTCGTTACTTCCGCCGCCGGCTGAGTCAAGAAGCAGCCCGCTCCCGATGAGTGAAGAGTCAACGGTCACAATCGGCCTGCTGCTGCCCGACGTCTTGGGCACGTATTCCGATGCTGGCAATGCCACGATATTGGCTCAACGGCTACGCTGGCGCGGCATTGCTGCCGAGATTCTCACGATCACCGCTCGGGACGTTCCTGCGACGAGTTGCGCGGTGTACGTGCTGGGCGGCGGCGAGGACAACGCGCAACGATTCGCGGCGGACTGGCTGCGCCGGCATCACGCGCTACGGCGGGCCCTGGCGGACAGCGCGGTGACGCTGGCCGTGTGTGCCGGGCTGCAAGTCTTGGGACGGTCGCTGCGCGACGCCGGCGGCCATGACTATCCGGGACTGGGCCTGCTGGACATCGCTACCGCGCCCGGCCGCCGGCGCGCCGTCGGTGAGGTGATCACCACTTGCGCGGTACCCGGCGTCGGCTCGCTGACCGGCTTCGAGAACCACCGCGGTGTCACCACCCTCGGCGCCGGCGTCACTCCGCTGGGGCGAGTGATTACCGGTATCGGCAACGGCACGCGGCCTCGCGCCGAAGGTGTGCTCACCGATCGCGTCATCGGCACCTACCTGCACGGCCCCGTGCTGGCCCGCAACCCCGCCCTGGCCGACCACATCCTGCAGCAGGCCACCGCTGAGCCGCTCCCCCCGCTCGACCTACCCGACCACGCCCGCTTACGCCGTGGCTACCTACGCGGTCGCGGATCCCTGTTCCTGTGCTAGTAGCGCAGGCCGATCAACGATCATGAACTGTCGAGTGCCCGCCTTGATGAGCCCGACTTCCCTGCCGCGGCTGTGCTGATCAGCATCCTGATCTGGATGAGTACGCCTGGTCGGGTGATGGCCCGTGCGCCGGGAACCGGTTTGGCTCGCGGTGCGTCGGAGTCTCGTTCTGTTCGTGACATCCCGGTTCTCGCGGTGCCGGGCGAGACGAGGGGAGGCCGGCGAGTGGTGGGGACCAAGGATCAGGCGGTCGACTGGCGGGATCACGGCGTGTGCGTGAGGCACGACCCGGATCGGCTGTTCGTGGCGGGCGCCGCGCAACGCCAGGCCAAGGTCGTGTGCACCCCGTGTCCGGTGCGGGTGCACTGTCTCGCCGAAGCGTTGGACCGGCAAATCGAGTTCGGGGTGTGGGGTGGTCTGACCGAAAGGGAACGGCGAGCGCTGCTGCACCGCCGCCCGGATGTCCGCAACTGGGCAGAGCTGCTCGGGGGTGCGTCGCGACGGCATGATTGACGCCTGCAGCCACGATCTCGACCTATGACCCGCGATATCTGCCCACACGGCCGGTCACCGCGCAACGGTGACCGGCCAGCACCCGTAAGATATCGGTCTTGACAAGTGCGAAATTCTTGTGCGGCTCGCCTTAGGAACGCATGCGCTTCTCAACCTGGTCGAGGCGCTGCTGTT
>DATEMN010000083.1:0-8961 GCA_035275565.1 Pseudonocardiaceae bacterium | reverse complement strand
AGGCCCGCCGATGAGGCGGGCCGACCATGAGGGTACGGCCCGCAATCCAGACCGGTCAAACCGGGGTGCTCACCTCACATCCGTTACCGCGAGAGCGGGGACGGCCGAATTGACACCCTCCAACAGATCTGGTGCGGGTGGCCCAGCAGGTCGTGACGCAGCCCGGCGGCGCCGCGTCACGGCCCGCACAGCCTGCCCAGGCACCCCCGAAGCATCGGTCGCCGCCGAAGCATCGGTCGCCGAGAGAGCTGCCGCTGGGGTGTTATCTGCGGTGTGCTCCGACGAATCCGTCGGGGACGGCAACGGTGCGAGCTCGACATCGGGCAGAATCTCGGCGCTTGCCTGCACCGATGTCGCAGAATCGCCTCCCGACCCACGTCCCCGCGGCCGCGCGCGACGGCCGTTCACACTGGCGGTGTCCTTGGCCTTGGGCGGCGGCCCGGCCGGCGCCGGGATCCCCTGGCTTCGGACGTTCAGCGGCTCCGCGGACACCATCACGCCACGGCCCTTGCAGTGCTCGCAGGTGATGGAATACGCCTCCAGCAGCCCGGTACCGACCTTCTTCCTGGTCATCTGGACCAGCCCTAGCGAGGTGACCTCGGCGACCTGGTGGCGAGTGCGATCCCGACCCAGGCATTCGGTCAGCCGACGCAGCACGAGGTCCCGGTTCGACTCGAGCACCATATCGATAAAATCGATCACGATGATCCCGCCGATGTCCCGCAGCCGGAGCTGTCGAATGATCTCCTCGGCGGCTTCGAGATTGTTACGGGTGACGGTCTCCTCGAGGTTGCCCCCCGAGCCGGTGAACTTACCGGTGTTGACATCGATCACGGTCATCGCTTCGGTGCGGTCAATGATCAAATAGCCACCGGAGGGCAGCCACACCTTGCGGTCCAGCGCCTTGGTGATCTGCTCGTCGATCCGGAACTCAGTGAATACGTCACCAGTACCGGTATACCGGCGCACCCGGGTCATCAGGTCCGGGGCCACATGCTTGACATAGCCGTCGACGGTGTCCCAGGCGTCGTCGCCCTGAACGACGAGCTCCCGGAAGTCCTCGGTGAACAAGTCCCGCACCACTTTTACCAGCAGGTCAGGTTCCTGGTAGAGCAGCTCGGGTGCCTTGACCTTGCCACCGGTGCTCCCGGACTTGTTCTGGATGACCTCCCACTGCGCCTGCAAGCGGCGGACGTCACGAGCCAGTTCTTCCTCACTGACGCCTTCCGATGCGGTCCGGATAATGACGCCGGCGTCCTCCGGGACGATCCGCTTGAGTACTTCCTTGAGGCGCTTACGCTCGGTGTCGGGCAGTTTGCGGCTGATCCCGGTGGCCCGACCGCCCGGGACGTACACCAAGAACCGGCCGGGCAAGCTGATCTGGGTGGTCAACCGGGCACCCTTGTGGCCCACCGGGTCCTTGGTGACCTGCACGAGGACACTATCGCCACTGGACAATGCCTGCTCGATGCGACGCGCCTTGCCTTCGAGCCCGGCGGCGTCCCAGTCCACCTCGCCGGCGTAGAGCACCGCATTGCGGCCCCGCCCGATGTCCACGAACGCGGCCTCCATCGAAGGCAGCACGTTCTGTACCCGGCCGAGATACACGTTACCGACCAGCGATCCAGAGCCTGACGCCGTAACGAAGTGCTCTACGAGGACGTCGTCCTCAAGCACCCCGATCTGGGTGCGCTCGGGGTGCTCACGCACGACCATGGTGCGCTCGACGGACTCACGCCGGGTGAGGAACTCCGACTCGGACAGGATCGGAGCCCGCCGCCGGCCAGCCTCCCGACCGTCCCGTCGACGCTGCCTCTTGGCTTCCAGACGGGTGGAGCCGCGGATCGCCTGCACCTCGTCTTCGGCCGGCCGGTCCGTGATCTCCCGGACATGGACGACGGTGTCCGGTGGGTCGTCCTCGCGGGGTCCGATTTCATCGTCGCCACCATCTCGCCGGCGTCTGCGGCGCCGGCGGCGCCGTCCCCCACCCTCGCCAGGCTCCTCCAACGCGCGATCCTCAATCTGCTGATCCGCGGAGTCGCCACCGTCGTGCTCGCCGTTGTCGTCCTGCTCGATCGAGCCGTTCTCAGTGTCCTCGCTGGTCTTTCCCCGGCCACGACCACGCCGACCGCGCCGACGCCGACGCCGACCGGTCGCGTCGGTCTCCGCCTCACCCTCATCCTGTTCGTCGGAGTCGGGCTCCTCAGCGGCCGCCTGCGTCGAAGCCGGCGGCAGAAACACCGGTGCCGCCGCATTGAACACCGGCGCCCGTAACACGCCCCGGTCTTCCACCTCGTCGGCTCGCAGGTCAATCTGCACAGCGTCGGACTCGGGATCCGGCAGCAGCACCTGCATCGCCCGCAACGCAATCTCCCGGTCGATGCTGGACTGCGCGCTGCGGATCGCGATGCCGAGATCGGTCAGCACAGCCATGACCTCCTTGCTGCTCACCGCGAGCAACTTGGCCAAGGCGTGCACCCGCAACCGGTCCGGCAGGGAAGCGGCAAGCTCAACCCCGGCGGTCGTGGATGTGCCTGTCCGCCCGCCGATGCTTCCGGCGGGCGTTGTCATGTTCGCCATTCAGCTCCTCCAGCCCCCGGGCGCGTCCCGCATGTTCGGGACGCGGCCGCACAGGGGCCCTCTGCGTCATCCGCCGCCGAAATCGGCGACGGCAATCCTGTGTTCCACCGGACGCTCCGCGGTTCGAAGCAGTTAACCGGCGTGTCCCGCGACATCGTGCTGATTCGGCCCGCCGTCGCACCCCACCGCAGCCGTCCAGGCGTATGCCCGGTCCGCAGCGAGCGGGTCGACGAGATCCCCGTCGTCGTCGAGCCGACCTTGCGCCATCCGGATCGCTTTCGCGGGCACCGGCAACGGTAGTCCGGCGACGACGCCGAGCGCGCTCAACACATCGTCGGGTCTTACCGCAGAGTTAACCTGCCGTACGACCGCTACCAGTATCCCACATCCGTTGCGCGGCTCGGACGCAGGCGCCGACGCGGACAAATCCTCGACGTCCAGCGAAACGATCGCCGCCCGCGCATCCAGCGAACGCCGGCCATCCTTGGTGACACGTTCGACCAGCAGTTCTGGGACGGCAAGCAGCGCCTGGATGGCCTGCCGCAGCTGCTCACCGCCCAGTCCACGGACCTCGATGCGCCACTTGCCAGCGTCGATTCGCTCGGCGAGTCCGCCGGGACCGGCCAGGACTCCTTCGAGCACGGCGAGCCCCGCGGGCAAGGCAGCGTCCAACTCGGCACGGACCGCCTCAGGATCGACGTGGTCGATGAGCTGGATCTCGACGTACTCCGCCTCACTGGCCACACCGGTAGGCGCCGCACCCACCCAGGAGATTTTCGGGTGCGGGCTGTACCCCTGTGAGTAGGCCATCGGGAGACCGGCTCGTCGTAACGCCCGCTCGAAGGCTCTGGCGACATCGCGGTGCGAGGTGAACCGCAGCTTTCCACGCTTGGCGTAGCGCAGCCGCACTGTGCAGACCGGGGCGGCAGAAGGGTTGGGACACATCGAAACCTCTCGTGAACGGGTAACAGTGTTCTAGCACGCCATGCCACTCACGACCCATGTCACTCACGACCCGGGCTTGTCACGCCCCGGCACACCTCACTACGGTCGCGGCGTTCAGTTCGCCTGTCCACCTGGAGGCTGCGTGTTGCTCCGTCTGCTGCGGATTGCTGCGGTCGTCGGAGCCGTGTTCGCCTTGCCCGGTTCGCTGTCTTCTCTCGTCGCCCAGGGCGCACCCGGGCTGCCGGAATGCACCTCGGCGGGCCCGTTGCTGCGTTATGTCGCGCTGTTCGACGTCGAGACTCCCGAACCGCGAGCGGCGCGGACGATCCGGGCGGCCTGCGGCACCAGTGTCGCCTACTATCCGCAGATCGGGGTCGCCGTCGTCACCTCAGCAGAGCCGGGATTCGCCGCCCGATTCGGTGTCGACCGCGCCTACAGCGCGCAGGCCGAGGTGCTCGTCGCGCCGCAGCGGGCCGAGCTCACCAGCCCGAAAGAGAACGATGCGGCCGTGCTGCGCACCGCTGATCGACTTCCCGCGACGGCGCCAGCATTGAGCGTCGACCATTCAGCCGAACAGTGGAACATGGCACTGATCCATGCTCCACAGGCCAGGACAATCAACCGGGGCAATCCAGAAGTGCTCGTCGGTGTGTTGGACTCCGGAGTCGACGCGACACACCCCGACCTGGCTACTACCGTGGACCCGGCCCGATCAGCAGGTTGCCTGTCCGGCAAGCCGGACCAGGAGCCACCTGCGTGGAGTCCGAGCACCTCGGTGCACGGCACCCACGTGGCCGGAACGATCGCGGCAGCCGACGATGGGCGCGGCATTACCGGGATTGCGCCCAGGGTTCGGCTGGCCTCGGTGAAGGTCGTGGACGACGACGGGTTTATCTACCCCGAGTACGCCGTCTGTGGCTTCATGTGGGCCGCACGGCAGCAGATGCGGATCGCCAACAGCAGTTTCTTCCTCGATCCGTGGCTGCTGACCTGCTCCGATGTGCCAGGACAGGCCGTGGCCTACGAGGCCGTCCGACGTACAGTTGCGTACGCAACGGCCCAGGGGGTGCTCAGCGTGGCCGCCGCCGGCAATGAGCGGATGGACCTGGCTGATCCCCGGCAAGACGTGCGCAGCCCGGACAACGCGCCTGACCCGCAGTCGCGCCCGGTGAACGACCACTGCGACGTGCTGCCCGCGGAGCTGCCCGGCGTGATCGCGGTATCGGCCGTCGGCGCGCAACAAGTCAAATCGGGATACAGTTCCTACGGGCTGGGGGTGGTCGCGGTGACGGCCCCGGGCGGAGACGTGGCGCAGCATCCAGGGGTGTCACCAAGCGGGTGCGTGTTGTCCACCATCCCCGGCGGGTACGGCTACGCGTGCGGCACGTCCATGGCGGCGCCGCATGTCTCCGGGGTGGCCGCGCTGCTCGCCTCGTCCTGGCCCGAGGCCCACCCTGCGGAGTTGGCCACCCTGCTGCGCCAGCAAGCCGACCCACTGCCGTGCCCCGTTCCGGATAACTCGCACGCAGCCTGCACCGGTGATGCCGGGTTCTACGGTCATGGCCTGGTCAATGCGCTGACGGCGGTGACCGCGCAGCCGGGCTCAGGACACGGGACTGATCGATAGCAGCTGCCGTCCGCCGGGTCCGACCTGGATGTCGGTACCCATCGACGGGCAGACCCCACAGTCGAAACATGGGGTCCACCGGCAGTCATCCTGCTCGCGACCGGCCAGCGCGTCCTGCCAGTCGTCCCAGAGCCACTCCTTGTCCAGACCGGAGTCCAGATGGTCCCAGGGCAACACCTCGTCACGTCCCCGCTCGCGGGTGGTAAACCACTCCAGTGACACGCCTTGGGGGGTGAGCTCCTCGGTGCAGGCGGCGACCCACCGCTCGTAGCTGAAGTGCTCGCTCCAGCCGTCGAATCGGCCCCCCTCACGCCAGACCCGCTCGATCACCCGGCCGACCCGCCGATCCCCCCGGGAAAGCAGGCCCTCGATCAACGCCGGCTTGCCGTCGTGGTAGCGCATGCCGACGTTGCGACCGATCTTGCGGTCACTGTTGATCTCCGAACGGAGTTTCCTGAACCGATTGTCGACGACGTCGGGATGCTCCTGAGCGACCCACTGGAACGGGGTGTGCGGCTTGGGCACGAAGGCACCGATCGAGATGGTGCACCGGATGTCCTTACTACCGCTGGCTTCCCGACCGGCCCGGATCACGTTGTGCGCCATCTGGGCGATCTGCACTACGTCGTCGTCGGTCTCAGTGGGCAGGCCGCACATGAAGTACAACTTCACCTGCCGCCAGCCCGCGCCAAACGCGGTGGAGACGGTGCGGATGAGATCTTCTTCGGACACCATTTTATTGATCACCCGGCGAATCCGTTCGGAGCCGCCCTCGGGGGCGAACGTCAAGCCGGAGCGGCGGCCGTTGCGGGAGATCTCATTGGCCAGGTTGATGTTGAACGCGTCCACCCGGGTCGATGGCAGGCTCAGGCTGGTTCCAGTGCCCTCGTAGCGGTCCGCCAGGCCTTTGGTGATGTCGCCGATCTCGGAGTGGTCCGCGCTAGACAGCGACAACAACCCGACCTCGCTGAACCCGCTGGCCTTGAGGCCGCGCTCAACCATCTCGCCGATACCCTCGATCGACCGTTCCCGCACCGGTCGGGTGATCATTCCGGCCTGGCAGAACCGGCAGCCGCGAGTGCAGCCACGGAAGATCTCCACGCTCATCCGCTCGTGCACGCTCTCCGCGATCGGCACCAGCGGCTGCTTTGGGTAGGGCCACTCGTCAAGGTCCATCGTGGTGCGTTTGGCTACGCGATGGGGAGCGCGTCCTTTGGGGGCGACCTGCCCGATCCGGCCGTCGGGAAGATAGTCGACGTCGTAGTGTCCAGGCAAGTAGACGCCGTCGATCTCAGCGAGTCGCCCCAACAGTTCCTGGCGACCTTCTGGGCACCTTTGTGCCTTCCAGTTCCGCACGATCGCGGTGATCTCGAGGACGACCTCCTCGCCGTCCCCCAGCACCGCGGCATCGATGAAGTCGGCGATCGGCTCTGGGTTGAACGCGGCATGACCTCCCGCAATGACGACAGGATGGTCCTGGGTGCGATCTTTCGCGTGGAGCGGGATCCCGGCCAGGTCCAGTGCGGTGAGCAGGTTCGTGTAGCCGAGTTCGGTGGCGAAAGAGACCCCGAGCACGTCGAATGCCCCGACCGGCCGGTGCGACTCCACGGTGAACTGCGGCACGCCATGCTCGCGCATCAATTTTTCGAGATCCGGCCACACCGCGTAGGTACGCTCGGCGAGGACGTCGGGCTCCTCATTGAGTACCTCATAGAGGATCATGATTCCCTGGTTGGGCAGCCCGACCTCGTAGGCGTCCGGGTACATCAACGCCCAGCGCACCGTGGTGGCGTTCCAGTCCTTCACCGTGGCGTTGAGCTCGCCTCCGACATACTGCACCGGCTTGGAGACCAGGGGCAGCAGCCACTCCAGTTGCCCGAACACCGACGCGACAGCCATGCCGCTCAGCGTAGTTGGCCGCCCCATCAGGGTCACGCATCACGTCCCACCAGGTAAAGCGCAGCACAGTCCAGCCAAGTTCGGGCAGGCCGTTCTGCCGCCAGCGATCACGGAATACCGCCTCGGGCAGACCGTGCGGATCCGCTCCGTCGTACTCGAGGGCCACCTTCTCGCGCAGGTAGGCACCATCGAGCCGGGCCACTAACGTGCCGTCCGGCGCCCACAGCTTGTACTGCGGGATCGGCAAAGGCACCCCGCGATCGTGCAACACCAGGCGTCCCGCTGTCTCGAGGATCGATTCCGCCATCCCGTCTACCTCATACAGCCGCTCCTGAGCCGTGACGCAACCGGCACCACCGCGCCACCGCTCGATGACCGCGATGATGTCCGCCTTGGCGCATAGCCGTCGCCGCAGAGCATCGTCCATCGCCCATACCGCGGGCAATCGCTCCAGACTCGTTGCCAAGTCGGCAAGCGTGCGAGCGATGGATGTCACCGGCACGCCATCGCGTCTCTCGACCTCCCCGCACCCGATCGATCGAGTATGGAAGTGCAGGTCACGACGATTGCGGCGCCGCTGCTCCCGAGCGACTGTCACGTGCTGAACGTGATCTCCCTTGGGCACCGAGATCCGGTGCATCCTCGCCGCAGTCGCATGGCTGGGGACCGCGCCGGTTACGCCCGAACTGAGCAACGCCGCCCGTGCGAGTACTGGCGGGGTCGCCTCGAACCGTCTGGGCAGGTAGATCCCACGCTGGATGCGTCGCAGCCGGCCAGACCGTAATGCGGTCAACAAGTCGTCGGGGTCGACGGCGGCAAGAGCGCGGTCGCGTATCAACAATCCGTCCGGCTCCACTAGGTGAGCCCACCACTCGTGCATGAAGCTGAGCGTGGTGTCCCGCTAGTCCGACGCCAAGCGGTGAAGCTCGGTGCTGTGGATAACCACCTCGCTTGTGGACAGCAGTCGCCATGCCAGTTTGGGTTGGTAGCGGTTGTGGGCACCGCGGTGGCAGGTTGGTAGTCCTTGAAGAGCCCCCTACCTGAGGAGGAGGGCTTGTAGGCGGCGGGAGGCCACCACAACGCCGCAAGCGGCCATCACCACGAAGTAGGCCACATTTCCCAGCATCGACCAGCCGACCACGCCGGTAGTGAGGCCGCGCATCAGGGCCACCGCGTGATAAAGGGGAAACGCCTGCACCAACCATTGCACCGCGGGCGGATACACCGACAGGGGAAAAAACGTCGCCGAGAACAAGAACATCGGCAGCACAGCCAGCTGCACCAGATCGAAGTCCTGCCAAGAGCGCATAAACGACGTGGCAGCCATCCCCACCGACGCGAAGGCGAACGCCACGAACAGCGCCGCGGGCAGGGCCAGCAGCGCCCAAGGCGAGGAGATCAGCCCAAGGGCGAGCATCACGGCGAGGAAGCCGGTCGAGTACATCCCGCCCCGAATCAGTGCCCAGCCGATCTCCCCCAGCGCGATGTCCACCGGTCCCAGCGGGGTGGCGAGCATCGCGTCGTAGAGCTTCGCATATTTGAGCTTAAAGAAGAAACTGAACGTCGAATCATATACCGCCCCGTTCATCGCCGACGCGGCCAGCAGCCCGGGCGCGATGAACGCCGCATAGCTCAGCTGCTGCCCGGCATCCCCCGGCACGGCGCCGATGAAACCGCCCAGCCCCTGACCCATCGCTAACAGGAAAAACAGCGGTTCAAAAAATCCGGAGAAGATCGCCATCCAGGCACTGCGCGACGCCATTGAGGAGCGCAGGATGAGCATTCGTGCCCGCCCGATATACAGCGCTGGTGGCAGCACCCGCAGCAGCAGCCCAGCCCGCGGCACGGCGACGCCCGGCGGCACCTCCCGCACCGTGGTCATCGGGTCAACCTCACCTGAAACCGCCACC
>DATEMN010000082.1:0-4111 GCA_035275565.1 Pseudonocardiaceae bacterium | reverse complement strand
TCACCAAGCACGGCCGGATCGTAGCTCGGCTTGCTGGCGCGGGGTGCTTGGCTGTGATAAAAAACGGCTGTTCTCGATCAGCCCGGTTCGTCTGGGGCTGGGATGGATGGCAGGTCCGGCGATGGGCTCGGGGCGTCCGGCATCGCCGGACCTACCTACTCAGAAAGCTGCGATAAGGGCGCAGGATTAAAGCGAAAGTGAGTAGCCGCACGGTATGCTCGGCCAGCGCAATCGAAGGGTGAGCGCCACGGAGCCGATTCGTCAATTGCTCCAATTGCTGCCGAAGCACGCGATCCGCATCGCCAGCGGCACCACATCTGTGTTGAGCCGGGCCAGCTCGGCCAGCAGCTCGCGGTCCTCGCGGATCACGGCTGCGCCTGGATCGCTCCGGACCAGCAGACGCTTACCAGACCATTCCCGGAAGCCGCTGCGGTCACGTCAGGGCGGATGCTGGACCTAATGCCGCCACCCGTACCGTCGGTGTCTGGTTTGTTCATGTGCGGGCTCGTCCTGCGCCTGGTCTCAGGGACTGGTGGCATGCCGCAGGACAACTCCGCGTTCGGTGTGTCCGACACGGATGTGTTCGTGGTGGTGCTGCCGCAAGGAGGTGTCACGATGCCTCTGTCCCGGCGTGAGGTCCTGGCGGCTCTCGGTCTCGGGATAGTGACCGGCGATCTGCAAGGCGAGTTCGAACGGGCGCTGGACAGCGTCGAGCCCGATGGTGATGTCATACATTTTCTCCAGGATGCGTTCCATGGTTTCAAGGAGGCCGCCCGAACACTGCCGCCGCATCGGCTTATTGGCGGGATGGTGGGCAATGTCGCAATTTTGGATGGGTTGCGCCGCCGGTCGGTTGGTGAAGACCAGCACCGGTGCGGCACGCTGCAATCTTATTACGCCGAAACGTTGAGCTGGCTGAGCGTGGAGGCGGGCGACCTGCAGGGCGCGATGTGGTGGATCGATCATGCGTCACAGTGGGCGCAAGCCGCTGGCTGGTCGGGAATGACGGCGTGGGGCTTCATCCGACGCTCGGTGAGGGTGATGAGCTTCTCTGGTGAGGGGCTTCGGGTTGTCGACCAGGCGCGTCCAGTGCTGGAGATGGCTCAGGTGTCACTTCGGATGAAGGGATTGGCGGCCAAGCAGATAGCTTATAGGTGCGCGCTTGTGGGTGACCGGGATGCCAGTCGCCGTGCCCTCGATTCCGCGATGGACTGGCTGGTGCAACCGGTTCGTGAGGACAATGCCGTACTTCAGCGTAGCGTGGCGGATGACGATCTCTTTGTGGTTTACCAGACGACATGCGATGTTTATTTCGGCCGCGGTGTTCAGGTCATTCCTGTGTTGGAACCTCGCATGCGGTCACTGGCGAAGTCGCTGCGCACGGCCACTATCACACGGGTCAAGCTGGCACGAGCTTACGCCAATGCCGGTCAGCCAGAGCAAGCGTGCCAAGTAGCGTGGGAAACGCTCGACGCCATTGGGCATGTTGGCTCGTTGTCTGCTCGCAACGAGTTGCTTCGTGCTGTGCCCTTCCTGAATCGTTGGCATGGCCGTGGCGATGTGCAAGAAATTGTGCACCGGCTCGGGACACAACCGTGTATCAACCACGTGAGGTACGTCATTTTAAGCGATTCTTCGGACATCTCGACATCGGTTGACCGTCGGTAACGCGGTAGGCATCGGCGTGCTTACGATCGGCAATAGCGCTGACAAGATCAATTCCTTCGTCATGCAGTCCGACCCGGCTGCTCGGCGATCCACACCCCGCTGGGGCCTGATTTCTCGCCCGGGCTCGGTAGACTCGGCGGGCGTGACCACGCCGAACCGACCTGTAGTCCTGATCGCTGAGAAGCTCGCACCGTCGGTGTTGGAGGTTTTCGGCGACGAGTTCGACGTTCACCACGTCGACGGCACCGACCGGCAAGCCCTGTTCGACGCGCTGGCTGGCGCCGACGCGCTGTTGGTGCGCTCGTCCACCCGGGTGGACGCCGAGGCGCTCGGCCACGCGCCCCGGCTTAAGGTCGTGGCCAGGGCCGGGGTCGGGCTGGACAACGTCGACGTGCCCGCGGCCACTGTGCGTGGCGTGATGGTGATCAACGCGCCCACCTCCAACATCGTCTCGGCTGCGGAGCACGCCGTTGCACTACTGCTGGCGGTGGCTCGGCGTATCCCGGCGGCCGATGCCAGCCTGCGCAGCGGGCAATGGAAGCGCAGCTCGTTCGGCGGTATTGAGCTGTCCGGCAAGACCGTCGGTGTGGTGGGCCTGGGCAAGATCGGCCAGCTGGTCGCGCAGCGACTGGCGGCCTTCGGCACCGAGCTGATCGCTTACGACCCCTATGTGTCTCCGGGTCGGGCCGCGCAGTTGGGCATCGAGCTGGTCGGACTGGGGGAGTTGCTGTCCCGCGCGGACGTCATCTCGATCCATCTGCCCAAGACCCTCGAGACGGCCGGGCTGATCGGTGCCGACCAGCTTGCCAAGACCAAGCCGGGGGTGTTGATCGTCAACGCCGCCCGCGGCGGCCTGGTGGACGAGCAGGCGTTGGCTGACGCGGTGCGCACTGGGCAGGTCGGCGGTGCCGGCGTCGACGTTTTCGCTACCGAGCCGTGCACTGCCAGCCCATTGTTCGAGCTGCCGCAGGTGGTCGTCACGCCGCACCTTGGTGCCTCCACCGTGGAGGCACAGGACCGGGCCGGCACCGACGTCGCGCGTAGCGTGTTGCTGGCGCTGCGTGGCGAGTTCGTGCCCGACGCGGTGAACGTGATCGGCGGTGGAGTGGTGGGGGAGGAGGTGCGACCCTGGCTGCCGCTGACCCAGAAACTGGGTATCGTGCTGGCGACGCTGACCGCGAGCTCGCCTGATTCGGTGACTGTCGACGTGCGCGGTGAGCTGGCTGCTGAGGACGTCTCCGTGTTGCAGCTTGCGGCGCTGCGCGGAATCTTCGCCGGGGTGGTTGATGAGCAGGTCACCTTTGTCAACGCGCCGCGGTTGGCGCAGGAGCGCGGGGTCTCCGTCGCCGTGACCACCGCCCCGGAGAGCCCGACCCATCGCAGCGTGGTCCGGGTGCGGGGCGCCTTCGCCGACGGTACTGTCTCGTCGGTCTCGGGGACCCTGGCTGGGCCCGCGCAGGTGCAGAAGCTGGTCGAGATCAACGGCCGGCACTTCGATCTGCGCGCCGAGGGCGAGGCCATCTTCATGGAGTACCCGGACCGTCCGGGCCTGATGGGAACTGTCGGGACGTTGCTGGGCACGGCTGGCATCAACATCGAAGCGGCCCAGATCAGCCAGACGACCGCGGGTACCGACGCGATCATGATGCTCCGGGTCGACCAGAGCGTGCCGAGGGGGGTGCTGGACATGATCGGATCATCGGTCGGCGCCCGTACCGTCTGCTCGGTCACGCTCAGCTGACCATCCCGGCTGATCACAAGAAGTGACCGGCTGGGTACGTTCCGTCAGTGCATCGCGTTATGGTGGGGGCTAGGTGAGATGGTGGGTGCCGGAGACCTCGTAGGAGTCGTTCCGCGGTCGTAGTTCTGGTACTCACCCTGCTGGCCTCCGCCGGGGTCAGTGGTCAGGCTCGTGGTCAGGGCGGCCAGCTACTACCGCTCGCGATCGGATTGGCTCCTGCGGCCGGCCTGGCGCCGGGCCCGCTACAAGGCAAGATCATCCAACGGATGGGCGCGCCGGTGGCCGTCTTCATCGAGCTCGTCCAGACCCCAGCGGTGGATGTCTTCCACACCGAGCGCCGCGCTGGACGGTCTGCTGCGGCCGCGGCGCGGGCGGCTAGCGCCACCAAGAGCGAGGCGGTGCAGGCTGCCAACCGGGTGCTCGAGATGCTGCGTCGCCGCGGCGCGAGCGTCGGGGAACTGTTCCGGACCACCAACGCCGTGCCGGGGCTGGCCGTGATCGCCGACCCCATTGGGGTCCGGGAACTGCGCGCCTGGCAGCAGACCGGGTGGCTGGGGGACGGGATCCGGATCGGCATCATCGACGACGGAATCGACTACACCCACGCCGACTTCGGCGGCCCCGGGACCCGTGCGGCCTACACCGCCATCCACCGCACCGTGGTGAAGCCGAGCTACTTCCCGACCCGCAAGGTGGTGGGAG
>DATEMN010000081.1:0-16270 GCA_035275565.1 Pseudonocardiaceae bacterium | reverse complement strand
TGACGAACTCGCGCATCATCCGGGCTGCTTCCTCGTGACTGGCCACGCTGCGCACCATCGCGGCCAGCGCCCCACCGCCATTGGTGTCCCAGAGCGACAGGAAGATCCGCACGATCCGCTCGGCGACTTGCGCGGGATCCCCGTGAAGGATCCGGGGAATGATCTCATCCGGATTGACCGGGATCTCCATGACAGCCACGAAGAGCCCGTCTTTGCCGCCGAACCAGTGGTTGACCATCGCGGGGTCCACCGCTGCCCGCTGGGCGATCGCACGCACGGTGGCCCCGTCGAAGCCGCGCTCGGTGAACTCCACCCTGGCCGCGTCGAGCAGCGCCGTCCGGGTGTCTTCCCCGGCGGGTCGCCGGCCCCGGGGCCGGCCACCGCGCGCGTTCACGGGGTGCTGCGATGCAACCATGGACTTCCTTTTCAACGACCGATGAGAAGGTATGCCCGAAACGTCCCCGACGTCAACGGCACAATGGATCCATGGTCGGTATCGGCGGCACCGGAATCGGGCACCTGCAGCTGGACCGGGAGCGGTTTCGCGCCCTGGCGACCGATCGCCGGGTGATCCCGGTGACTCGGACGCTGCTCGCCGACGGCGAGACCCCGCTGGGGGTATACCGCAAGCTTGCCGGCGGTCGGGCCGGCACGTTCCTCTTCGAGTCGGCGGAGAATGGCTCGTCGTGGTCTCGGTGGTCGTTCGTCGGGGTGGACAGCGCTGCCACCCTCACCGAGTCCGGCGGCCGCACGGTCTGGCGCGGAACGCCGCTGTCCGACCTACCCGGCGTGGCGGAGGAGTGGGTGGGCACGCCGCTGGAGGCGTTGCAGCAGACTGTGACGGCGTTGCACACCGAGCCGCTGCCGGGCTTGCCCCCGCTCACCGGCGGGATGGTCGGCTACCTCGGCTATGACGCAGTCCGGCGCCTGGAGCGGCTGCCCGAGCTTGCCCTCGATGATCTCAAGGTGCCGGAACTGGTGATGCTGCTGGCCACCGACCTCGCCGCGCTGGACCACCATGAGGGCACCATCACGTTGATCGCCAACGCGATCAACTGGGACGATTCCCCGCAGCGGCTCGATGATGCCTACGACGACGCGGTGGCCCGGCTGGACGTGATGGTCGCGAAGCTGTGTACGCCGGCGCCGGCCAGCACAGCGGTGTTCAGCCGGCCGGCACCGGAGTTCCTGCGTCGACGCAGTCCCGAGCAGCACCACGCCGCCGTTGAGGCGGCTAAAGAGGCGATCCGTGCTGGCGAGGCTTTCCAGGTGGTGGTCTCCCAGCGCTTCGAGATGACCACCGACGCCGATCCGCTGGACGTCTATCGGATCCTGCGCACCACCAACCCCAGCCAGTACATGTACCTGCTCACGCTGGAGGAGTTCAGCATTGTCGGCTGCAGCCCGGAAGCCCTGGTGACCGTGCGGGACGGGAAGGTCACCACGCATCCGATCGCCGGCACCCGTCCGCGCAGCGCCGACCCGGACGAGGACAGCTGGCTGGAGAAGGATCTGTTGGTTGACGAGAAGGAGCGCGCCGAGCACCTCATGCTGGTCGATCTCGGGCGCAACGACCTCGGCCGGGTATGCCGTCCCGGCTCGGTGCACGTCACCGACTTCTTCCGGATCGAGCGCTACAGCCATGTCATGCACCTGGTCTCGACGGTGACCGGTGAGCTGGCGCCGGGATACACCGCCTTCGACGCGGTGACCTCATGCTTTCCCGCTGGGACGCTGTCTGGGGCGCCCAAGCCACGCGCGATGGAGCTCATCGAAGAGCTCGAGCCCACTCGGCGGGGGGTATACGGGGGAGTGGTCGGCTACCTGGATTTCGCCGGAAACGCCGACACCGCGATCGCGATCCGCACCGCGATGGTCCGCAACGGGGTGGCCTACGTGCAGGCCGGTGGGGGTATCGTCGCCGACTCCGACCCGGTCGCTGAGGACACCGAGTGCCTGAACAAGGCAGGTGCGGTGCTGGCCGCCATCGCCGCAGCAGCCACCTTGCGGCTGGCCGTCGGGGACTCCAACGGGTCACTGCGTGCGTGAGGGCCGTAGGGCGTTTGTAGTCACCATCGCGCTGTTGGTCGCGGCGTCGATAGCGCTCGGTGCGGCGGCGATGCTCGGTTGGGCGCAGGTCGGCTTTCAAGTTCCGCTGCGCGGGATCGTCGAGGTGCGGGTGCCCGGCTCCGAGGTGGTGCCCGTGCTGACCCCGCTGGCCGTGTTCGCGCTCGCGGCGGTGGCCGCGATGCTGGCGACCGGCGGCTGGGCGCGCTGGTCGCTTGGCGCGTTGCTGCTGATCGCGGCAGCGCCGCCGGCCTTCGGGGCGCTTCGGATGACCGACGAGAGTTGGCTGACCGAGACTGCGGTGTCGACGGCTGGGCTGCCTGCCCGATCGGTCCCGGCCGGAACGGCCACCGTGCTGGCGGTGGGACCCGGATTCGCCGCAGCAGGGGCGGTACTGCTCGCCGCGGCTGGCGCCGCACTGGTGGTGCGGGGCCACCGGATGCCGCGGCTAGGCCGGAAATACCAGAAGCATCCGGATCACCCCTCAACGCTCCCCGAGAACTCACTGGAGGGGCGGTTGTGGGAACGGATGGACGCCGGTGAGGACCCTACAGCGCCGGGACACCCCCGGTGACGGGGCGCCGGACCGGCCGGAGCTAGCATCGACACTGGGGGCACGGGGCGGAAGGGGAGAGGCTTTGAGCGTTTTGGAGGCGATCCTCGAAGGTGTCATGGCGGACCTCGCTGATCGCGAAGCCGCCGTCGGGTTCACGGAGATCAAGCGTCGTGCCATCCAAGTGGCACCTCCTCGGGATGCGCTGGCCGCGTTGCGGGGCCCGGGGATCGGCGTCATCGCTGAGGTGAAGCGCCGTAGCCCGTCTCGGGGAGCCTTGGCCGACATCCCGGACCCGGCCGCACTCGCCACCGACTACGCCGAGGCCGGCGCCCGCATGATCAGCGTGTTGACCGAGGGCCGGAGGTTCGGTGGCTCGCTGGCCGACCTGGACGCGGTGCGCGCCGTGGTGGATCTCCCGGTGCTGCGCAAGGACTTCATCGTCAGCCCCTATCAGGTGCACGAGGCCCGTGCGCACGGCGCGGACGTGGTGCTGCTGATCGTCGCCGCTCTGGAGCAGAACGCGCTGGAGGCGCTGGTCGACCGGGTCGAGTCGCTGGGCATGGCCGCGCTGGTCGAGGTGCACACCGCCGAAGAAGCCGACCGGGCGCTGGAGGCCGGCGCGACCCTGATCGGGGTGAACGCTCGCGACCTGCACACCTTGGAGGTCTACCCCGAGGTGTTCGGCAAGATCGCGCCGGGGCTGCCGGCCGATGTGCTGCGGGTCGCCGAGTCCGGGGTGCGCGGGCCGGCGGATCTGCTGGCCTACGCCGGTGCGGGCGCAGACGCGGTGCTCGTCGGTGAGGGGCTGGTGACCAGCGGCGACCCTAAGGCTGCGGTCATCCAACTGGTCACTGCGGGGTCACACCCGGCCTGCCCGAAACCGGTGCGGTGAGTCTGCCGTGGTCAGCGTCCAGCCCGAGACAGAGACCACCCAACCTGATACCCGTGGGTACTTCGGGAACTATGGCGGCCGGTTCGTGCCCGAGGCGCTCATCGCAGCCCTTGATGAGCTCGCTGCCGCCTATGCCGACGCCCGGTCGGACCCGGAGTTCACCGCCGAGCTGAACGGCTTGCTCGCCGACTACACCGGCCGGCCCTCGCCGATCTCCGAGGCGTCGCGGCTGTCCGAGCACGCCGGTGGGGCCCGGATCCTGTTCAAGCGCGAGGATCTCAACCACACCGGTTCCCATAAGATCAATAACGTGTTGGGTCAGGCGCTGCTTACCAAGCGGATGGGTAAACCGCGGGTGATCGCGGAGACCGGGGCGGGCCAGCACGGCGTCGCCACCGCGACCGCGTGCGCGCTGCTCGGGCTGCAATGCGTGGTCTACATGGGAGAGGTGGACATCCAGCGTCAAGCGCTCAACGTCGCTCGGATGCGACTGCTCGGTGCCGAAGTGATCCCGGTGACGACCGGCTCACGCACCCTCAAGGATTCCATCAACGAAGCGCTGCGGGACTGGGTCACCAATGTGGAGACCACGCATTACCTGCTCGGCACGGTCGCCGGGCCGCATCCCTTCCCAGTGATGGTGCGCGACTTCCACCGAGTCATCGGGTTGGAGGCCCGCGCGCAGATGCTGTCCCGGTATGGTCGGCTGCCCGACGTAGTGGCAGCCTGTGTCGGGGGCGGTTCCAATGCGATCGGCATCTTCCACCCATTTCTCGATGACCCCGGCGTGCGTCTGGTCGGCTTCGAAGCCGCGGGCGACGGGGTGGACTCCGGCCGGCACGCCGCGACGCTGTCCGCCGGTCGGCCGGGGATGCTGCACGGCGCGCTGTCCTACCTGCTGCAGGACGCCGACGGGCAGACCATCGAGACACACTCGATCTCGGCAGGTCTGGACTATCCCGGGGTGGGACCTGAACATTCCTGGCTCAAAGACACCGGACGCGCCGAATACCGGCCGATCACCGATGCGCAGGCGATGGACGCCTTCCAGTTACTGTCTCGTACTGAGGGCATTCTGCCGGCGATCGAGTCCGCGCATGCGGTGGCCGGGGCTTTACAGCTCGGACCGGAGTTGGGGAAGGGGGCCTTGTTGCTGGTGAACCTGTCCGGCCGGGGCGACAAAGACGTGGACACCGCAGCAAAGTGGTTCAACCTGCTGGACGGTGAATAATGACCGCCCGGCTGGCGCCGCTATTCGCGGCCTGCCGTGCTGAGCACCGGGCTGCGCTGATCGGCTACCTGCCCGCTGGCTATCCCACCGTGGACGGTTCCCGGGCGCTACTGTGCGCCATGCTGGATGGTGGCTGTGACCTGGTCGAGGTCGGGGTTCCCTATTCCGACCCGGTGATGGACGGGCCGACCATTCAGGCTGCCGCCGACACCGCCTTGCGCGGCGGAGTTCGATTGCGTGACGTGTTCTCGGTGGTGGAGTCAATTGCGTCGGCCGGGGGGCGCGCGGTGGTGATGACCTACTGGAACCCGGTGCACCGCTACGGCGTGGACGCCTTCGCCCGCGACCTCGCTGCTGCTGGGGGGCTCGGCGTCATCACCCCCGACCTGATTCCCGACGAGGCGCAGACCTGGCTGGCCGTAGCGCAGGAGCACGACCTGGACCGGATCTTCCTGGTAGCCCCCTCATCGACCGATCAGCGGCTCGCTGACACTGCGGCGGCGACGCGCGGTTTTCTCTACGCGAGTTCCGTCATGGGGGTGACCGGTGCTCGTGACGTCGTGAGCAACGCCGCCCCGAAATTGGTCGGCCGGGTACGCGAGTGCGCGTCAGAGCTGCCGGTGTGCGTCGGGCTCGGAGTGCGCAACGGCGTCCAGGCCGCCGAGGTGGCAGCCTTCGCTGACGGAGTGGTCGTCGGCTCAGCCTTCGTCACCGCCGCTGAGAACGGTGAGTCCGGCGTCCACGCCCTAGCAACCGACCTCGCGGACGGCGTACGCCACTCTGCCCCCCAACCCGCCTGAGCACCTCCAGTTCCGCATTCGCGGGCTTTGTCAAAGCACTGGATACCCACGGATCTCGGCAAAGTCGTGAGCTACCTGCTCTAGTTATAGCGGCATGAGCAGATCGTGGTCTCGGTGCTCGTCTCATCAGCCCCTCCTATCCCACGGAGAAGGCGTGTGTTCAAAATTACATTGTAATTATGTAATCATTACACTAGCGAAGGTCTCTGACAGGGGAACTCCGGGGGCAGATACCGTGTTGCCGTGTTCACCGTGATATTTCTTGCCACGATCCCCAGTCCGGATCGCGGGGTCTGGCACCTGGGACCGGTGCCGATCCGGGCTTATGCGCTGTGCATCATCGCCGGCATCGTGCTGGCCATCCTGTGGGGCGAACGCCGCTGGCAGGCACGGGGTGGTCGACCCGGGACCGTGACCGATGTCGCGACGTTCGCGGTGCCGTTCGGTTTGGTGGGCGGCCGGCTTTACCACGTCGCGACGGACTGGGAGAAGTACTTCGGGCCCGGTGGTAACCCGGTCGATGCGCTGAAGATCTGGCAGGGCGGGCTGGGGATCTGGGGGGCGATCACGCTCGGCGGCGTCGGGGCCTGGATCGGTTGTCGGCGCCGGGGTATCCCGCTGCCCGCGATGGCAGACGCGCTCGCGCCGACCATCGTCGCCGCCCAAGCCATCGGCCGGCTGGGTAACTGGTTCAACCAGGAGCTCTATGGCGGCCCGACCGCACTGCCCTGGGGGCTGGAAATCCGCGAGCGGGTGAATCCGGACACCGGTGCTCTCGATCCACTGGGAGGGATCGCGCAGGGTCCACCAGTGGAGATCGTGCATCCCACGTTCCTCTACGAACTACTGTGGAACCTGGGCGTCGTGGTGCTGGTGGTGTGGGCCGACCGGCGTTTCCGGCTCGGCCATGGGCGGGCCTTTGCGCTCTACGTCGCGGGCTACACAGCGGGCCGGTTCTGGATCGAGTTGATGCGCACTGATCCGGCCACGATGGTCTTCGGTCTGCGGATCAATGTGATCACTTCGGTGGTGGTGTTCCTGGGTGCGGTGCTCTACCTGGTGCTGGCCCCACGTGGCCGAGAGGATCCGGAAACACTCCGCGATCGTGCCCCCGATCCAGCGGAGCGGACCAGCAGCGGCTCCGGCGACCCGGTGAGCGCCGACAGCTGAGTTGGAATCCAGCGGACACCTCCCGGTCACCGAAACGGTCGGTACCCATCGCTACGCTCACCCCGTGACCCGACGCGCGAAGATCGTTTGTACCATCGGACCCGCTACCGCGACCCCGGAGAAGATCCGGGAGTTGGTCCGGGCCGGGATGGATGTGGCCCGGCTTAACTTCAGCCATGGCACCCATGCTGAGCATGAGCGGGTTTATACGATGATCCGGCAGGCCAGCGATGAGTACGGCAGGGCGGTGGGGATCCTCGGTGACCTGCAGGGGCCCAAGATCCGGTTGGGTCGGTTCGCGGCTGGTCCGGTGGAGTGGCGTACCGGTGACGTGGTGCGGGTGACCGTGGAGGATGTCGCTGGCACTCACGACCGGGTGTCCACCACGTATGCAGGGCTTGCTGAGGATGCCCGTGAGGGTGATTCGTTGCTGGTTGATGATGGCAAGGTCGCTTTGGTGGTGCGCAAGGTCGAGGACACCGATGTGGTGTGCGAGGTCGTCGAGGGTGGCACGGTCAGTGATCACAAGGGTCTTTCGTTGCCGGGGATGAACGTGTCGGTGCCGGCGTTGTCGGCCAAGGACATCACCGATCTGGAGTTCGCGTTGCGGCTGCGGGTGGATCTGGTGGCGCTGTCGTTCGTGCGGTCCCCGGCGGATATCGATCTGGTGCATCGCACGATGGACGGGGTGCCGGGGGGTCGGCTGCCGGTGATCGCCAAGTTGGAGAAGCCCGAGGCGGTGGACAATCTCGAGGCGGTCGTGCTGGCCTTCGACGGGATGATGGTGGCCCGTGGCGATCTCGGGGTCGAGCTGCCCTTGGAACGGGTGCCACTGGTACAGAAGCGGGCCATCCAGATCGCCAGGGAGAACGCCAAACCGGTCATCGTGGCTACTCAGATGCTCGACTCCATGATCGGTAATGCGCGGCCGACCAGGGCAGAGGCATCCGATGTGGCCAATGCGGTGCTCGACGGTACTGACGCGGTCATGTTGTCCGGGGAGACCAGCGTCGGCCGTTACCCGATCCAGTCTGTCGAGACGATGAGCCGCATCGTGCAGGAAGTCGAGGCCAACTCACCGAACGTTCCACCGCTTAACCATGTGCCGCGGACCAAGCGGGGTGTGCTGTCCTACGCCGCCCGCGAGATCGGGGAGCAGTTGACGGCCAAGGCCCTGGTGGCGTTCACCCAGTCCGGCGATACCGTCCGCAGGCTAGCTCGGCTGCACACTCAGCTGCCGCTGCTGGCGTTCACCCCGGAGCCGCAGGTGCGCAGCCAGCTGGCGCTGACTTGGGGCACCGAGACCTTCCTGGTACCCCGGGTCGAGACCACTGATGCGATGGTCCGACAGGTCGACCAGGCGATGTTGTCGATCGGGCGATACCAGCCAGGTGATCTGGTGGTGATCGTGGCGGGGTCCCCGCCAGCTACCGTGGGCTCCACCAACCTCATCCGGGTGCACCGTCTGGGCGAGGAGGACCTTGGCTGACACTCCGAGGCCCCGCGTGGCCCGCGTGCCATGTGGCCAACCGGTGGTGGACCGTCTGGTGGCATTGCTAGACCTCGAGCGCATTGAGGACGACATCTTCCGCGGCGTCAGCCCCTCGGAACCCTCGGTACGGGTCTTCGGTGGGCAGGTGGCCGGTCAGGCGCTGGTCGCGGCCGGTCGTACTGTGCCGCCTGAGCGGAGCCTGCATTCATTGCACGCCTACTTCATCCGGACCGGTGATCCGCGGATCCCGATCGTCTACGACGTAGACCGGATTCGTGACGGTCGATCGTTCACGACCCGCCGGGTAGTGGCGATCCAACACGGCAAGGCGATCTTCGCGCTGTCCGCGTCGTTCCAGCTACCGGAACGGGGGCTGGATCATGCCGACGAGATGCCCGAAGTCGCGCCACCGGAGCAGCTCGACGATCTGGAGGTCTGGGCGCGCCGCGCCGGTGATACCGCGATCACACGCATGCCGCGGCCGTTCGACCTGCGCTACGTGACCCCACCGGTCTGGGCTGGGAGGGGAGACGAGGTTAAGTCCGGGGAGCACCACCGGCTATGGCTGCGGACCGACGGGGTGCTGCCCGATGACCCTATGGTGCACGTTTGCGTACTCGCCTACGTCTCGGACCTGACGTTGCTGTGGTCGGTGGCAGCTGGGCACGGCCATGTGCTGGGTGAGGATCTTGTGGCTGCCAGCCTGGACCATGCGATGTGGTTTCACCGCCCGTTCCGGGTCGACGACTGGGTGCTCTACGACTGCGCCTCACCGTCGGCGACAGGTGGGCGTGGGCTGGCCACCGGTCGGTTCTTCAGCCGGGATGGCAGATTGATTGCCAGCGTAGTGCAGGAAGGTCTGATCCGGATCCGCAGCTGAGGCCGTGAGGTGCCCCGTTCCCCTACGACGCTGGTGCGGCACCACGTCGTTGCCAACCGAAGTAGCAGACCACCCGAGTGATCGCGCCGCGACACTCGCGTCCAGCACTGCAATACGGAAGGCTACCAACCCGTCGCGGATTTCTTGGGATGCCGCCAGATTCTGGTCGACCGAATCCGGCAGCGCTCCAGCGAACTTCGCCAGCTCACGGGTGATGTCTTCCAGCGCGGCTCCGACAGCAACCAGGCTGTGCACATCGAGCCGCTCGGGCACCTGCATCCGGTAGGCGGCCGCACGGATTGCCTCGGTGGCCTCTACGGCATGCGTCACCGTCACTGAGAAAGGTGCCTTGTCATGCCTCCAGTAGTCGTCGTGATGTGAGTCACCCATGGCCTCCCCTTCGCCTCCGTCGCTGCCGGATATGCCCACCCTGGCCCGGGTACACCACGCTGTCCACACGACGTCAACCTGCGTTGACGGATTACTCACCGGTCATCCTGCGATGTCCAGCGTGGCGCGCCGCAGGACACCCCACAACCTCGAATCCCCAGCCCGCTCACGCGATTGTGAAACGACCGTGGAGCGGGCGGTTCAGGACCGCAGTGTGCCGGGAGCGGGACTCGAACCCGCATGTCCGTAAGGACAGACGCTTTTGAGGCGTCCGCGTATGCCTATTCCGCCACCCCGGCCAGCACGTCGCTCACCATCGAGCCACCCGGATCGTAGCAGCGCACGGGCGCCGGGCGTTCGTAGCGTCACAGTCACGGGTTGTCGGCGGGATCACGGTACGGGGCGGTCGGACCTGGCCCCGATGCCCGTTATCGTGGGCCAGAGCGTGGGTCGGACGAACGGAGGTCGCCTCGGTGACTCAGCAGGCTGACGTAGGTGCGGTCCCTACCGAAGACAGCACACCAACCGCACGCCGGGTCGTTGTCGCCGAGGACGAGGCGCTGATCCGGCTGGACCTCGTCGAGATTCTCTCCGAGGAGGATTACGTCGTAGTCGGCGAGGCGGCTGACGGGCTGCAGGCCGTCGAGCAGGCCGAGCGGTTGCGCCCCGATCTGGTGATCATGGACGTGAAGATGCCGAAGATGGACGGTATCGATGCGGCGTCGATCATCGCGGAGCAGCGTATCGCGCCGGTGGTGATCCTCACCGCGTTCAGCCAGCGTGAGCTGGTGGAACGTGCCCGCGATGCGGGTGCGATGGCCTACCTGGTGAAGCCGTTCGGCCGCAAGGATCTGGTACCCGCGGTGGAGTTGGCCATGTCGCGCTTCCGTGAATTGATTGCTCTGGAGGCCGAGGTGGCGGGTCTGACCGATCGGTTGGAGACCCGCAAGGTGGTGGAACGTGCCAAGGGACTGCTGATGGTCCAGCACGGACTCACCGAACCTGAGGCGTTCCGCTGGATCCAGCGCAGCGCGATGGACCGCCGGACCACCATGAAAGCGGTGGCCCAGGCAGTCATCGAGAGTGCGTCCTGATCTCGCCGGGTACGACTCGCGGCAGCCGCGAGCGGCTGGCGGATCACATCTTCGTCACGACCGGCGATTGATCGTGCCCGTCGAGACACCGACAGGATTACGGTCTGACGATCGCATGGCGGGGCGCCGTCGCGGACGCCCCGCAGCACAGCTCGTTCTGAGGAGACATGCATGTCCCAGCGCACCGCGCTTCGCGTGGCAGCCCTGTTCGGCGCCCTGTCGGTGGTCATGACCGGCTGCGGCGGTGGTGGCAACACGACCGTTCCGGGAGCCCAAGGGCCGGCCAGTGGCAGCCCGGCGGCAAAGAAGTGTGACAACCCCCCACAAGCCACGGCGAGCGGGCAGCCGAGTACCACACCGCTGAAGATCGGCACGTTGCTGCCGGAGACCGGCAGTCTCGCCTTCTTGGGCCCGCCCGAGTTCGCCGCGGTAGACGTGGCGATCAAGGAGGTCAACGCGGCTGGCGGGGTGCTGGGTAACCCGGTCACCCACGTCCGGGGTGATTCCGGCGACGACAAGACCGACACGGCGAACCAGACCGTGGACCGCGAACTCGGCCAGGGCGTGCAAGCGATCATCGGGGCCGCCGCATCTGGAGTCACGAAGCTGGTCATCGACAAGATCACCGGTGCTGGCGTGGTCGTGTTCTCGCCCGCCAATACGTCTGACGAGTTCACCTGCTGGCCTGACAAGGGTTTGTACTTCCGGACCGCTCCGCCGGACTCGCTGCAGGCACAGGCTCTCGCGGCGCTGATGGCCGCCGACGGTGCACAGCGGATTTCCATCCTGGCCCGCAACGACCCCTACGGCAGCGGCTTAGCCGACAACACGGTGCAGACCCTGTTGGACGCCGGTATTCCACAGAACCAGATCCAGAAGATTATCTACGATCCGAACGCGACATCCTACAACACCGAGATCGACAACGTCCGGGTGTTCAACCCGGACGCGATCGCGGTGATCGGTTTCGATGAGTCGAAGAAGATCCTCACCCGGATGAGCGAGGTGCAGATCGGACCTGGTCGGAAGCGGGTCTACGGCACTGATGGCAACACGGGTAACGCGCTGGGCGTGGGACTACCGCCTGGCCTGCTCAATGGCATGAAGGGCACCACCCCGCTGACCAAACTGTCGCCCGACTTCGAGCAGCGGCTGAGAGTCGAGAACCCAGGCCTGATAGACACCAACTACGCAGGTGAGGCATATGACGCCGTCATGATTATCGCGTTGGCAGCTGAACAGGCGAAGTCGACCAAGGGGGTGGACATGGCCGCCGATATCAACGGGATCACCAAGGATGGGGAGAAGTGCACCACCTTCCGTCAGTGCCGTGACATCATCGACAGTGGTGGTAATCCCGATTACGACGGGGTCACGGGCACGCTGGACTTCGCCGCCGCTGGCGAGCGTGCCGTCGGCTCCTACGGAATCCTGACGTTCAATGCGCAGAACAAGATTGACCAAGCCGTGACCCAGTACCGCATAGTGGGTGCTCGCTGACCGGGGTGGGGCGTCGAGAGGGATCGGCGCCCCACCACCCACAAGGTGGCCCTATCGCATTTCGCTCGATCCGGCCAGTGTTCCGAGGTACAGTTCCACAACCTTAGGGTCGTTCAGCAGCGCCGACCCGGTGTCGGTGTAGGCATTGCGGCCTTGGTCCAGCACATAGCCCCGGTCGCAGATCTGCAGGCAGCGTCGGGCGTTCTGCTCGACCATCACGATCGAGATACCGGCTGCATTGATCTTCTTGCAGCGCACGAAAACCTCGTCGACGAACATCGGTGACAGGCCGGCGGAGGGCTCGTCGAGCAGCAGGACCGACGGTTCCATCATCAGTGCCCGGCCCATCGCGACCAGTTGCCGCTCACCGCCCGACAGTGCCCCGGCCTTGGTCTTGCGGCGGTTGCGCAGCAGCGGGAACAACGCGCACACCGCGTCGAACCTGGCGGTGAAAGCGCGCGGTCGCAGGTATCCGCCCATCTCCATGTTCTCCTCGATGGTCAGGGAGGGGAACACATTGTTGTTTTGTGGCACGTATCCCACACCGCGGGTGACCAGCACGTGCGCTTTGGCTGAGGTGACGTCATCGCCCCGTAGCGTGACGCTGCCGCCCCGCACCGGGATGAGCCCGAACATCGCCTTGAGCAGTGTCGATTTGCCGGCACCATTGGGCCCGATGATGCCGACGATCTCGCCTTCGCGGAGGAAGAAGTTGCAGTCCTCCAGGATGTTCACGCCAGGCAGGTAGCCGGCTACCAGGTCGTCGGCCCGCAACAAGGCGCCCTGGGCGAGCTCGCGGTGCCGCTGCCGGGTTGCGGCGAATTCAGCGGGGGACAGTCCTCCGGCAGTCACGGTCGGTCCTCCATCTCGGCGACGAGCACTGCTGTCCGTCCCACCGGGTTGCCCTCGGCATCGAACTCCAGCGCCCGGTCGTGGTGCGCGCCCAGATAGGCGTCGACGACCACCTTGTTGGACGACAGCGTCTCGGCCTTGCCTTCGGCGATCACCTTGCCCTGGGCCATCACCACCACCCAGTCGCTGATGTCACGGATGACGTCCATGTCGTGCTCGACGAACACCACGGTCATGCCGTCGTCGCGCAGCGACTTGACGTGGTGGAGCAGGCTCTCGGTGAGCGCGGGGTTTACCCCGGCCATCGGTTCGTCGAGCATCACGACGGTCGGGTCCATCATCAGCGCCCTGGCCATCTCCAGCAGCTTGCGTTGCCCGCCAGACAGGGAGCCGGCGAGTTCATCGGCCTTGGTGTCCAGCCGGAACCGGGTCAGCAGCTCCATCGCCTTGCGGGTGTTGGCCCGCTCCTGCCCGCCCCAGGTGCTCAGCAGGGCACCGAAGAACCGCTCCCCGATCTGGTTCGGCGCGCCCAGACGCATGTTGTCCAGCACGGTGAGCTTGGCGAGCGCCTTGGTGAGTTGAAAGGTGCGCACCACCCCGCGACGGGCCACCTGATGCGGCGCAAGCCGGGATAGCGAGGCGCCGTCGAAGGTCCAGCGGCCGGTGTTAGGCCGGTCGAACCCGGTGAGCAGGTTGAACAGCGTGGTCTTACCCGCTCCGTTCGGGCCGATCAGCCCGGTGATGCAGCCGCGCTGGAATTCCAGGTGGGTTACGTCGACGGCCCGCAGGCCGCCGAACGAGCGGGTGATTGAATCGATCACCAACACCGGATCAGGCTTCGGGGCGCCTGGTTCGGCGGGCACCCCGGCAAACGGATCCTCAGCGCGCATCGAGCAGCACCTCGCTCTTTTTGCCGAAGATACCCTGCGGCCGGAACGCCATGAGCAGCGCTAGAGCCACCCCTACCAGGATGAATCGGATAGCGCCGACATCCTGATCGTCAATGAAGGTGATCAACGGTTGGCTGCCCGCAGTGGCCTGCCGCAGGAAGTTATCCGTGATCGAGAGCACGAACCAGAAGATCATCGACCCGATGACGGGACCGAATACTCGGCCGGCCCCGCCGATGATGAGCGCCGCGTACACGAAGAAGGTCTGCGGTGGTGAGTAGAAGTCTGGCGTGAGCGCCTGCGTGGTGAGCGCGAAGACGATCCCGCCGACCGCGCCGAACACCCCGCCCAACACCAATGCTTGCATCTTGTAGGCGAAGACGTTCTTTCCCAGCGCTCTGGCCGCGTCCTCGTCCTCCCGGATCGCTTTGAGTACCCGGCCCCACGGGCTGCGTACCAGGAGGAACACCAGCAGCAGCGACAGGCCGACCACCGTCCAGCCCAGGCAGATCGACCACAGATCCTGACCCAGGAAACGTACCCCGAAGAAGTCGTACAAGCGACCGTTGTCGAACGGGCTGAGCTGGCGAAAGCCGCCACCGTAGCCGGTGAGGCCCTGAGTCCCACCGGAAAATCCGGTCATCGAGGTCGAACGGGTGATCAGCCGCAGGATCTCCGCGGCCGCGATCGTGACGATCGCCAGGTAGTCCGCGCGCAGCCGCAGCGTCGGGATGCCGAGTAGCAACGCGAGTGCTGCCCCGGCGACCATCCCCACCAGCACTCCCAGCCATAGTGGTAGGCCGAAGTTCACCACCGCGATCCCCATCCCGTACCCGCCCACCAGCGCGAAGCCGATCTGGCCGAAATTGAGCAGGCCGGTGTAGCCGAAGTGAATGTTCAGTCCGATCGCGAGCAACGCGAAGAAAATCGCCGAAGGACCGACCAGTGCGGCGATGCCGGTGGTCAGCAGATTCGCGATGTCGATCATCCACTCACCCGATCCGTGCGCGACTGCCGAGCAGGCCCTGCGGTCGGATCACCAGAATGACGATGAGTACCGCAAGCCCCCCCAGGTACTTGAGATCGACCGGGATGATCTGGGCGGAGACCTGCACCAGTATTCCGACGAGCAGGCATCCCACCAGGGCGCCGTAGGCCGTGCCCAGCCCACCGAGGATCACCCCAGCGAACATCAGTAGCAGGAGATTGAAGCCCATCTCGTACTGCACCGTCCCGGCCAGCTCGGAGAGGCCGAACAAGACGCCGCCCAACGCCGCCAGCGCGCCGGCGAGGATCCACACGAACAGCACGACCCGCTCGACGTCAATGCCCGAGGCAGCGGCCAGATCCCGGTTGTCCGACACCGCCCGCATCGCCTTGCCGATCCGGGTCCGCTGCAGCAGCAGCGCGATTCCGATCAGAACGACCAGACTGATCACGATCGTGGCGACGTCCTTGTCGGTGATGCTGATGATCCCGTAGTCGTGCTCCACTTGGTTGGTGTAATCGGCGAACGCCTCGGAACGGCCGCCGAAGTAAATCAGCACCAGGTAGCGCAACGCCAGGGCCAGCCCGATGGAGATCACCAGCTGGGCGATCAAGCCAGCCCGACGCCGCCGCATCGGCCGCCAGATACCCAGGTCGTTCGCCGCTCCGAGGGCAGCGCCGATGAGGAGCGCCAGCAAGGTGGCCCAGATCAGCTGCAGCCCGAAGGTGACGTTCAGCGTCCAAGCCGCCACGGCTCCGATCGTGACCAGCTCGCCGTGCGCGAAGTTGGTCAGCCCGGTCGTCCCGAAGATCAACGACAGGCCCACCCCGGTGATGCCGATGACCAGGCCGAACCGGATGCCGTCGACCAGTACCCGCAGCACCTGCGCGGTCGCCGAGGTCTGCAGACCTTCGCGTTGTTCTCCGAAGCGGAACACCACCAGGGATAATGTCCCTGGTGCCACCTCACGAACCACTTCCCCTTGGAGCACCGTGACCCCACGGGGCAGGGATTGCTGGTCGATCCGGAAGGTGTACCGACCGGGCTTGGGCACGACCAGCTCCCAGCGACCGTTGGCGTCCGACGTGGTCTCGGCGATCTGTTGCCCGCTGGAGTCGAGAACCTGCACCCTGACGCCCGCGATCAGCGTGCCGTCGACATTGCGCAGCGTGCCGCTGACCGGCAGGCCCTCGTCCTCGGGCGGGGTCGGTTGCGACGCGGTGGTGGGTGGTTGCTGGGCGGCCAGTGATTGCGTGGCCAGGCCGAGCAGCGCGGCGCTCGCGATCAGCGTGATGAGCAGCGCGCGGAGCACCCCGGGAGCCCACGGGGTGAGTCCGCGTTCCTCGGACCGCGCCCTGCTCGGCCGCCGGACGGGGCCTGGTGGTCCCACGGGTGTGCCCCTCCTCTAGGTGGTCGATAGCGCGGTCGGCGAAGATCGGATGAAGCCCCGCCGGCCGACCGAATGCTC
>DATEMN010000080.1:0-3609 GCA_035275565.1 Pseudonocardiaceae bacterium | reverse complement strand
CTGGACCGCTGGGCCGAGGCACTCGCCGCTCCTCGCGGGGAGTGGCCCAAACGACCTCGATAGCAGTTCTCGACATCCGACCTCAGCCGTTGACCATGGTGTGCCCGGCAGTGGCCACCGGCGCAGCCGGCTGAGTCCACTGGTCGGAACCGCGTACGTGACGGCGGCTACGTCGGTTGGTTCGATGTGACGATATCCCGAGGACGGAGTACGAGATGAAGTTTGGCGTTGGTTTGCTGAACTACTACGGATGTTGGGACGACGCAGCGTTCGCCGAGCAGCACGGTTTTACATCGGCAGGATTTGTCGAGAGTCCACTTATCTGCAGTGACCCGTTTGTCGCTATGGCCATGACTGCACGTACCACGTCCGCGATGTGGATCGGAACATTTCTTAACGTTCCCCAGGTGCGGAGCACTCCGGGTACAGCGGCCGCAATCTCCACTATCAACCTGCTTGCCCCCGGTCGGGTATTCCTCGGAACCGGGACCGGGAACACCTCGACAGTCACCTTAGGTATGGAACCGGTCAAGATCACTGGTGTCCGTCGCCATGTAAACGAGCTGCGGGGTCTTCTCCTGGGTGAGGACGTCCTGCACGAGCACGGCGGCAAGGACCGGCATGTCCGGATGACCAACGCCGACCACGTCCACAACAACGCCGCGTACCCGATCCCCATTCTGATTGCTGCCGACGGACCTCTCGGGCTGAGGATGGCGGGACAGATTGCGGACGGCTGGATCACCACGCTGCACCACGGTCGCGAGGTGAGGTCGATGGGCAACGCGCCGGAGGTCATGGCCCAGATGCTCCGAACTGTCCACGCAGGCGCGGTCGAGGCTGGGCGAGCTGTCGATCAGATCCCCACGATGTGGTCGACAGCGGCGTGTGTCCTTGAACCCGGGGAATCCGCCATCTCCCCGCGTGCATTGGCTCAAGTTGGCCCGATTGCGATGTTCGCCTTCCACGCCTACGCAGAAAATCCCGAGATCGGCCAGTTCCTTCCAGCGCCGGTTCGGGAACGTCTGGAGACGTATGAGAATGAGGTTCTGGACCGCTTGGACGTCCCTCGAGAGCGCTTCTATCAAGAGGTGCACACCGGACACCTGTCGCACCTGCTCGACGGCGAGGCTGCCGTCCTGACCGAGGACATAATCAAGATGATGTCCCTGACGGGGACCGCAGAGGAGATTGCAGAACAGCTGCAGCTTTTCGAGGCCGCCGGTCTCACCAATGTGACGCTGAACATCCCGCCGACCTGTTTCCGTGACGTCGTGCTCGACCTGTCGACGCAAGTGATGCCCTTGATGACTGCTTAGGCCAATGCCTGAAGAAGGTAGCCGGATATTCCGCGCCTCAAATCGCGTACCAGCCCCCTTAAGCTTCGAAAGCGCGGTAAATCCATGCCTTGATCAGGGACTCAAGGTCCGCATCGATCGCGAGGGACCCGTCCCTCCCCCATCGCACAGATCAGCGGACTCCGACGATAAATGAAATTTTTGATGAACACTGAAAATAATTCTGAATTTGGGCTGGACTGTAACATCAGGAGCCAGTTTAGTCCAGAGGCCGCGCGCGAGAACTGCCTCCTCGGATTTTTACGCTTGAGATTTGTATCTTGATTATCCGAGAACGGACAATTCGTTTTCACGAAGCATTACCCCACTGATTTCAAGGCGGCTGCAGTCCGCGCTGTACCAGTCATGTCCCGGAGCGGGGATCAGGTCGATCATCGCTGATCTGGGATTCAACCCGGAGGCGCTGCGGACCTGGAGCAGGCGGCCAGGCCGAGCCGGCCCAAGAGACATCGAGGGGGACGCGCCGCCGCAGCCGAGACACCGCCAGAGGCGGAGAACGCGGCTCTGCGCAGCATCAAATACTTTGACCCCAGCCGCATACGTCGTGTCTAAGATTCCAAGCCCGTCGTCTCAGTCATCCGCGAGGCGGTCAGGTCATTTCAAGGCGGAGGCGAGGGTCGTGGCGAGGTATGCCATAGCCTTTGCGTACTTCGGGTCCCCTGCCCGCTCCGCGACCTGTTCTGGGGTGATTTCAGCGATGCGCTCCTGGATCCACCAGATATTGCCCAGGGGATCGCGCACGCGGCCGACCTTGTCGACCTTGTTCTCCCAGAGCAACTCGGTCGGCTCTGTCACCACCACAGCGCCAGCCTCCACCGCACGCCGAACGACAGCGTCCGCGTCGGCCACATACACGTGCAGCAGGCTCGGGGTCTCGACCGGAAAAGGCGAATCGAACATCATCACCATGGAGTCGCCGATCCGCGCATCGGCGTGACCCAGTACGCCCTCGCTCACCTCGACACGGCCCAGTTCTTCGGCGTCGAAAGCCTCCTTTATGAATTCGATGAGCGCCACGGTGTTCCTGGTGACGATCCATGGCGTGACGGTGCTGTAGCCATCGGGGGTCGGGCCGAGCTGGTGTGCCATTGCGTCCATCCTTCGAATCATGTATCGATGAGCGGCGCCAGAATCCCTGTGCCGAACAGAATACGAATGCGAATTGCCAAACCTGGAAATATGGCGCGGGCCGACTACTCCGCCGCCAACAGAAATCATCTGTCAGCACAGCCAAGCGCACCGTTAAATGCGCCCGTCAACCCGCCACTCGGGTCAGCAACGACTTAACCTCCGCCTCCAAATCCAGAACGACATCGCGGAAACAGCTAGGCGAGATCATCGACGAAAAATTCTTTAGTTCGGAGGTGGCCTGGGCGGTCAGCGCCATACAGACAAGCAGATCGCCGGACAGCAACGGAGTATCCATGAAGCCCGCTGACGTGAACCCGTGCCGCTCAAAAAAACGTCGTCCCAGCAGCCTGGGGGATTGAGCAAACCAACCGCAAAATCCATCACCAGCTCCTCCGGTCGCGGGCTTTGAATACACAACACGTAACACCCTGTACTTCCGCGCGTCACATGATCAGTTCCGCCCAATGGGACCAGGGCCGGATTCACACCGCCTCACTGAACCGTCCGAGCAGGCTCGAGACCTCACTCGGCCAGGTGCACTGCAGGCTCCAGCCTTCCTCAGGGACGGGAACACCCATGTGCCTGCCGCCTCGTGAAACGGCCCGACGCGCCATCCATTGGAGGGAGCAACTCGCCCGTCACCGGTCCTCCTTGCTATCCAAGAAGCGCCGGCCTGGGAGCCGGTGCGGAGTTGCACACCGACTCATCGCACCGGCCGGCCCGCTGGCTCCACCGCCGGAGATTCATTTCATGTGCACCGGCGCAGCCGATGTCCCGGCCGTCACGTTGTCGCGGCGCCCGGGCACCGCCCCGCAGCCACGGGCAACGCTCACCAGCCAGGGCACGGTCGAGGCCTTCCGCAATGTGGGCATCGAGGACAGGGGGCGGGCGGCGTACCGCTCACGTCCGTGAATCACAACGTGCTCGCCACGATTCTCACCGACCCGGAGATCTACCGGCACCTGTCGTACGGGACCGGTGAACGGGCCGGGTGTTACTGGCAGGTGACCCCGCGCACGCCGTACCTCCTCGGGCGGTCTGGGCAACAACACACCCGTCCAGGACGCCTCCAACCTGGCCTAGAGGCAATGCTGTGACTCTGACACGAAAAGTTGAGTGA
>DATEMN010000079.1:0-5507 GCA_035275565.1 Pseudonocardiaceae bacterium | reverse complement strand
CACTGCTGCCCGGCGAGATCGCCACCACCGTCCGCGCCACCACCTCGGCGAACGACTCCGCGCCCAGCGCCGTCACAAGACCCGCCCCCGCGATGACCAGCGGTACCGCCGCCAGCGCGAGCTGCAACGCGAAGGCGCGGGCATGGCTGAACCCGTCGCCGTAGCGGAAGCGGAGGAATGCCGCAGCCAACAGGCGACCGAGGTGATAGCGCCGCACGGTGTGCCAGGCGTCGTCGGCGGAGAGCTCATCGCCGCCCATGAGCTCGGTCTCCGGGACCGGGCGCACCGAGCTCACCTCCCCACGGTATCCGCATGAGCTGCCAGAGCCCGCTCTGGCGCGACGGGATCATGTCGCGGTCCTTTCGAGGGTTACCGGCGCGCTCACCGCGGGCAGTACCAGGTGTTCGCTCGGCGAGCGATGCGCGTCTCAAGTTTTTGTATCAGCGCGGCGTCAGGTCCGCTCTACCTATCGGAACGGGGGTACGGTACGGCCACGAATCGAATGCACCTCAGGTGTCACTCGGTGGTCTCAAAGGATGGGAACTGATCATGAAGTGGTACCTGAGGGTGCTTCGTCAGTACGTCGATTTCACCGGCCGCGCCCGGCGGTAGGAGTACTGGATGTTCACGCTGGTCAGCGTGAACATCTCGATTCTGCTCGCCATCCTCGATAACGTTCTCATGATCGATATACTCGGTCTGATCTACGCGCTGGCGGTGTTGCTGCCGAGCCTGGCTGTCGGCGCCCGCCGGCTGCACGACACCGGCCGGACTGGCTGGTGGCAGCTGATCGGCATCATCCCGTTCATCGGCTGGATCGTGCTCATCGTGTTCTTCGTGTTCTTCGCCCTCGACGGTGACCGGCAGCTGAACGCCCACGGACCCGACCCCAAAGCCGTCCAGGGCGAGGCTACCGTCTTCTCCTGACGAGGACGGCGTGCCCTGTACTCACTGCCAGCGGTGGTAGTGGTCCCCACGTCCGTCGCCATTCGGAGCCGAATCGCGGTTCTGAGCGCCCCGTCGACTGCCATTCGGAGCCGAATCGCGGTCGCGATAAGGTTTAGGCTGCAAGAACCTACTCTCCAGGAGTCCTCATGGCCTCGATTTTCAGCAAGATCCGGAAATTCCTGAGCAGCCCGCAGGGACGGCAAGTAGTCGATCAGGGCCGGCGGTATGTGAGTGATCCGCGGAACCGCGCGAAGCTCCGCGGCCTGTTCTCCCGGCGCAGGCCCTGACTGGTTGGCATCGCTACCCGCCGGAGATCACCGCGCCGTGTCAGGGGTTGCACCCACCAGGAGCGGGTGGCGCTTCTCCCGTACGGTCACCGGGATGTTGCGGGCGGCGAAGATGATCTGTCCGTAGAACTCTAGGGGCACCGCGGGGGTCAGCTGGATCTCGGCGTAGCGGTCGAGCAGCACATCGACCGCGATTCTGCCTTCCACCCGGGCCAGCAGCTGGCCGATGCAGAAGTGGATGCCGTACCCGAAGGCCAGGTGGCGGTTGGCGGATCGGTGGATGTCGAACCGGTCCGGCTCGGCGAACTCGCGATCGTCGCGGTTGGCGGACAGCAGCCACGGCGAGATGAACGCATCCGCCGGGATGAGCTGCCCGGCCAGTTCGGTCTCGGTCATGGTCATCCGCCCGAGCTGGGTGATGGGTGAGCGGTAACGCAGTACCTCTTCGAGGGCGGCCGGTACCAGCGAGCGGTCCGCCTGGAGTTCGGCCCATACCTCGGGATGGGCGTCGAGGCACAGGATGGTGTTGCCGAGCAGCGTGGTGGTGGTGATGTGCCCGGCCAGCAGCAGCACTAAGGAGAAGTTCACGACCTCCTCGTCAGTCAGTCGCTGGCCGTCGGCCTCGACGGTGGTCAGCTTGCTGATCAGGTCATCTCGTGGGTGGCTACGCCGGTCCTGGCAGTGCTCACGCAGGTAGGCGAACAGCTCCGTGCTGGCCGCCTCGAATTTCTGGGCGAGCTCAGGGTCGTTCGGGTCGGCGATGTCGATGGTGAGCAGCTTGTCCGCCCAGGCCCGGAACAGCTCGCGGTCGGAGGCGGGCAGGCCGAGTAGCTCGGCGATCACGGTCACCGGCAGCGGGTAGGCCAGGGCGGTGACGAGGTCGAACTCCGCGGCACCGTCGGTGGCGTCGAGCAGCTCGCGGGTGACCTCGGCGATGCGCGGCGCGAGCCCGGTAACGACCTTTGGGCTGAACGCGGCACCGACTAGCCGGCGCAGGGAGTGGTGGCGTGGCGGATCGGTCTGGAGCAGGTTGCCTGCGCTGAACCGCTGCCCCTCCGGGATCAGCCGGGTCGTGTCGGAGGAGAACAACATCGGGTCGGAGATCACCCGCGTCACGTCGGCATGGCGGAACACGTGCCAGACGCCGTGCTCATCGCGCCAGACCGGGTGCTCATCGCGCATCTCGCGCAGCCAAGCCAGCAGGGTATTGCCGCCATCCTCGGTGATCGGCGGGATGGTGAGGTGAGCGGTCATGGTTGCTCCTGTAGTTCCCAGCTTGCAGCGTCTCGTCCTTCTTGAATGAGCACGCGCAACATCCGGTAAATACATCATGATCCCGATCGGTCGACTATGGTCGCTAGATGGCCACCACCGCCCGGTAAACTCAGACAGTGACCATTGCTGACTGAGTGAGCAGGACTCCCAGAAAGTCGGACATTGGGCCGTTCGGCTCATGAAACAGACCCAGCTTCGGGTCTAATCTGATCATCGACTCCGGACCCATCACCTGCCCGACCCCATCTTTAGTTCGATGCCGCGATAGCTGGGCGAGCGGCGTTTCCGGGAGAGCCGTCCCGCGGCGTCTTTCGGTGTCCGACATAACCGGCACAAGGGAGGCCGCAGATGGCAGACAGCGTGACTCAAGTCCGGGTAGCAGGCCCGGTGGGAGCGAAGAAGAACCTCGCGATCCTCGGCGACGGCTTCGCCGCGGGCAACCAGAACGCCTACAACACGTGGGTCAACGATGTACTGCTCGGTAGCGTGTTTGGCCAGGACTACTTCTACGAAGACGCCTCGGCTTGGAACATCTTCCGGGTCAACCTGGAATCGAATGACTCGGGCGTCACCCGGCGGGTCTACGACGAGCACGGGACCCCGGCGGATCCCTCGGACGACACCATCACCAGCACCACCGCCCGCGACACCGCGCTGGACATCATCTACAGCGGGTCGTGGTCGCACTGCTGGCTGGAGTACGGCCCGAACACCGAGACCAGGCTGCAAGCGGCGCTGACCACGTGGGTGCCGGACTACGACTTCGTGCTGATCGTGCTCAACGAACCCGGGTTCGGCGGGTGCGGTGGTGGCGGGCGGGCGCACGTCACACTCGGCAGTGACTGGACGGTGATCGCGCACGAGTTCGGGCACGGCCTGGGTGGCCTGGCCGACGAGTACTGCGTCGCGGGGGCCTACACCGGGGGCGAACCCGGGGTGGTCAACCTCACCGTCAACACCGATCGTGCCACCACAAAGTGGGGAAACTTCATCGCGCCCGACACGCCCGTGCCCACCGGAACCGGCGACTGCGCCGGGTACACCGCAGGAACCAGGCCCCATGGTGGGACAACAACCAGGATGTCGGGCTGTTCGAGGGCGGTGGCACGAACCTGACCGGCATCTACCGTCCGGCGATCAACTGCCGGATGCGGGGAAACAGCCCGCCGTTCTGCCCGGTCTGCTACACCTCGTTCAAACGTCTGTACGACGCCAACACCGGCCACACGTTCCTGAACTGCTACGCCGGGGATTTCAACGGCGACGGCCGTAGCGACGTGCTGGTGCACAGCGGGAACTCGATCCAGGTCTTCAGCTCCACCGGCTCGGGACTCGACTTGTCGTTCAGTGCCGTCGAGCGGGTCCCGGGGTCCTGGCAATTCCAGCCTGGTGACCAATTCCACGTCGGCGACTTCAACGGTGATGGCAAGGACGAGGTGGTCGTGTTCAACGGCTCCGATTGGGTGATGCCCTACCTCGGCCTGCTCGCCGACGACGGCGCCGGTGGGCTGCAGTTGATCGCCCGCTACGACGGTGATATCCCCGGTTGGGGCGGCCTAGCCGCTGGCGACCAGTTGTTCGTCGGCGACTTCAGCGGCGAGGGCCACGACGACCTCTACATCTTCAACGGTGCTGACTGGAGCATGAGCTACATCGGGATGTTCCAGTCTACGGGCAGTGATCTAACCCTGACCCACCGCTACGACGGGGACATCCCCGGTTGGGGTGGCCTCACGCCCGGTGACCAGCTCATCGTCGGTGACTTCGACGGGGACGGCCGCGACGACCTGTTCATCTTCAACGGCGTCGACTGGAGTATGAGTTACTTGGGGATGTTCCGGTCCGGCGGAAAAGATCTGAGCCTGGCTCGACGCTACGACGGCGATGTCCCCGGTTGAGGCGGGCTCGCCCGGCATGACCGGTTTCTCCCGGCCGACATCACCGGCGATGGCCGGACCGATCTGTTCGTTTACAACACCGAGGACTGGTCCACCGAGTACCTCGGCCGGATGCTGTCCCTCGGCAACGAGCTGACCGGAAGCTTCGTCGGGGATTGGGTCGGGGAGTGGAACCTCGGCAGTGTGGACCGCTACGAGACCTGCTCGGTGCAGGGGCAGAGCGGACGACCGGATTTGTTCGTGCACAACACGGACTGGTTTGGGATCATCAACGGCCGCCATGGACTGGCCCTGCAGAGAATCTACTACCGCTGGATCCACGACTACCGGCACGGCCGGAACTGGTGAGGAGAACGCCATGAGCGAGCAGTCACTGCCGGTCAAACCCGGAGTGGACCAGCCGGCCGCGCCCCCCGGACGCCCCGGACCGAGCAAGAACGGTGAGCCCGCCAGGCTGCGGCTGATCGGCGGGAAGACAGTGCTCAAGGAACCAGCTGGCGCGGTGCTGGGGCCGGACGACACCGGCGCGGTGCCGTCCGAGCGCCCGCCGCAGCAGCCGCAAGAGCGCGCTGGCCGGATGGCCGTCGCGAGCGGCGGTTACCTGCGCCTTCGAGTCCGGGTCGACGGCCGCGTGCTGTCTGTCGTCGACTCCCAACTGGTCGACAGTGAGCTGGTCATGCCGGCGACCCTGCCTGGCCCGTACGCCTACGAGGTGACCCGCGGGGACACCCTGCTGCACGCCGAGACGGTGCCGGACATCGGTGAGTTCCGCTCGTTCCCGGCACCCGGCGGCGAGGGGGAGCTGCGTGGGCACCACCGGTACCCGATGCCGTCCTACGAGTTCGCGGCCCGGGTGCCGGTCGCGGCGGTGACCCCGGACGCGCTGCCCGAGATCGCCGTCGTGCTGCACCGGGTCAAGGAGCCCGCCCGTGCCCGGTTGCGCACCGGAGCGACGCTCGGAGCGCAGTTCGAGCGTGAGCTGCGCGAGATCGGACGCGTCGAGGGCATCCCGGTGGACGTTCTGCCCGACCAGTTGCGGCCGCGGTAGCGGGTGTCTCGCGTTGTTGGCCATCCACCGGAGCCCCCGATGCTTGAGTGG
>DATEMN010000078.1:0-8094 GCA_035275565.1 Pseudonocardiaceae bacterium | reverse complement strand
CCTCGGCGGTGGTCGGGCTCGCGTTGCCGTTGGCTGCTGCGCAGGCCCTCCCGGTGGCGTCCGGCGTGCTGGTGGCCTCCGATGAGGCCCTGTCGGTCAAGGCATTCACCTTCTCCGGACGCAAGTGGGCGCACGCCTGCTCGCCTGAGGTGCTGCTGATCCGGGGCTCGCTGGGCCGCTATGGACAGGCCCGGGTGTTGCAGTGTGATGACGCGGAGTTGGTCGATACGGTGCGCGCGGACCTCACTACCCTCACCGGGATCACGGCCGCGCCGGTGGACACCGTGGTGGCGCGCTGGGGCGGCGGATTGCCCCAGTACGCGCCCGGGCACCTCGACGTCGTCAGTGCGCTGGAGCGTGACGTCGCAGGGGCGCCGGGGCTCGCGGTGGCCGGCGCCACCCTGCACGGGGTGGGCCTGCCCGCCTGCATCGCAACGGCTGACGCCGCGGCCCGCCGGATCGCTGCGTACCTGAACGATCGCGGTGAGACGATGGGGCCATGAGCCGCTTGGACTACGCCGCACTGAACTCCACCATCCGCTACACCATGTGGTCGGTCTTCCGGGTCGAGCCCGGCCGGTTGCCCGCCGACCGTGCTGAGCCCGCGCGCGAGGCCCAGCAGTACCTCGAGATGCTGGAGGGTAAGGGCGTGGCGGTGCGCGGGCTCTACGACCTCGCCGGCCTGCGCGCCGACGCGGACTGGATGATCTGGTGGCACGCCGAGGAGATCGAGGCGTTGCAGGCCGGGTACGCCGACCTGCGCCGCGCCACCGTGCTGGGCCGGGCCAGTGTGCCGGTGTGGTCGACGGTGGCGCTGCACCGGCCTGCGGAGTTCAACAAGAGCCACGTGCCCGCGTTCCTGGCCGGGGAACAGCCCAAGCGTTATGTCTGCGTCTACCCGTTCGTGCGTTCCTACGAGTGGTACCTGCTGCCCGACGCCGAGCGCCGCGAGCTGCTCGCCGAGCACGGCAGGCAGGCCCGCGACTATCCCGACGTGCGGGCCAACACGGTCGCCTCGTTCGGGCTAGGGGACTACGAGTGGATCCTCGCGTTCGAGGCCGACGAGCTGCACCGCATCCTCGACCTGATGCGCGCGCTGCGGGCCAGCCGGGCCCGCCGGCATGTCCGCGAGGAGGTGCCGTTTTTCACCGGGCCCCGAGTGCCCGTCGCCGAACTGGTGGCCGCCCTGCCCTAACTGACGTCGGGGACCAAGCGCAGTGAGATCGAGTTGATGCAGTAGCGCTGATCGGTGGGCGTGTCGTAGCCCTCGCCCTCGAAAACATGGCCCAGATGACTGTGACAGGTGGCGCAGAGCACCTCAATCCGCTTGGAGAACATGCTGCGGTCCTCCCGCAGCAGCACCGCGTCACCGGCCAGGGGGGTGTAGAACGACGGCCACCCGCAGTGCGACTCGAATTTGTGGTCGCTGCGGAACAGCTCTGCTCCGCAGGCCCGGCACTCGTAGACCCCCTGGGTCTTGGCATGTTCGTATTCGCCGGTCCCCGGCTGCTCGGTGCCGGCCTTGCGCAGCACGGCGTACTCCTGCGGGGTGAGCTGCGCACGCCACTCGGCGTCGGACTTGACGACCTTGGGGGCGATGCCCTTGACCGGATCCATGGCTGACACGCTACGCGAGCGGCATCAGCCCAGCAGGATGCCGACGATGAACGTTGCCGCGTGCCACAGCGTGAGCGCCACCACGAGCAGGATTAGCGCCACCACCAGCACAGCTGCCGCCCAACGCGGGCCCTCAGCGCGGGTGGCCGACTCGGCGAAGTCGGCGACGCCGGACAGCTCGCCCTCGACGGTGAACCCGGGACGAAGCCGGTGGGTGCGGTCGAGGTGTGCGGAGAATGCCTGCACCTCGGGGTCATCCCGGTCCAGCCCGATCAGCTCGTCGTGTAACCGACGTCGCTCTTCGGCGTCGGGTTGGTGACCCGGCTGGTCGGGCTGCGGTTCGCTGCGCGCCACGTTGTTACCGTAGCCCCCTGTGCGTCGGGTAGCGGTGCGGTAGCGTGCCGATCGTGGGCCGCGGTGAGGCGCTGGAGCTCACGGTGCCCGGCCCTGGGGGCGAACGCACCGTGCGGCTGTCCAACCCGGACAAGGTGTACTTCCCACAGCGCGGCATCACCAAGCGGCAGGTGGTGGAGTACTACCTTGCGGTGTCCGGGCCGCTGCTCGGCGTGCTCGCGCAGCGGCCGGTCACGTTGAAGCGCTTTGTGGACGGGGTGACCGGGGAACCCTTTTATGCCAAGCGGGTCCCCCGGGGCGCCCCGGACTGGGTGGACTCGGTGGAGATCACCTTCCCGTCCGGACGTACCGCCCGCGAGGTGTGCCCCACCGAGCCGGCGGTACTGGCTTGGGCGGCGAACCTGGGCACTCTCGACTTCCATCCGTGGCCGGTACGGCGTCCCTGGGTGGATCATCCCGATGAGCTGCGGGTGGATCTCGACCCGCAGCCGGGGACCGGCTTCGCCGATGCCGTCGCGGTGGCCGGGGTGCTGCGTGAGGTGCTGGCCGAGGCGTGGCTGGTCGGCTACCCCAAGACGTCGGGGGGTCGGGGGATCCATGTCGCGGTCCGGATCCGCCCGCAGTGGTCGTTCGCGCAGGTCCGCCGGGCGGTGATCGCGCTGGCTCGAGAGGTGGCGCGGCGGATCCCGCAACGGGCCACGGTGGCCTGGTGGAAGGAGGAGCGCGGTGAGCGAGTGTTCCTGGACTTCAACCAGGCGGCCCGGGATCGCACGATCGCCTCGGCATGGTCGGTGCGTGGCACTGCGCGCGCGACGGTGTCGATGCCGGCGTCGTGGGACGATCTGCCACAGCTGCGGCCCGACGATTTCGATCTGCTGACGGTGCCCGTGCTGCTTGCCCAGCGGGGGGACCCGCATGCCGGAATGGACGGCGAATCTTTCGGTCTGGAGACGCTGCTGGAGTGGGCGATGCGCGATGAGCAAGACCGCGGCCTCGGCGATCTGCCCTACCCACCGGAGTACCCGAAGATGCCCGGTGAACCGCTGCGCGTGCAGCCGAGTCGCGCTCAGCGTTCTCGTAACGCGGCCACGTCCGACTAAGCTCACGGCCGGAGATCACGAGTTGCACGAGGGCGTAAGACTGCTCGGTCGTACCGGGATCGTGTCGTAGCCCCGGAGTACGCGGGTGGGACGTCGATGCGGTGGCCCGGTGAGCGTGAGATCGGGGAACCGCTGGAACAGTGCCCGCAGCCCGATCTCGCCCTCCATCCGGGCCAGCGCGGCGCCGATGCAGTAGTGGATGCCGCTGGAGAAGGCCAGGTTCTGGTCTGCGTCGGTTCGTTGGACGTCGAAGCGGTTCGGGTCGGTGAAGACTGTGGGATCGCGGTTCGCGCCCCCGAGCAGCAGGATGATCAATGAACCTGCGGTCACCCGGCGTCCGGCCACCTCGGTGTCGCGCAGCGCGACCCGTCCGGTGCGTTGCACGGGCGACTCGTAGCGCAGGATCTCCTCGACGGCACCGGCCCATCGCTGTGGTTGGGCCCGTAGTACGTCCAGTTGGTCGGGGTGGCGCAGCAGCAGGACGGCGCCGTTGCCCAGCAGGTTGACGGTGGTCTCGAAACCGGCGGCGAGCAGCAGCATGGCGATGCTGCTTAGTTCGTCGAGACTCAGCCTGTCGCCCTGATCGTGGGCGGTCACCAGGGCGCTGAGGATCCCGTCTCGGGGAGCGCGGCGGATCTCGGCGAAGTGGTTGAGCATCCAGCGGTGCAGCGCTGTCAGGTCGTGCTCGGAGCGGCGGAAGTCGGGATAGCTCAAACCGATGTCCAGCGACAATGACGCGCCGGTGCCCCACTCGAGGAACTGGCGACGCATCGCGACCGGTGCCCCGAGCATCTCGGCGATCACGGTGGCCGGCAGCAGGCTGGCGTAGCGCTCGACCAGATCCACGGTCGGGTCACCGGCGTCCGGGCCGGTCGTCGGCGTGGATCGGGCGATCTCGTCGAGCAGTTCCTCGGCGATGTCCTCGATGCGGGAGCGCATCGCGGTGACGGCCCGGGCACTGAATGCTCGGGTGACCAGTTTGCGGTAGCGGGTGTGGTGGGGTGGGTCGGTCGCCAGCATTGATGGTGGCTCGATTGGCCCGAGGACCGGGCGGCCGCCGATCTTCATGGCCAGTCGCAGCGGCCCGGGTAATCGGTCGAGGCGCAGCTGGCCGAAGTCCGGGCTGCGCAGCACGGTCTGGCAGATGTCGTGGTGCGCTGTGATCAGGGCGAGTCCGCTGCTGACGATTCGGCCTTGGTCGCGCAGCTGGTCGTAGTAGGGGAAGGGGTTCTCGCGGACTTCCGGGTCGACCATCAGCCGCGAACCCAGATCACCTGCGCGCAGCTGGCGGTACACCGCCCGCCTGACGAGCCCGTGCCGAACCACCCACCGGATCCTGCGTCGTAGCGCCATCGAGACCTCCACAGCCAACCCCTGCAAGCGACGATACTACGCAGCTAGACAAACGTATGTATAGATACGGGTCCAGTCGAAAGATCAGTGCCGCTGGACGAGGTCATCGTGATGATGTCGTCCTCACCAGCCTGAGGGTCGAGCACGATCGGTAATCGCCCTCCTGTGGTGTGATCTCACTAAATCGGACGTATCGCCAGAAGTTAACTTAGGCTAGCCTGTCGAAGTCTCGATCACTCAGCGCCATCTCCGAACAGTCGAGACAAGGAGAGTGCATGCCAATGTCGGTGAACCCCTTCGACGACGAGAACGGGACCTTCTACGTCTTGATCAATGACGAGGGTCAGTATTCGTTGTGGCCCACTTTCGTCGACGTGCCGCCCGGCTGGACGGTCGTGCACGGTCCGCAGACTCGACGCTCGTGTCTGGATTACATTGAAGAGTATTGGACGGACATGCGGCCAAAGAGCCTGATCGAGCAGATGGAGCGCGACGAGAGGTCCCACGCCGGCGTCTGACTTGGATCATGCCTGCCGCCTGATTGGACTAGTTCGACGAGACTATATGTAGGCTACCTAATGTCGACCGGTCGACCGGGAGTGGCCTCTCCCGCGCGCAGAAGGAGAGGCAAGCGTCGTGGCTGTCGCGAATCTATCTCGACGGGTAGCGGTGCATTGGTCACTCTGAGCCAAGATCTCACCGAAACTGCGCACGACCTGGTCGGTATCGGATTTGGTCCGTCGCGCTGAGGTGATGTCGGTGCGGCCGGTCGGGTATAACAGAATGCACACGATCACTCAACGTTGTTGAGGCGTGGGCGTTTGAATTCAGGCAGACGGAGGCGGTTGTGGGGTTGCGCACCAGATCGCCGACGGGCGGTGCGGTACTGCGTAATGCAGTGGTGGGGCAACGCCGGACCGTCGCCATCGGCTCGGTCCTCGGGATCGGCTATCAGACGGGCGAGGCTATGATCCCGGTCCTCATCGGAGTGATCATCGACCGGGCCGTCGCCACCGGAGCCGTCGATGAGCTGATCTGGTGGATTGTGGTGCTGGCTGGGGTGTTCGTGGTGCTGTCCTCCAGCTTCCGCTTCGCCGCGCGCGCCGCGGAACGGGCCGCCGAACAGGCCGCGCACGAGATCCGGGTCCAGCTGGCCAGCCGGGTTCTCGATCCCCGGGGCGGCGCCGAGACCGGGCGGCTGTCCGGTGCGCTGGTGAACATCGCCACCGAGGACGCCAAGCGGGCGGGTGCGGTGAACCTCGCGTTACCATCCGCGTTGGCTGCGCTGACGGCGTTGCTGGTCAGCGCGGTGGCACTGCTGAACGTCTCGGTCCCGCTTGGTCTGCTCGTGCTGCTGGGCACCCCCCCTCTGCTGGGCTTGGCCCACCTGCTGGGCATGCCCCTGCAACGGCGCACCGAACTCGAGCAGGAACGCGCTGGACACGCCTCCGGCACCGCCACCGACCTGGTCACCGGATTGCGGGTGCTCAAGGGCATCGGTGCTGAGGCCACCGCGGTGGCCCGCTACCGCCGCACCAGCCAGGAATCACTGGTGGCTACCTTGCGGGCGGCCCGCGCGCTCGCCTGGCACGACGGCACCATCCTCGGGCTCAGCGGGATCTTCATCGCCGTCGTTGCGCTGGTCGGCGGCCGGCTCGCCGCGCAGGGAGACATCAGCATCGGTGGCCTGGTCACTGCGGTGGGCCTAGCCCAGTTCCTGCCGCGTCCACTGTCGATGTTCGCCGCTGTTAACGGTGAGCTTGCCCAAGCGCGTGCCTCCGCAACCCGGGTCGCGTCCGTGCTGGCCGCACCCGCCGCGGTGGCACCAGGCACCGCGCGGCTGCCGGATCCGATCCTGGGTCGGATCCGGTTGCGTGATGTCTCGTACGCCGCGCTGCGTGGGCTGAGCATCGACATCGCCCCGGGCGAGTTGGTCGGTGTGGTGACCACAGCCCCGGCAGCCGCGACCGCGCTGCTGGAATGCCTCGGCCGCGAGGCTGACCCCGCGACGGGCTCGGTGGAGCTGGATGGTGTGGCGATCTCGCAGCTGGAGCCCGGTGACGTGCGCGCCGCGATCCTGGTGGCCGCGCATGACGCCGATCTGTTTGAGGGCAGTGTGATCGACAATGTCACGGCCGCGGTTCCGCTCGCTGTCAAGAACACCGGTGTCGTGCGGGCGCTGTCGGCCGCTGCGGTCGACGAGGTGGCCCGGAGCTTGCCCCACGGCGTGGACACCGTCATCTCCGAACGTGGCCAGTCGCTGTCCGGTGGCCAACGTCAACGGGTCGCGTTGGCTCGAGCGCTGGCCACCGACCCGCCGGTGCTGCTGGTGCACGACCCGACCACGGCTGTCGACGCGGTGACCGAAGCCAGAATCGCCGCCGAGATCAGACAGCTCCGTCACGGCCGTACCACGATCATGGTGACCACTAGTCCCGCGCTGCTGGCGGTGACCGATCGGGTGGTGGTGCTCGACGGCGGGACGGTGACTGTCGAGGGCACCCACGCCGATCTCGTTCACCAGCACGACAGCTATCGCGCAGCGGTGCTGGCGTGACCCCGGAAACAGTGCTGCAGCGAGAACTACTGCCCGTTGCGACCGGGGCTAGGACCTGGGCAGTGGTCCGTGAGCTGCTACACCTAAAGCGGTGGTTGACCATTGGTGCATTCACCGTTCTGGTCGGCGCGACTGCGGTGAGTCTGCTCACCGCGCCGTTGCTCGGCCGCATCGTTGACCTTGTCGTGCAGCGCCGACCTCCCAGCGCGATGACCGTTCCGGTCATCGCGCTGGCGTTGGCCGCGGTCGTCACGGGAGTGCTGACCGCAGCCGGGGTCACTCTCGTCGCCCGGCTCGGCGAGGGCGTGCTCGCGCGACTGCGGGAGCGGTTCGTCGAACGGGCACTGCTGCTGTCCCTCGAACAGGTGGAGCGAGCCGGCTCGGGTGACCTCACCTCGCGGGTGACTGGCGACATCAGGGTGATCGCGGACGGGGTGCGCGACGCGTTGCCAGAGCTGGCCCGGTCGGTGCTGGCCATCGTGTTGACCCTGGGCGCGATGGCGTTGCTGGACTGGCGGTTCCTGCTGGTGGCGGTGCTGGTGGTACCGCTGCAGCTGCATGCGGCGCGGTGGTATGTCCGCCGCGCCATCCCGTTGTATGCCAGCCAGCGGATCGCGGTGGGTGTCCAGCAGCAGCAGTTGCTGGACACCGTCGGCGGCGCTCGGACTGTACGGGCCTACCGGATCGCCGACGAGCACGTCAACCGTGTAACCCAGCGTTCGCTGGCTGCGGTCGACCTGGTCCTGCGCGGCATAGGGTTGGTGACGAGGTTCTACGCCCGGCTTAACCTCGCGGAGTTCGTCGGGCTGTCCGCTGTTCTGGTGGCCGGATTCCTGCTGGTCGGCAATGGGATCGTCACGATCGGCACCGCGACCGCCGCTGCGTTGTATTTCCATAGCCTGTTCGACCCGATCACCAACGCACTTGCGCTGCTCGATGACGCTCAGGCTGCCGCGGCCAGTCTGGCCCGTCTGGTCGGCGTCGCCGATCTGCCGGTCCGTGACGAGCCACGGCGCCGGGAGGCGCCGCTGGACAATTCCGTCAAGGTGGCCCATGTCGACTATGGCTATCTGCCCGATCACCTGGTGCTCCGTGGTGTCGACGTGGAGATCG
>DATEMN010000077.1:0-2164 GCA_035275565.1 Pseudonocardiaceae bacterium | reverse complement strand
CGCTGGACGCCAACGGAAGGGCCGCGCTGTTGGTCGCCGACGATTCCCTCGAAGGGACAATGGTCAGTCTCGTGATTGTCGATGCGTCCGGGCGCGTGATCTGCAAGGAAGCCACTACCGTTGGAGATGACGACTAACATGGACCTCGACCATCTGGACCAACTCGCGGCATCAACCTTCGACGGTTACCTCGTCCGCAAAGACCTCGTACGACGGTACAGCCGGCAGTATCCGGTACCGACGTATGTTGTGGAGTTTCTGCTCGGGCGTTATTGCGCGACGGTGAACGAACAGGAGATCGACGAGGGCTTGAAGGTCGTCGAGCGGCAGTTGCAGGACCGGACCGTCCGCACAAGTGACCAGGAGCTTTTCAAAGCCAACGCCCGCAAGAAGGGCTCGGTGAAGCTCATCGACCTGGTGAAGGCTCGTCTGGATCCCAAGACCGACTCGTTCCTTGTGGAGCTGTCGAGCCTGGGGCTGAAGGACGTGCGGATCGCCGACACTCTTGTCCACGAACACGAGCGAATGCTGAGCGACGGTTTCTACGCCGAGGTGACACTGACTTACGATGCGGCCATCGCGGAGGAGCAGCACGGCCGGCCATTCGCCATCGAGAGCCTGCGAGCGATCCAGCTCTCCAAGTCGGACGTGCTGGTGACGCTCAGGAAGGGCCGACAGCGGTTCACCACGTCCGAGTGGAGGGACTTCCTCCTTCGCTCGGTCGGCCTGGAGCCGCTGGCGATGTCGGACCGGGCGAAGATGGTGATGCTGCTACGGATGGTCCCGTTCGTCGAGCGGAACTACAACCTCGTAGAACTCGGCCCCCGCGGTACGGGCAAGAGTCACCTGTACCAGCAGATTTCGCCGTACTCGCACCTGATATCGGGCGGCAAGGCTACGGTCGCAAAGATGTTCGTGAACATGTCCAGCGGACAGCGGGGCTTGGTGTGCCTCTACGACGTAGTGTGCTTCGATGAGGTGTCGGGCATCTCGTTCGATCAGAAGGACGGCGTGAACATCCTCAAAGGCTACATGGCTGCCGGCGAGTTCTCGCGCGGCAAGGAGAGCATCCGCGCGTCGGGCGGCATCGTGATGGTGGGCAACTTCGACGTGGACGTGGAGCAGCAGCAGCGGATCGGCCATTTGCTCAGCCCGTTGCCGCTGGAAATGCGCAACGACACGGCCTTCATGGACCGCATCCACGCCTACGCGCCCGGCTGGGACTTCCCGAAGCTCAAGGCGGACGACCACCTGACGGACCACTTCGGTCTGGTGACCGATTTTCTCTCGGAGTGCTGGACGAAGTTACGCGAAGGGACGCGAGTATCTGCGCTGCAAGGCCGAGCGCACTGGGGCGGAGCGCTGAGCGGCCGGGATATCGAAGCAGTGAGCAAGACCGTTAGCGGCCTGCTCAAGCTGCTGTTCCCCGATCCAGATATGGCGATCCCCGGGGAGGAACTTGAGGCGGTCCTGCGGATCGCCCTGGAGGCCCGCCGGCGGGTGAAAGAGCAGCAGAAGCGGTGCCTCAAGGCCGAGTTCCGCAACACCCATTTCAGCTATTTCATGGGCGTGGACGGCGTCGAGCAGTTCGTCTCGACGCCGGAGTTGCACAGCGACGAAGCCATCGAGGCCGACCCACTGCCGCCCGGACAAGTATGGGCTATCACTCCTGGCGGACAAGACGCGGCTCCTTCCCTCTACCGCATCGAAGCGACGAGTGGGCCGGGCAGCGGCGTGAAGATTCTCAATGCACCCGTGCCGCCGGCGTTCCGTGAGAGCGTCCGGTACGGCGAGCAGAACCTCTATTCGCAGGCCAATGAACTGGTCGGGGACCGCGACCCTCGCGGCCACGAGTTTTCGGTGCAGTTGCGGGCAATGGATGCGGACCGATCAGGCCACGGTCTGGGGTTGCCGGTGCTGCTCGCCCTGTGCGGAAGCCTCATGGAACGGAGTACGAAGGGTGGCCTGATTGTTGTCGGGTCGCTCAATCTGGGCGGCTCGGTAGAGATGATCCCTAACCCGGTAGCTGTGGCCGAGTTGGCAGTGGAGAAAGGCGCGGGCCAGCTTCTCATGCCCATCTCGGCGCGAAGGCAGCTTCTCGACCTGCCGGACGAGATGGCGACCAAGGTAAACATTGTGTTCTACGCCGACCCGGCTGACGCTT
>DATEMN010000076.1:0-23748 GCA_035275565.1 Pseudonocardiaceae bacterium | reverse complement strand
AGGTGGTGGCCGAGTCGCTCACCGGAGGTACGCTGCCGGAGCCGCTGGCGCAGCTGCGCCAGCACGGTGTCACCGTGGTGCCGCACGGGATTCGGCTCTCACTGGGCGGCGCCGAGGATCTCGATCAACATCGCGTCGCGCATCTCGCCCGGTGCGCCGACGCGCTGGACGCGCCGCTGGTGAGCGAGCACATCGCATTCGTCCGGGCCGGCGGCACCGAAGCCGGGCACCTGCTCCCCGTCCCGCGCACCCAGGATGCGCTCGACGTCCTGGTCGGGAATGTGCTCTCCGCGCAGGCACAGTTGCCCGTCCCGCTGGCGCTGGAGCCGATCGCCGCGCTGTTCGAGTGGCCCGAGGACGAGATGGACGAGGCCGCGTTCCTCACCGAGCTGCTCGACCGCACCGGTGCGTGGCTGCTGCTCGACGTCGCCAACGTCTACGCGAACGCGGTCAACCGCGCTGCCGTACCGGGCGCGCTGCTGGCCCGGCTGCCGCTGGAGCGGATCGCCTACGTGCACGTCGCGGGCGGCTCAACACACGACGGGCACTACCACGACACGCACACCGATCCGGTGCCGATCGAGGTGCTCACCCTGCTCAGCGAGCTGTGCGCGCTGCACCAGCCACCCGCGATCCTGCTCGAGCGCGACGGCGACTACCCGCCCGAGGCACAGCTGCGCACCGAGCTCGACGCGGTGGCGCGCGCTGCCGGCCTGCCGCTGATCACCGGCGAGGTGCCCGCGCGATGAGCCGGGCCGAGCTCGCCGCGCGGCAGGCCGCCCTGGTCGCAGCGCTGGTGAGCGGTGGGGAGGTGCCTGACGGCGTCGACGCTGGGCGGCTGGCGGTTTTGCGCCGGGCGCTGTTGCGCAAGCGGGCCGGGGAGGTCGCTGCGGCCTGGCCTTTGCTCGCCGCCTCCGTGGGTCAGGGTTGGATCGCGACCTTCGCGGTGTGGGCGGCGGGGCGCCCACCGTGCGGATCACTGCGGGACGGGTGGGATCTCGCCCGCGACCTCGCCGCCGCCGGACGGCTGGCACCGCAGGGCCAGGAGGAGCTCGCCGCCAGGGAAGTGACCTGGCGCTACGACGGTCGCACAACCCCCAAGCGACGCCTGCTGCCCGCACTACGTCGGTTTCCGGGTGGAGTCGTGGTGCAGCTGGCTGGCCGAGTACATGACCTCGACCTGCGGATCCTGCGTGGCGTACCGTAACCGGACCCGACTATCCACTCCGGCTGCCAAGGGGCGAGGTTCGCCGTCGACCAACCAGATCAGCAGCCTGTCCCATCGCGCGCACGCTCCGCATTCAGCGCATCGGCCCACGCTAACGGTAGAGGCACGGGGGTGTCGTCGTTCTCGATGAGGACTTCGGATCGTCCGGCAGAAAGACTGTGCAAGCTGGGTCCGTGCCATTCAGAGCCGAATCGCAGTCAGCTCCGCCTCGAGGAGGCCGTCAGGCGTCGGATCTAGACTGCGGCAGATAACCCGCCCGGGAGGTGACTGGTGCCGCAGCCCGACTCGACAGCCCTGCGCAAGGTGCTCGTCGCCAACCGTGGTGAGATCGCGGTGCGGGTGATCCGAGCCTGCCGGGATGCCGGGCTAGCCAGTGTCGCCGTCTACGCCGACGACGACCGCGACGCGCCGTTCGTGCGGCTGGCCGACGAGGCGTTCGCGCTGGGCGGCGCCACCCCCGCGGACAGCTACCTCGACCAGGCCAAGCTGCTCGCCGTCGCGTCCCGGACCAGCGCGGACGCAGTGCATCCCGGGTACGGGTTCCTCGCCGAGAACGCCGACTTCGCCCAATCGGTGATCGATACCGGGCTGACCTGGATCGGCCCGTCGCCGCAGGCGATCCGGGATCTGGGCGACAAGGTCACCGCCCGGCAGCTCGCCGCCAAGGCGGGAGCGCCGCTGGTGCCTGGCACCAAAGATCCGGTGTCCGGGGTGGACGAGGTGGTGGCCTTCGCCGCCGAGCATGGCCTGCCGGTGGCGATCAAGGCCGCCTTCGGCGGTGGCGGGCGCGGCTTGAGAGTCGCCCGAAGCGTCGAGGAAATCCCCGAGCTGTTCGACTCCGCAGTGCGCGAGGCCGTCTCGGCCTTCGGGCGCGGCGAGTGCTTCGTGGAGCGCTACCTGGACCGGGCGCGCCACGTCGAGGCGCAGGTACTGGCCGACCAGCACGGCACCATCGTCGTCGTCGGTACCCGGGACTGCTCCCTTCAACGCCGGCACCAGAAGCTCGTTGAGGAGGCCCCGGCCCCGTTCCTGTCCGACAAGCAGCGCCACACCATCCACGAGGCGGCCCGGGCGATCTGCGCCGAGGCGGGTTACACCGGTGCGGGCACCGTTGAGTTCCTGGTCGGTCCCGATGGCATGATCTCGTTCCTCGAGGTGAACACGCGGTTGCAGGTGGAGCACCCGGTGTCGGAGGAGACCACCGGGCTGGACCTGGTGCGCGAACAGTTCCGGATCGCGGCCGGTGAGAAGCTGACCATCGCCTCCGATCCGGAGCCCCACGGCCACGCCATCGAGTTCCGGATCAACGGCGAGGACCCGGCCCGAGGGTTCCTGCCCGCCCCCGGCACCGTCACGGTGTTCGATCCACCGTCGGGACCGGGGGTGCGGCTCGACGCCGGGGTGCAGGCCGGCAGCGTGATCGGCGGCCAGTTCGACTCGATGCTGGCCAAGCTCATCGTCGTCGGTGCGGATCGCGAGCAGGCTTTGGAACGGTCCCGGCGCGCGCTGGCCGAGTTCAGAGTCGAGGGTCTGCCCACCGTCATCCCGTTTCACCGGGCAGTCGTCGACGACCCGGCCTTCGCCGCCACGGATGGCGAACATTTCACGGTGCACACCCGATGGATCGAAACCGAGTTCTCTGCCGAGCTCCAGCCTTACGGTGCACCGGCGGAAGTGCCGTCGGCTTCACCACGGCAGACCGTGATCGTCGAGGTCAACGGCCGGCGGCTGGAGGTCTCGCTGCCCGGCGACCTCATCCTCCGCGGCGGTGGCGGCGGCAAGGCCAGGCCCCGCAAACGCAGCAGCTCCGGCAAGGCCGCCACGGTATCCGGGGACGCAGTCATCGCACCCATGCAGGGCATCGTGGTCAAGATTGCGGTGTCCGACGGGGATCCGGTGCACACCGGCGATCTCCTCGTGGTGGTCGAGGCGATGAAGATGGCGAACCCGATCACCGCACACCAGGCCGGCACCGTCACCGACCTCAAGGTTCAGACCGGAACCCCCGTCACCCAGGGCACCATCCTGTGCAAGATCACTCCCTAGACAAGATCACTCCCTAAAATTGTCACTCCGGCCCTTCGACCGCCGGGCGGCGTGTAACGCCTACGGAGTTGCTTCGAAATACGGGGTGGCCGCGTAGCCTGTCGCTACCTCCTTGCCGAGGTAGCAGTACCTGTCAGCGTTGGAGCGTGGCCAGCGCGGCTTCAACCGGCGCGGTCTGATCGAGGACCTCGCCGATGCACTGGGATGCTCGGTGACCGGCTTGACCGGCCAGCCGTATCTAGCGCCAGACTGTGCGACGAAAGACGCTGTGGCGACGCTGGCGAGTATCCGGCTGGCGCTCCACGACTTTGGTCCCACGGACGTGCCGGCCCGCCCACTGGAGGCGCTGACGAGGGTAGTTGACGAGGCCAACGAGTACTGTGGCGGGGCTCTTGAGCTCACGAGCATGGCAGCACGGACCCGGGCGCACGCGGTACTTGTCCGAAGGGATCGATGACCTGATACGAACGACAGCGACTGGTCTACTATCGAATTCTCCACGACGCCAAGAATTTCCCAGAAGATGCTGAACGACCCGCCCTGTCAGTCGAGCGATAAATAGGAGCCTAGATGGCCGCGCGAAATGATCAAGTCAGCCTGTTCGGCACTGACGAGACTCAAGTCTTCGCAGCGCAGGGAATCACCGACGCGGCCTGTGTTTTCTGCGCTATCCTCCGAGGTGAGAAGAAAGCGACACTCATCGATGAAAGTGAGCGGCTTATGTCGTTCCTGGACCATCGGCCCTTATTTCACGGCCACGTCTTGCTCATCCCCAAGATTCACATCCAGCTTATGAGCGAGCTGCCCACTGACCGAGTGCAGGAGTTCTTTATCGAAGCCCAGCGCCTTGAGCAGGCAGTCGAAGTCGGCCTTGAAGCCGAGGGGTCGATGATTCTCATCAATAACGTGGTGAGCCAGTCTGTGCCACACCTGCATCTCCACGTCATCCCTCGACGAAAGAAAGATGGATTGCGTTTCTGGCTCGGCCCGAGACACCCCTACGACACGGAACACACCGCCGAACTCTATGCTGACAAGATTCGAAGCGCCCTGGCATCCGTATACGCCCAGCGATCGAACGAGGCGACCACTCGCCAGGGGCCAACCTTTCGCGCGTAGTCGACCTAGCCGATCAGTACGGGGTGAACGAGATCACCGCTCAACGCTCACGGTCCTGCGCACCGAGGGGCTCGTGGCGTAGACCAGACGCAAAGATGCAGCTCAGGCGACCGGTTCCAGCAGCCGGGGACGGGCCTCGGGGGCGGCGCCGCGGCGGGCGTCGGCGGCGGAGTCGCTGGGCTCGCGCTGCGAGTTGCGCTCGGCGACTACCCTGGCGAGGTAGATCTCCACCTCCCGGTGCCGAGTGGCCGTATCCCAGCCCAGCACCTCGCCCATCAGGTCGGCGATGTCAGCGGCACAGGCCTCGCCGCGGTGCGGGTACTCGATCGAGATGCGGGTGCGCCGGGTCAGCACATCCTCCAGGTGCAGGGCGCCCTCGTGGCTGGCGGCGTACACCACCTCGACCTGGAGGTAGTCCGGCGCGTGCGGTAACGGCGCGAGCAGATCGCAGCGGTCGGTGGCCAGGGCCAGCACCTGGTGCACCGCCGAGCCGTAGCGGTCCAGCAGATGGCGCAGCCGGTGAGGGTGCAGCCGGTGTTGGGAGGCCAACGCGTCAGCCTGGTTGACCAGGGCGTGGTAACCATCCGCACCGAGCAACGGCACCTTGTCGGTGATCGAGGACGCGACCCGGCCGGGCAGGTCGGGTACTGCCGCGTTCACCGCGTCGGCGGCCATCACCCGGTAGGTGGTGTACTTGCCACCCGCGATGGCCACCAGGCCAGGTGCCACCCGGGCTACCGCATGCTCCCGGGACAGCCGGGAGGTCTCTTCGCTCTCCCCCGCCAGCAGCGGCCGCAGGCCGGCGTAGACACCCTCAATGTCGTCGCGGCTCAACGGTATGGCAAGCACGGTGTTGACGGTGTCCAGCAGGTAGTCGATATCGGCACGAGTGGCTGCGGGGTGCGCGAGGTCGAGGTTCCAGCCGGTGTCGGTGGTGCCGACGATCCAGTGGCTGCGCCAGGGGATGACGAACAGCACCGACGTCGCGGTGCGCAGGATCAGCCCGCTCTCCGACGCAATGCGGTCCCTCGGGACCACGATGTGCACCCCCTTGGAGGGGCGTACCCGGAACCGGCCGCGCCCGCCGGACATCCGCTGGATCTCATCGGTCCACACACCCGTGCAGTTGAGCACCGCATGCGCCTCGACATCGGTCTCCTCGCCGGTCTCGCAGTCCCGCACGCGGACTCCGCAGATCCGGTCAGCCTCCCGTAGGAACCCGACGACCTGGGTGGAGCTGCGCACCACGGCGCCGTACTGGGCGGCGGTGCGGGCCACCGTCATGGTGTGCCGGGCATCGTCGGCGATCGCGTCGTAGTAGTGCACCCCGCCGACGAGGGTGTCGCGGCGCAACGCCGGTGCCATTCGCAGCACGGCCGCCCGGGTGAGGTGGCGCTGGCCCGGCACCGACCGCGCCCCGCCCAATGTCTGGTAAAGCGCCAGCCCGGCGGCGACGTAGGGTCGCTCCCAGATCCGGTGGGCCAGCGGATACAGGAAGCTCACCGGCTTGACCAGGTGCGGTGCCAGCCGGGTGAGCATCAGCTCCCGCTCGTGCAATGCCTCCCGGACCAGCCCGAACTCCAGCTGCTCCAGGTAGCGCAGGCCACCGTGGAACAGCTTGGACGACCGGCTGGACGTGCCCGACGCCAGGTCCCTAGCCTCCACCAGAGCGACCGTGAGACCGCGGGTCACGGCGTCGAGTGCCGCGCCGGAACCGACCACCCCGCCGCCGATGACCACGACGTCGAACCGCTCGTCGGCCAGCCGCTGCCAGTTCGCCGCCCGCTGGGCCGGACCGAGCTGCCCAGGCGCTGGCTGGGGGTAACGCTCGGCCTGCTGCACCCGTCGTCACCCCCTGCGTCGTACCGCTGCCCGTTCGATGCACGCTACCGCCATCAGATCTGATCACAACCGCTTTTAGTAAAGTTGTCAGCCCCTTGTGCCAGGCTGTTCACCGTGAAAATCGAACGGCTTACCATGCCTACCCCAGAAAGAAGAACATGACCAGCATCGCACGTACTCTCGGTCGGCCCGGGCTTTCGGTCTCAGCGCTGGGGCTGGGCTGCATGGGCATGAGTTACGCCTACGGCCCAGCCGACCGTGCCGAGTCAATCGCGACCATTCACCGTGCCCTGGATCTCGGCATCACCTTCCTCGACACCGCCGAGATGTATGCCGCGGGCGAGAACGAGAGACTGGTGGGAGCGGCGATCGCCGGACGTCGCAACGAGGTCGTCCTCGCCACGAAGTTCGGCATCCTCATCGACCCGGACACGCAGTGGCCGACAGGGGTGAACGGCTCGCCGGATTACGTCCGCGCCGCGATCGACAGCTCGCTGACCCGTCTGGGCGTCGACCATGTCGACCTGTACTACCAACACCGTCCCGACCCGAGTGTGCCGGTGGAGGAGACCGTCGGCGCGATGGCGGAGCTCGTGGTCGCCGGAAAGGTACGACATCTCGGGCTGTCCGAGGCGTCGGCAGCCACGATCCGCCGCGCGTCCGCAGTGCACCCGATCACCGCGGTGCAGACTGAGTGGTCGCTGTTCAGCCGCGACATCGAGGACGCCGTCGTGCCGACCTGCCGTGAACTGGGCATCGGGCTGGTTCCCTACAGCCCGCTCGGCCGTGGGCTGCTGACGGGTGCCACCGCATCCGTCGACGATCTGGCCGCCGACGACTTCCGCCGTGCCCAGCCCCGGTGGCAGGCCGATAACCTGGCAACGAACCTCGAGCTGGTCGACCGGGTCCGCTCGATCGCGGCCCGGTACGACGCCACGCCGGCACAAATAGCGCTGGCCTAGGTGCTGACCCGCGGCCAGGATGTGGTGCCGATCCCCGGCACGAAACGGCGCCACTACCTGGAGGACAACGCCGGGTCACTGGACATCACACTGTCCGCCGAGGACCTGGCCCGGTTGTCCGAGCTGACACCGGCCGGTGATCGCTACCCGGACATGTCCTGGGTCAACTGTGACACCGCCCCGCTGGCTGACTGAGGTCACAGCTTGTTCCGCAAGCGGTCAAGCATGATGACGAACTCTTGCTCAGGGAGGTGGACGGCGAAGTCCGGCAAGCCAGGGGGCAGCAGCACCCAGCCATGGTCGCCGGTCTTGATCCAGAGGACGGTGCAGGGGCCGTGTCTATAGCGGATACCGCAGGCAGCGACTCGGGGGGAGCGGCTGTCGTAGATCGCTTGATCTAACGGGTGCACGGTGTCGTCAGCCATCCTGCCCCTTCCGGGCTCGATAGTTCGGTGGTCGCCGCCAAGTGAACCTGCTCGCGGGTGGCAACCGCGATCCCTTGCTGGTGGAAATCCCCTGACAGTTACCCTTTGCTGGTGGAATGGACCCCGGCCCGGATCCGCCTGCTCCGTGCGGCAGGTCTGTGCTTGTCCCAGAACGAGTTCGCTACCGCGTTGGGGTTCACGAAGCGGACGATCGGCAACGCTGAGCGCAGCGTTCACCCGCCGAGCCTGGCCTTGCGCCGCGCGTTGGATCAGGCGTTGGAGAAGGCTTCCGACGCCCAGCGCGATCGCTTTCTTGCCGCCTTGGGCGCAGCGCAGACTGCTACCCAGATGATGCCCGCGTCCCGAGATCGTGGGCATCACCTGGCCCCCACGCTCGACGGGCTGCGCGGTGTCATGCTCGGCTGGCCGCACATGACACTGCGGAGGGACATGGGCGAGAAGTCCGCACCGGAGACGACCGTCATGGCCGCCATAGCGGAGGTCCATCGTCGCTACCAACTGGCCGACTACGACTCCGCTGCACAGCTTCTGCCCGCCGTCCTCATACGTCTACACGATCAATCAGGTGCGCGCGACGGTAACGATGAATGCCGAGTCGGCACACTGACTAGTCGGCATAGGACAGCCGCCGCCTACATCGCCGCCGCGAAACTGGCCACAAAGCTGGGAGATTCCGGCTTGGCATGGGTAGCTGCGGATCGCGCCCGCACGGCAGCCAGCGAAAGCGGGCACGTGGCATTAGGTGGGGTCGCCACTTACCAGGTGGCGTGCGCGCTTCTCCGCGCCGGTGATCTTGCTCATGCCGAGCGAACCGCCGCTATCGGGATCGAAGACATTGCCGGCGCGGCCGCAGCTCCCCACCCGGTCCGCTACCGAGACGAAGTTCTCTCGGTGCACGGTTCCTTGCTTTTACTACTTGCCATCATGGCCGCGCGTCGTGGTGACTGCAAAACCGCGCAGGTCGCTCTGGGTAAAGCGGGCCGACTCGCCGAAGGGCTCGGCCGCGACGGCAACTGGCTCTGGACAGCCTTCGGTCCCACCAACGTCGCCATCCATCAGTTATCGGTCCATACCAGCCTTGGTCGCGTCGAACAAGCCATGCAACTCGGTGCGACCGTCAACACCGAGGTTTTGTCTCCAGTTTTGCGTGGCCGCCGCTCGCGGGTACACCTGGACCTTTCTTGGGCCGCCGCCCACGAAGCCGATGACGCCTTAGCGGTTCTGCACCTGCTAGCAGCCGAGCGCGTCGCCGAGCAGGCCGTGTCACGAAACGCCTCGGCGAAGGAATTGCTCAGTACCCTCCTCAAGCGTGAACGCCGGGGTGCCACGCCAGGTCTGCGAGGGCTGGCCGCACGGGCCGGCTTGCTGCAATGAGCACAATGCAGCCGAAACCGGTCCTCTACCTCGTCGTCTGCGCGGCGCCACCCGCCCAACGAATCGATGAGCTGATCGAGTTACTTCACCAAGCCGATTGGAACGTCTGCGTGATTCCCACGCCACGCGCAGTGAGCTGGCTGGATCGTCCTGCACTCGTACAACAGACCGGCTACCCTGTCCGGCACGATCACAGGCAACCAGGCGATCCGGACGCGCTGCCACGGGCCGACGCCATCGTGGTGGCACCGGCCACCTTCAACACCATCAACAAGTGGTCAGCAGGCATCAGCGATACATTTGCACTGGGCATACTCAACGAAGCATTCGGACTCAATTTGCCCACCGTTGTGGCACCCTATGCCAAGTCGAGCTTGGCAGCACATCCCGAATTCAGCAGAAGCCTGGAGAAACTCAACGCGTGGGGCGTCAACGTACTCCCGAACGAGGCGATTCGGACGAAGACAAAAAAACTGGAGAGCACCACCGAAGACGAACCAGCACCGCGCTTCCACTGGCAACCGGTGGTAGCAGCAGTAATGAAAACATTCGAGCCGAGCCAGAGGTGACAACCACCGGAGCCGAGACAACCCGCACTGGTGTCAGCTCAGGCGAATCTTCGGTAACAACCTCGACCTCGGGTGAGAGAGCGCCGGTAAGGTCTCCGACCGGGCGTGTTCTCTGCTGCTCGAACACCGATTTCGCCGCTGTCAGGGATGTGCATGTCCACGTCGAACCGGACCCGTCCCACCCACTGCTCGGGCACACCGCCGTCCGCCCCGCCTGGGATACCCTCCCCGAACCAGTCCGAAGGGTCGTCGCCGCTCACCTCGGCGCAGCCATCGAGGCGGCGTCCGACCAGGGTGACGGGCCGCAATCTGACGATCCAACGTCGTGGAAACGCTTGCAGATGACAATCAACGCGAATGAGCCACTGCAAGCAGCGGGCAACGCTATTCACATGGTGCCACTGAGGAATTCGGAACCCGATGCAGCAAGGACTGTATGCGGCCTTCCGCGGGTTCTCTCTTGGAACGGCGGTTGCCGATATCACGGCGCGAGGTCGAGCACCACGCTCCGCAAATCAGGCTGGTCGATGGACTCCTGCACGCAGCGAGCGAAGAGCCACTGCCGTAGTCGTGTGGCGTCGAGGTCGAGCAGATCGGCCATGCGCTGCGCGAAGCCGGCGGGGTCCGCGACGAGGCGGTCGGGGAAATTGAGCATGTGTTGAAGCGGGTCGTACGTCGGGTCGCCCAGGTACGACTTGGGATCGATGACCAGCCAGGACTCACGTCGGGCGGCCAGCACGTTGCCCGGATGCAGATCGGTGCACAACAGCGCGGAGCGCTCAGCCGTGCTCGGCAGGCTCCGGAACAGCTCGATGCCCGCGCTGGCAAGACCCGGGTCCAGCACGAGTCTGCCAGGAGCAGCCGCGTGCTTCTCCTCGAACTCGTCGGCCCACCAGTCGCACATGCCCTGCAGCGCGCGGAAGGGATGGCTCACCGGCGGCTCGATCCACAGCCGCCGCAGCAGACCGGCGACGACAGCATCCTGCTCCAGCGGCGGCAGAACCTGGGACAAGACGGTGCCCGGCTAGCAGGCCGTCGGCCTCGTGCAACGCCTCGTCGTGGCGCCAGCCGACCTTCAGCACGAGATGCTCCCCGGCTGCGTTGCGCGCGGGGGCCACCCAGGCCGTTTCCCCGCCAGGTTGGAAGGGTCGGCCCACGTCGAGCGACCACCGCTGCGTCAGGTCGTCGATGATGACCGGCAGCACTGCCATCCAGGCGCGACGACGACACTCCCGCGCCCAACCGGCCGCACCGGCCTCCGCCGTAGCCTGCACGAGATTGCTCGGCAGCTCGAACACAGACACTCCGCATCCTCCTCAACCGTTGCGCGAAACGTGCCAGAACGTCTCATGGAGCAGTGACGCAGCAGACGCGCCAGGTCGGCTTACTGCCGGAATGTGATGGCTTGATCCAGGTCGGCGCGCAGCTGAGCCGAGTCGGCACGGGCACCGGTCTGGCGGGATTCGGGTTCCATGGTGATGTTCGGTTAGGCGGCGGGCACGGTGAGGCTAACGAGCTTGTTGCTGGGATGATCAAGCCAGTAATAGTTGGGTGGCGGTGGTGGTGAGGCCGAAGCGGTCGCGAGTCGGCTGGACGACCTCGTTCCATAGTGCGGCGGCGTGTTCGATGATGGTCCAGATGCGGCGTGGGCCGCCTTGAGTGATCTGTGATTCACAGCCGAACCCGCTAGCGTTCGGAGTCGATGAGTCAGTACGTTGCGGCGATCGATCAGGGCACCACCTCCACCCGCTGCATGGTCTTCGACCACGACGGCCGGGTGGTCTCAGCCGATCAGCGTGAGCACCGGCAGCACTTCCCCCAGTCCGGCTGGGTGGAGCACGACCCGCTCGAGGTGTGGGCCAACACTCGGGAGGTCATGGCCGGGGCGCTGACCAAGGCGGGCCTGACAGCAGCAGACATCGCTGCGGTGGGCATCGCCAACCAGCGCGAGACGACCGTGGTGTGGGACCGGCGCACCGGCGAGCCGGTGCATCACGCGATCGTGTGGCAGGACACCCGCACCGATCGGTTATGCGCCGAATTCGGCGGCGACGCAGGCGCACAGCGGTATCAGGATCGCACCGGGTTGCCGCTGTCCACCTACTTCGCCGGCCCCAAGATCCGCTGGATCCTGGACAACGTGGCCGGTGCCCGGCAGCGGGCGGACCACGGCGAGCTGTGCTTCGGGACCATGGACACCTGGTTGCTGTGGAACCTGACCGGTGGGTTGCACGTGACCGACGTCACCAACGCCTCCCGGACGTTGCTGATGGATCTGGGCACACTGTCCTGGGATGAGGACATCGCCGGGGAGATGGGCGTCCCGGTGTCGATGTTGCCGGAGATCCGATCCTCGTCCGAGGTGTACGGTCAGGCCCACGAGCACAGTGAGCTGGCTGGGGTGCCCGTTGCCGGCATCCTCGGCGATCAGCAGGCGGCTATGTTCGGGCAGGCATGCCTGTCCGTCGGGGACGCGAAGAACACCTACGGCACCGGCAATTTCATGCTGCTCAACACCGGCACCGACCAGGTCCGCAGCCGTAACGGACTGCTGACCACGGTCTGCTACCGGATCGGGTCGCAGGCCCCGGTATACGCGTTGGAGGGCGCGATAGCGGTCACCGGGTCGCTGGTGCAATGGCTGCGGGACAACCTGAGCATGATCTCGTCGGCCGCTGAGATCGAGGAGGTCGCGGCGACCGTCGAGGACAACGGCGGGATCTACTTCGTGCCCGCATTCTCCGGCCTGTTCGCCCCACACTGGCGCCCCGACGCCCGCGGTGCCATCGTCGGCCTGACCCGCTACGCCACCCGAGGACACCTGGCCAGGGCGGCATTGGAGGCCACCGCGTTCCAGTCCCGAGAGGTGCTCGACGCGATGAACGCCGACTCAGGGGTGGCGCTGAACTCGTTGAAGGTGGACGGCGGGATGGTGGGCAACGAGCTGCTGATGCAGTTCCAAGCCGACATTCTGGCCGTCCCGGTAATCCGGCCGGTGGTCAGCGAGACCACCGCGCTGGGCGCCGCCTACGCGGCCGGACTCGCGATCGGGTTCTGGTCGGGCGAGGCGGAGATCCGGGACAACTGGGCAGCCGACCGGCAGTGGAGCCCAGCGATGGATCCGCAACGACGCGAGGACCTCTACGCGCAGTGGCGCAAAGCGGTCAGCCGGACCCTCAACTGGGTAGACGGTTGACTGAGCGGCGTCGGGCCAACGCCAACGCCGCACCGGATCCGATCGTGGCGACCGCACCGCCGACGGTGAGCGACACCGCCAGCAGGCTCACCTCAGCCTGTGGCGCCGCCTGGCTGCCCGAACCAGACTCGCCGACCTGCTCGTCGGCCATGGTCACCTCGTCGGCCATGGTCACCGGGGCGGCAGCCACCATGGCCGCTGCCACGATCAGCCCGCAGGCAACGATCCGCATCGCAACCTCCTCATGCACGCTGGTGACCGGTAAGACGCATGAGCCCGCCGCGGGGTTGCCCTGCCGCCAGCACAAGGAGTACACGGTCGTGCGCGCGGTGTGAGCAATGCGGCAGCGCAGGGGCAGATGGCCTGACGACTACGCTGTCGCGCGTGCCGTTCTACGCCGCCTACGGGTCCAACATGGACCCAGCACAGATGATGCAGCGTGCTCCGCACTCGCCGACGGCGGTGACCGGGTGGCTGATCGGGTGGCGGCTGACCTTCGGCGGCGAGGACCTCGGCTGGGAGGGGGCGCTGGCCACCATCGTCGAGGACCCCCTCTCCCAGGTGTTCGTCGTGGTCTACGACGTCACCCCGGAGGACGAGAAACTGCTCGACCGCTGGGAGGGTGGCGACTTCGGGTTGCACAAGAAGCTGCGACTGCGGGTGCACACCCTGGACGGCTCGGTTCTCGCTTGGCTCTACGTGCTCGATGCCTACGAAGGCGGGATGCCTTCAGCACGCTATCTTGGGGTCATCGCTGATGCCGCCGAAGCGGCCGGCGCTCCGGAGGACTACGTCGCCGAGTTGCGCAGTCGCCCTTGCACTGGTATTGGCCCCTGACCTTCCTGACATGTCCAGCTCCTGCCCGGCGCGCCACCTCCGCGCACACGGTTGCTTTCATAGACCACGGACAGTATCTTCGTAGATCATTAGCCACGGCCTCGATTAAACGCATAGACGCGTGATTCATCGCGCTCTCGAACGTGGTGAAATACTCCGAAAGGGACGAGGTTCATGAAGAAGCCGAACTCTCAGTATACCGTCATCGACGCCGATAGTCACATTGTGTTACCTGACTCCGACAGTTGGTGGCGGAGCAGCCTGCCGGACAGGTACCACGAGTGGATGCCTCGTTACCATGAGGGCCTGCTAAGAGCAGAAGGGCGCATCATCGAGTCACCCTCGGCCACTTTTCACGGCCATCCCACGCAGGCCGCGTGGTTCGGCGAGACTCAGGGCGCTACCTATACTCCCGGGAGTTGGGCGATGCAGGACCCCGCCGCCGTGGATGTGCTCGACGCGCTGAAAAGGGGCGGCCTTGACCCCAAGGACCGGCTCGCCGCAATGAACCACGAAGGGATCGACCGCTCCTATATCTTCCCCTCAAAGGTACTCGGCCTCCTGCCGGCGCTGCGTAGCTCGGCTTTCGCGCTCGAGATCGCTAAGGCGTACAACGACTGGGTGATCCACTACTGCTCGGAGGATACCGATCGCCTCAACCCCGTCGCGGTCCTTCCGCAACACGACCTGGTCCTCGCCGTCAACGAGCTGCAGCGAGTCCACGCCAAGGGGATCCGAGTGATCACTCTACGACCGAACACCGTCGCCGGGATGAACATCGATGACCCTAGCTACGACGCCCTGTGGGCCTGCTGTGCGCGGCACGGGATCGCAGTGGCGTTTCACGAGGGGTTCGGCGTCGCCAAGATCCCCAGAATCGGCACGGAACGGACGCACGACACCATGCAGGGTCACATGGTGAGCCACCCCTTCGAACACATGATGGCAGTGCTGCTACTCATCACCGGTGGCGTCATGGAACGGTTTCCCACATTGCGCTTTGCCTTTATGGAAAGCGGCGCTACCTGGGCGCCGTTCTGGCTCAACAGGATGGACGACCATGTCGAGCAGTTCGCCAAGGACCGCCCCCTGCTTCCGGAGAAGCCCAGCACCTACTTCAAACGCCAGTGCTTTCTCGGCACCGAATCCGAAGATCTACTTCTGCCCGTCATGATCGAGCACGGGCTGGAGGATACGCTCTTGTTCTGCAGCGACTTCCCGCATTTCGATGCGCGCTTCCCCGGCGCAGTGACGAGCCTGACCGACCGGAACGATATAGGGGAGACTGTGAAGCGCAAGATGCTCTGCGACAACGCGCGTCGCCTCTTCGACCTCCAAGCATGAGAGAGATCATCGGAGGTTTGGACTCCCAGGTCAAGTCGGTGTTGGGCGTCCTGGACACCCGGTCTCGCCACGAACAGGAGGCGCTGGAAACACTGCGAACCATGGGAGGAACGGCGTTGCGCGGACAGGCCGGCTCCTTCATGTTGGACGTGGGCCCGCAGGTGGGCCTGCTGCTCAACATGCTCGTTCGCGCCATGAACGCACGCACCGTCATCGAAATCGGCGGTTCGGTGGGCTATTCGACCATCTGGCTGGCCGACGCTGTCCGAGCCACGGCTGGCCGGCTCTACTCCATCGAGGTCGACACCGATAAGCAGGACGAGCAGAAGATGAACCTGAAGGCGGCCGGACTGGATTCGGTGGTCGAGCTGACGTCAAGGGATGCCGCCGACCTGATTGCTCACATCCCAGCTCAGCTCGACCTCGTGCTCCTGGACCACTGGAAGGAGCTCTACATTCGCGACTTCGACGTGTGCTGGCCGATGCTGCGACCAGGTGGCATGATCGTGGCAGACAACATCCTGACGCCGCGCAAAAACGCCGCCGTTATCGCCGAGTATCGTGACCACATAGGCCGTCGACGCGACACACGCAGCCAGGTGCTCGGCGTCGGCGACGGGCTGGAGATCACCGTAAAGGTGGAGTCGGATGAAGATCGGCATTGAGTCGGAGTTGCCGGTCGTCGATCGGCAGGGCGTCGCCGCGAGTTACCCTGCCGTCCAGGCCGTATTCCGTCACCTCGTCGAGCAGGACAACTTCGAGCCGTACTTCGATACCCTGAGCGGGGCGCTCCTGGGAGCGAAGCGGCCACAGGACGGCGGAACTCTGGACGTGGGGACCGACTACGGTGTCTGCACTCTCGAAGTCGCCTTCCCTCCGAGGGAAGGATTCGCCAGCGCGCAAGCAGCCTGGAACGAGTGCCTCGACTCAGTGCTCCTTCCCGCGTTGGCGTCGCAAAGGTTGTCGGTGTTGGGCTATGGGTGCCAACCGAAAACCGAAACGCTCGGACGTGCCTACATCGCAGGCAAGGATCACTACGAGTTGTTCGCCACCTTGGTGGAACGGTACCCGAGTCACTATGCTTTCGACGCCTGGCCAGGTTTCGCGGCATTGCAGTTCAACGTCGATGTCCCCCTGTCGCAGATCGTCACATCGTGCAACACGTTGATCAAGCTGTCGCCGTTGATCTGGGCGTGGGGGGCCAACTCATCCGTCTTCGGCGGCCGGATCCAACCCTGGCTCTCGCTCCGCGTCAAAGGTTACACGGCGCTAGCCGAGTGCAACCCCTTCTTCGCCCACCGTCTGCACATTCCCCGCCGCTACTACACCAGCCTGGCCGACTACATGCGCGAGGCATGGTCGCTCCCGCTCTTCGAGATCAAGCGGGACGGAAGAATCTACTATCCGGTCGAGGAAGGGCTGACCACAGCCGACTTCGCCTCGGCAGGCCAGGCGACATTCATCGACTTGGGCGGTGAGAAGGCAACCCTGAGTTGCACGGCCGCCGATCTGGCAACCGGCCTGATCTTCTACTGGCCTGCCGTACGGGTCAAGGTTCGGCTGGACGAAGGTGTGGCCGTCGCAGACATCGTCGAGGCGGTTGCCGCCGACCGGGCCGAGTCAGTCCTGGTCGATCAAGGCTGCGGTAGCTTCATCGAGATCCGCCACCTCCCGTCCATGGCCCGGCACGAGGGCTTCTCCTGGTTGGCCATGTTCCTCGCCTGGCTACAGGACATCGAGGGGTGCCGCGCCCTCGTCGAGGGATGGACCCTGGAGGAGGTCAGGGCGTGCACGGCCGAAGTGCTGACGCGGGGCTGGGCGGCCCGCATCCAGGAGCGCCCGCTCAGGGAGTGGGGAACGGCGGCGCTCGATCTGGCTGTCGGCGCGCTGGCAGCTAAACCGGTAGCACCGCCGGAGGCGCTCGCCCCCCTGGCCCAGCGGCTCGAGCACGAAACGTGCCCGGCGGCCGACGCGGTCCGCGTCGTTCGCGAACACGGCATCGACACGCTCATTGAGCGACTCAGGTTGGGCTGAGTCGCCTGATACGGTGCCGAGAAGGGCGCGGCTATGGAGGTGTATAACTTCTGCGCAGGGCCGGCGATGCTACCGCGGGCGGTTATGCGGCGCATTCACGATGAATTTCTCGACTACCACGGAATCGGCGCCTCAATCATCGAGGTCAGCCATAAAAGTCCAATGTTCCGGGATGTGCTCGATAACGCGATCGAGCTGTTCCGGGAGCTGAGTGGGCTACCCGACGACTACTACGTCCTCTTTGTTCACGGCGGCGCCCGAATGCAGTTCTCAGCGGTACCTCTCAACATCATCGCCCGCTCCGCGACACGGTTATCCTGCTACGTCGAGACCGGCTTGTTCGCACAGCAGGCTCGCGCAGAGGGTACCCGCTACGGCACCACGACAGTCGTCGCCAGCAGCGCCGATACCGGCTTCGACCGGATCCCGGTCGTACCTCCGTACAGCTGTCCGGCCGATGCCGCGTACCTGCACATCACGAGCAACAACACGGTTTACGGTACCCGGTGGAACGACTTCCCGACGGGATTCGCGTTGCCCCTCGTCGTCGACGCCACCTCCGACATCTTGTCGCGCCGGTTGGACCATTCCCAGCTCGGGATCACCTACGCCGGTTTCCAGAAAAACCTGGGACCTTCGAGCCTGGCGCTAGTGGTCATCCGCGACGACCTCCTGGGCCACGCCCTGCCCGAGACACCACTCTTGCTGAACTACCAAGTTTATGCCGAGAGCCAGTCACTGTACAATACGCCGAACATGTTCGGCATCTACGTGATGGCCCTGATCCTGGAATGGATCCTAGAGCAGGGCGGGCTGGACGCGGTAGAAGCCGTCAACAACGCGAAGGCAGACCTACTGTATCGGGAGCTGGACCGCTCCGGATTCTACCGACCTACCGCGCTCGAGGATCACCGTTCCATCACCAACGTCACATTCCACCTTCGTGACGAATCCCTCACTGCAAAATTCCTCGAGCACAGCGCGGCGCAGGGACTACTGGCATTACGAGGTCACCGCACGGTGGGCGGTGTGCGCGCCTCAATCTATAACGGCATGCCCATGGAGGGGGTGGCGGCGCTGGTGGAGTTCATGCGCGAGTTCGAGCGCACCCAGGGCTGAACGCTCACCTCTCCGGGCGGCGCACCGTGAAGACGTAACGGTCGAGACTGAAGAAGTAACGTTGCTCGCGCGCCAGCGCACGCAGCTCCGCACCCCAGGCACGCGTCTCCTCCAGACTGACTCCGCCCTGGTCACCCACGAACGACTCAACGAACCCGATCAACCAGAAACTGTAGGTGCCTTCGTGGCATTCTCGGTTGAGGAAAGTCAGTGTCGTCAAGCTCTCCTCTTCGAAACCCGCTCGGCTCAGCAGATACCCTAGACGCTCGGGCAACCTGGGGTCGGCTAAATGGCCGTCCCAGAGCTCGAGGATGCCTCGCATTCTGGCCCGATCCTCGGTGTACCACACCAATGAGTCCCAGTCGGTGTCGAGGATCACAGCTCGCCCGCCGGGTCGCAGCACTCGGAACAACTCAGCAAGGGCGCGTTCGACATCGGGCACATACTCATAGACCTGGACGGCGATCGTCGCGTCGAACTCCTCGTTCCCGAAGGGGATACTTTCGGCTCGCCCTGGCCGCAAGGTCACCCGGTCCTCGGAACCGCACCGCTGCTCGGCCAAGGCCAGCATGGATTCACTGACATCGATACCGCAGACCTCGCCGGTCGGCCCGACCTCCCGCGCCATCTCCTTGGCCAAGATCCCCGGCCCGCAGCCGATGTCGAGCACCCGTTGCCCGGGGGAAAGCGCCAGCAAAGCGCGCAGATGCTCCCGCTGCTGCACCATCTCCGGGCTGTGGTACTGAATCTCGGCCTGCGTGGCGTGCGCGCCGTCGAATCGGAGGAAGTCTTTCATACCGTGAGCTCCGGATCACTGGTGCTGAAATCTGCCCGTCCCGGTCGACGCCCGGCCAGCCAGCGCCGGGCCTGCTCGACCGACCGGTCGACGAGATCGCCAGCGTCTCCGACGTAACGGGCCGGGTCGAGAAGCCGGTCGAGTTCCTCGGCTCCTAGCCAGGACGCGACCTCGGCCCGCGCGAGCAGCGACGCTCGAAGAGACCGGCCGTGGCTCTGGGCGTGCTGGCTCACCTCGTAGACGAAGGTGTGGGCGCTTTGCTTGCCGATCCGGCTGGCGAGGGCGAGCATGAGAGCCTCCGAGCAGATCGCCTCGGCCGCCTCGTAGGCATTCTCGGCCATGCGCTCCTCGTAGACCTGCAGGCCCTCCAGGATCTCGCCCAGAATCGCCAGGGCGGCCAGGGTGTGGTGGGATACGTCCGCCACCGCCACCCACTCGATCCGCAGGCCTCGGGTGTCCCGTTCGTGTTCCTGAATCATGCTCTCGATTCCGAGCATGGCGTTGGCCCTGGCGAGTCTGGCGAGAACGACCACCTGCGCGGAACGTTCCGGGTTGCGCTTATGGGGCATTGTACTGCTGCCCACGCGCCCGTATTCCCAGCCTTCCGCCATTTCCCCCAGCTCCGGCCGGGACAATACGCGGACCTCCTCGGCGATCCGGGCCAGCGTTGCCGCGAGCATGGCCAGGTTCACGGTGAACTCGGCCACCCGGTCTCGCGCGGTATGCCAGCCCACAGTCGGCACACCGAGCTCCAGTCGCGCCGCGAACCGTTCCACGAGCTCACGACCGCGGCCGTGAAAGCCGGCCATGGTGCCCGCGCCGCCGAAAAGCTCGACCACGAGCGCCCGGCCGCGCATCTCTTCGATGCGCTCGGCCTGGCGAAGCAGCTCATCGATCCAACTCGCCACCTTGAGGCCGAAGGTGATGGGAAGGGCCGGCTGGGACATAGTACGACCCACCATCACATTGTCCCGGTGGGTGACCGCCAGCTCGACCAGCCGCTGCACTGCGCTGACCAGATCCTGCTCGACCTTGTCGAGCACCTCGCGCATCTCGAGAGCCTGGGCAGTGTCCTGGATGTCTTGGGTGGTCGCTCCGTAATGGATGAACTCGCCCGCCGTCCCCTGGCAGGCCGCCTGAAGCCCGCGCAGCAGCGGCACGAGGGAGTGGCCCGTCTGGCGAAACTCGGGGGACAGTGAGTCCAGGTCGATGCGCCCGGGTTGGCACGCCCGAGAGATCTCGCCGGCCGCCTCGGCGGGAATCATCCCCAGTTCAGCCTGACTGGTGGCCAGGGTCGCCTCGACGTACAACCACCGCTGCAGGCGGCAGCGGTCACAGAAAATCTGGCGGCTGGCGGCAGTGGCGTAGCCGGCACCGTGGAAGATCGAGTCGAGCACGTGCCCTCGCTGGTGGCAGCACTCGACGGAAGGCTCGGTAACCATGAGGATTCCTCACGCACGACACGCCGGGAGAGAGCTAGGCGAGGGCCGCCAGGGCGGCGTGCACCATCACCCGCACACCCAGCGGCAATGCGCGCTCATCAAGGGTGAAGGCGGGCCGATGCAGATCGTGCTGTGGGCCTTCGCCCGACCATACCCCGAGACGGCACAAGGACCCTGGCACCCGCTCAAGGTACCAGCCAAAATCCTCACCACCGGAGGACTGTTCGGACCCGACCAGGGCATCGGCGCCGATCGCCGCGGCGATACCGTCACGGAGCATCCGGGTGCTGACCGGTTCGTTGACCACCGGCGGCATGCCGCGGACGTGTCGCAGGTTAAACCCGACCCCGGTGGGCGCGAGCAGGGCGTCAACCAGCTCACGGACCAGTAACTCCAGATCGACCCAGACCTCGCGGTCCCCGGTACGCAGCGTGCCGCGCAGCAGCCCCTCCCGGGGGACGGCGTTGGCGGCCTGACCGGCCTGCACCGTGCCCCACACGAGCACGGTGCCCGAGCGTGGGTCGACCCGCCGGGACAGCAACGCCGGCAGACCGGTGATCACGGTACCGAGCGCGTGCACCAGATCGGCGGTGAGATGCGGTCGCGACGTGTGCCCCCCAGGCGAGGACAGCCGCAGCTCGATCAGGTCAGCCGCCGAAGTGATCGGCCCGACCCGGGTGCCGATCCGGCCGACCGGCACCCGAGGGTCGCAGTGCAGCGCGAAGACGTGGTCCACACCGGACAGAGCATCGGCGGCGAGCACATCGAATGCACCACCGGGCATCACCTCCTCAGCCGGCTGGAAGATCACCCGGATCCGGCCGGACAGCGGCGGGGCCGACGCCAGGGCGAGCGCCACGCCGAGCAAGATCGCGGTGTGTGCGTCGTGCCCGCAGGCGTGCATCACGCCGTCCACAGTGGAGGAGAACGGCAACCCGGTGGCCTCCCGCAGGGGCAGCGCGTCGAGGTCGGCGCGCAGCGCCACGCATCGCGAGCCGGTACCGATGTCACAGACCAGGCCGGTGCCCCCGGGCAGCAACGTCGGAGTCAGGCCAGCACGGGTGAGGTGCGAAACGATCAATGCGGTGGTGCCATGCTCGTGGAAGGCGAGTTCGGGGTGGGCATGGATGTGCCTGCGCCAAGCGAGCAGGTCGGCGCCGTGAGCCGCCAGCCATCCGTCCAACCAGGACGGACCACGACCGGCTGCGATGTCCGGCGGGGCGAATGAGAGTGCCCCGGCTGAGAGCAGCAGAGGGGATTCCAGTGCGGTCACACGGCACCTCCGGCGGCGGGTGCCCGGGCCACACGGCACCGGCACCCGCTGCCTATTAGTCGATGACGCTGGAGGCGTACCAGCTGACGGTAGGGGCCTTCCAGCCGCGAAACCTGGGTCACCTCGTGGGTATACCCGGTGGCCAACGCCTCAGCACTGAAGGAGGCCGGTAGCCGAGTCTTCCGCTGTTGCAGGGACTCGTCGTCAGACGCTCGCGGATCATACAACGCCGACGTGTTCCCGGGAACGATGTTGGGCGCTCCCCAGGGCCAGGGCAGCGTGCGCATGTCCGTCGCCCGCCGCTCGATGGCGGCGGCACAGGCCGTAGCCGCCGCACTCATGTGCAGATTCTGCCCGATCGGCGGTACGAAGTGGCAATGTGGGTGACACCAATCGCCGTGCGGTTGCTCACCGTCTCCGATTGGCCATCGCTGACTACTGCACACGATCAAAACATCCCCGTTCGGCGGAGGCTGGGACTTGAACCGGCCCGCCAGCCGTCATCATCTGCGGTTGCGGCTGCTCCCTGTAGAAGAAGAGGACGGTGGGCGATCCTCCGGATACATCCTGTGATACGGAGGACGGAGGTCTTCGGATCAGAAAATCTCGGAGGGCAGGTAGGTACCCCACACCTCACGCAGGCTGTGACAGACCTCACCCACGGTGGCGCGAGCGGCCAGCGCTCGCTTCATCGGGTACAGCACGTTGGCATTGCCCGCCGCGGCCTTGCGCAGCTCGTCCAGAGCACGATCGACCTCAGTGGATGATCGCGACGAGCGCAGCACGGCAAGCCGGGCGCGGGCGCCGTCCTCCATCGCGGGGTCCACCCGCAGCGGCTGGTACGGGTCCTCGGCATCAAGCCGGTAGCGGTTGAGCCCGACCACGACTCGGTCCCCGGAGTCGATCTCACCGGCAGTGCGGTACGCGGTCTTCTCGATCTCCGACTTCTGGAAACCCACTTCGATGGCAGCCACCGCACCACCCAGCGAGTCCACCTGCTCGATCAAGGCCACCGCGGCGGCCTCGACCTCGTCGGTCATCGCCTCGATGGCGTAGGAGCCGGCAAAGGGATCCACGGTGGACGTCAGGTCGGTCTCGTAAGCCAGCACCTGCTGGGTGCGCAGGGCTAACCGGGCTGCCTTGTCGGTGGGCAGCGCGATCGCCTCGTCGTAGGCGTTGGTGTGCAACGATTGGGTCCCACCGAAGATCGCCGCAATCGCCTGCGCGGTGACCCTGATCAAGTTGACCTCGGGCTGCTGAGCGGTCAGCTGCACCCCGGCGGTCTGGGTGTGAAACCGCAGCATCAGCGACTTCGGGTGGCGCGCGCCGAAACGCTCCCTCATCATCCGTGCCCAGAGCCGCCGCGCGGCGCGGAACTTCGCGACCTCCTCCAACACCGTGGTGCGGGAGACGAAGAAGAACGACAACCGCGGCGCGAACTCGTCGACGGCCATCCCGGCATCCAACGCGGCCTGCACGTACTGCACCCCGTTGGAGAGCGTGAACCCGATCTCCTGCGCGGGGTTCGCGCCCGCCTCGGCCATGTGGTAACCGGAGATCGAGATGGTGTTCCAGCGCGGGATCTCGGCCTGGCAGTAGGCGAAGATGTCCGACGTGAGCCGCAACGACTGAGCCGGCGGGTAGATGTAGGTGCCCCGAGCGATGTACTCCTTGAGCACGTCGTTCTGAACCGTCCCGGTCAAGCGATCCCCCGCCACCCCGTTCTCCTCGCCCACCAACTGGTACAGCAACAACAACAGGGCCGCGGGGGCGTTGATAGTCATCGAGGTCGACACCTCGTCCAGCGGGATACCGTCGAACAGCGCCCGCATGTCCTCGATCGAGTCGATGGCCACCCCGACCTTGCCGACCTCGCCGTGCGCGATCGCCTCGTCGGAGTCGTAGCCCATCTGGGTCGGCAGGTCGAAGGCCACCGACAGCCCCGATTGGCCGCGCTCCAGCAGGTAGTGGAAGCGCCGGTTCGTCTCCTCCGCCGAGCCGTACCCCGCGTACTGTCGGATCGTCCACGGGCGGCCGCGGTACATCGTCTCGTACGGACCGCGCGTGAAGGGGTACTCGCCGGGCAGTTCGCGCTCGTCCTTCGCGTCCGCCGCGGTGTAG